>JBGQEX010000009.1:0-53253 GCA_041496605.1 Piscinibacter sp.
CCGGAATCGGCCACAGCACCAGCGCGTACGCCGGCGTCAGCCCCGCTCCGCCCGTGTCATCGACGGGCCGCAGGAGCAGCAGCAGACCCAGGGTGCCGAGTGCGGTCGGGTCCGGTGCAAGACCGAAGACCTCGGCCTGTAGCCACGGCCTGCCGAGCAGGACACCGAGCCAGGGCTGGACCGCCATCGCGAAGAGCAGCAGGCCGAGGCCGACGTAGGCGGTGAGGCCGCGCGCCGTAGGAATGCGCAAGCGAGCACCGAACCCGACGCTGGCCAACAGCAGCACGCCCTCGCCCGCAAACGCCGCTGCGAACCACGGCGCGGCCCAGTTGATCGTGGCATAGCGTTGCAGATGGAACGCCCAGGCCACCCAGAACCAGCAGGGCGCCAACATCGCACAGGCCGGGCGCGCCGCCCAGGCCCTGCCCTGCATCGACACGACCACGAGCGCGAACCCGAGAGCGAGCCCGAGAAGATGGGCCGGCCAGACCTCGGCGTTGTAGAGCTCGAACAGCCGGTAGTAGGTGCGCGCCGAGAACAGCAGGAAGTCCGAGAGCCGGTAGGTCCACCAGTCAGACATTGGGGTACCCGCATCGAGACCGGCGTCACAGCGCCTCGACATGTGCGGCCATGCGCCGCCGCATCGCCGTGTCGGGCAGGCGACCGAGCGCGGCGCCCATGTTCTGCCGCACATGCGCAACCTGGCTCGTGGCCGGGATCGCACAGGCCACCGCGGGGTGCGAGACGATGAATTTGAGCGCGAACTGCGCCCATCCGTCACAGCCGATCTCGGTGGCCCATGGCGGCAGTGGATGACGCTGCAATTCGCGCAGCAGCGCGCCCTGGCGGAACGGCCGGTTGGCGATGACGGCAATGCCACGTTCTCGCGCCAACGGCAGGATGCGCGCTTCAACCTCGCGGTCGAGCAGGTTGTAACTGACCTGCACGAAGTCGATCGGCTGCTCGCGCATGACGGCCTCGATTTCGCGATGGCGCCGCCCTTCCGAAGTCGTCACGCCGACGTAGCGCAGCCGCCCGGCCGCCTTCATGGCGAACAGCGTCGGAAGATGCTCCTCCCACGCGAGCAGGTTGTGGACCTGCAGCAGGTCGAAACGCGACACGTTCCAATGGCGGCGCGATTCCTCGATCTGGCCCGGCCCCCGCGCGCCCGAGGCGATCCAGACCTTGTCGGCAGCGAACACCGGCACCGCGCGGCCGATGCGGGCCAAGCCGTGGCCGATGACCGCCTGCGACGAACCGTACATCGGCGACGAGTCGATCATGCGACCGCCGGCCTCGAAGAATGCGCGCATGACTTCAGCGCAGGCATCGCGGGCAACGCGGTCGTCGCCGACGTTGAACGTGACCCAGCTGCCCAGGCCCACCACCGGCACGTTTTCGCCGCTCGACGGAATCGGCTTGGTTGCAACGTGCGGCGCGGACAGGGCCGACTGTGCGGAGCCGGTCTGCGACCACAGTACAGCCGGGACCAGCGCCGAGAGACCCTTCAGAAGATCTCGGCGGGTCGAAGCGGGACGCTCTCCTGCAGACATGGGACCGGCCCTCCGAATGTCGCCGCCCACATTGCGGCGCACGCCATCAGGCTACCGCAGTCTGCCGCCGCGACGTCGGTCAGGCCACAGCGTTCTGCGCAATGCCGGCGATCGCCCATTCTCGGCTGCCGTCGGCCGGTTTCACGAGGTGCCAGACCTCGTCGAACGGTGCCGCCGGTGCATCTTTCTGTTCGCGGATCAGTCCGTGGAATCGCACGCTGACGATCTGGCGCTCGGTTTCCTGGGCGAAGTCGAGCACCTGCGCATCGAGTTGCACCACGTCGGTCTGCTGGGCCGTCGCCTTGCGATCTTGCAGCTCCAGCCTGAAGGTGGCGAACATCTCCGGTGTGGCGAACTGGCGCAGGTCTTCCAGGTCGCCGGCGTCATTGGCGGCCTGCATCCGAATGAAGATGAGCTTGGCGATGCGTTCGAAGGCCGGTGCGTCGAAGCCCGGCGGCAGGCTGCTCGCCGCGGCCGCGGGTGGCACGGCAAAGCTCGGCTCGACAGCGCCTTGGATGGGGCTGCCCGACCCGTACACCGGGGCCCCGCGCTGCGGCGGCACACCCGCGCCCGGGAAGCCGGCACCGGCGTATTGCATGCCTTGCGGAGCCAGCGCAGTGTTGCGGCTCGCCGCGCCGGGCCCGAAACGCCGCAGCAGAAAACGCAGCACGAACACCGCAACCGCTGCCAGCAGCACCATGGTGAGAATGTTCGCGAACTCGGCGCCCATCCCGAGATGACTCATCAGGGCAGCCAGGCCCAGCCCGGCCGCGATGCCGGCGATCGGGCCGAGCCACGAGCGCTTCGGCGCGGTCGCCGGTGTTGCGGTCGCGCCGGCTGTGCCGGGCGTCGCGGCCGGCGTGGCCGGAACGGGTTGAGCCGGCTGTGGCGGGGGTGTTTGCCGCTTCATGCCCGAGGTGCTGCCTCCGCCGAGGCGCTTGGCCTGCACGTCGGCGGCCACGAAAGTCAGGCCCAACAAGGCCACGAACAGGCTCAGCAGAATTCGTTTCACGCAGACTTTCCGAGTGACAGGGAACTGACCATCATATGCGGCTGACGGCGCCGATAGCAACCGACGGCCGCCAGAGGCCGCGGATCGCCGCCAACGAAGAACCTGCGGGTCGACGGCGCTGCCTACCCGGGCACGTTCTGAGCGCCGTGCAACAGGTCGTCGATCAACCGGTCCTTCTCGGTCCACTGCTGCTCGACCCAGGCGCTGATGCGCTGGCGATAGGCCTTGTCGCCTACGGGATCACTGCCCAGCACCTGCGGCGGGATCTCGCGCTGCTGCACGCGCACGGTCACGGCGTCGATGCGGCCGCACAGCAGATCCCAGAAACGCGGCGCGCCGTGCGGATAGACGATGGTCACGTCGAGCATTGCCTCGAACTGCTCGCCCATCGTCGCCAGCGCGATCCCGAGACCGCCGACCTTGGGCTTGAGCAGATGGCCGTAGGGGCTGTTCTGCAGAGCGTGCTTGGCCGGTGTGAACCGGGTGCCCTCGACGAAGTTGATGACCGAGGTTGGAATGCGCTTGAACTTCTCGCAGGCCTCGCGCGTCGTCTTCAGGTCATTGCGGCGCGCGCCTTGGCCTCGGCCGCGCTTCATGAACGGAAAGTCGAGCGCCCACCAGGCCAACCCGATCACCGGCACCCAGATCAGCTCTTGCTTCAGGAAGAACTTGAGGAATGGGATGTGCCCGTGGAAGACCCGCTGCAGCACGAGGATGTCGACCCAGCTCTGGTGGTTGCTAGACACCAGGTACCAGCCGCGCGGGTGCAAGCTCTCGACGCCCTGCACGTCCCAGTTTGCCGGGCGCACCGCGGCGATCCAGGCGTTGTTGACCGCGACCCAGCCGGAGGCCAGGGCGTTGAGCGCGCGATCGCAGCCGCGCCGCACGGCATCGGCCGGCACAAGCAGCTTGAGAAGGGCCGGCGGCACCATCAGCGAGGAGACGAGCAGTGTGTTCAGCCCGAGCGTGAGGCCGGTCAGAGCGCCGCGCAGGGCGGCAGGCAAACGTGCAAGCATCGAGGGCAGTGTGGAGAGGTTCGAGGAGATGGGAGAAAGCAGCGCGGCGACGCGCGCGGGCGAACGGCATTGTGCGTCACCCCGACCCGCCGGATGCTGACGCGGCTCAAGCTGCCCGGAGTGTCGTGCACTCGCGATCGATGGGCCGCCGTCACGCTGTCGGCTGCCACTCGGTCATCAGTTCGATCGCCGAGGGGCGCTGGCGTGTGCGCACCTCGGTCGCGGTGCCGATCGTAACGAAGCACACCGCTTGCTCGCCCCCTGCCAACCCGAAGGCCTGAGCAAAGCGCGCGCTGCGCAGCGCGTGGCCGCTGGTGAGCATGGCGCCGAAGCCCAGGCCATGCGCGGCCAGCAGCAAGTTCATCAGCGCGGCGCCGAGCGCGACGAATCGCTCGGGTGCCGGCACATCGGCATGCGCGGGATCGAGCCGTGCCACGGCGAGCAGAAGCTCGGGCGCGCGAAACGCCTTGTCGCGCGCCTGGTCCTGCGCCGAGGCCGGCGCGTTGGCATCGCGCTCGATCAGCGATTGCACGAACAGCTCGCCCAGCGCTGCGCGCTGCGCCGGCGCGATGCGCACCAGCCGCCACGGCCGCAGCAATTCGTGGTCGGGTGCGCAGCCGGCGGCCTCGACCAGGGTCTGCAATTGGGCGGTGCTCGGCCCCGGCGCAATCAGGCGCTTGGGCGACACCGAAAAACGGCTCGTAATCAGCGCAAGCGTCAATTCGGCAAGCTCGGCTTGCGGCGGGACCGGGGCAGCGGACATGAAGGGGGGCGAGGCTTCGACGCCGCGACGATACCGCGTGTCCTCGCGCCGATCAACGCGAAGGCGAGCGCAGCGAACGCCAGCGTGAGCTTGGCGATGCAGGCCGTGTCGGTCTTCGGCACGGCCTTCGTCCGGCGTTGCGTTCGCTCAACACACGGCGCCGGCTCTGCTGCAGCATGGACATGTCGCAGGCTTCTTTCGTATCGGTACGCCATGAGTACGTCGCAGCCCCTCAAGCAAGTCCTGGTCGGCGAACCGGCGATGCAGGGTGAACTGGCGGTGGCCAGCGATGCCAAGGCACTGGTCCTCATCGTCCACCCCGATTCGCTCAGTCGCCGCGATCCGGGCAACCGCTTCATCGCAGACGTGCTTCGGGCACACGACCTGGGCACGCTGGCTTTCAGCCTGCGCACACCCGACGAGGAGCTGACAGGCGCACCGTCGCCGAGTGTCGCCGAGGCGAACGCGCGCATCGGCAGCGTGATCGAGTGGATTGCACGTCGGCCGGCGCTCGCCGATCGCTGCGTTGCGCTGTTCGGCATGGCCGGTGCGGTGCCGGGCTGCGTCGCTGCAGCCGCGCTGAGTGGCACGCGCATCTATTCACTGGTGTTGCAGGACGGCCGCTTTGACATGGTCGGCCGCGAACTCAAACGCCTGCGCGTGCCGACCTTGCTCATCGTCGGCGGCACCGATCCGCGGCTGTCGGCGCTGAACCGCGATGCGATGAAGGCCATGAAGTGCCGACACCGGCTCGAGGTGCTGCCCCAGGCGACGCAGCCGCGCGCCGCCGCCGGGGCGCACGAGGCCGTTGCCTGTGCGGCCGTCGCGTGGCTCGCGCAGTCGCCGCCCCTGCGGGCGACACGTTCGTCGCTGGAGGCGGAATTCTCGGATCCGTGACGCGCGAAGCGTGGCCGAGATGCAAGCCGCGGCTTCAGCCCATCGCAACGCGGGCCACGAAGCGTCGCAGCGGCTCCTTGTGCGCTGGCTCGGGCAACTGCTTCTCGGTCAACGCGAAGGTCGCCACCGGCTGCTTGCCGCAAATCCGGCTCAATTCGTCGAACGCGCGCTGGTCGCCGGAGCCTCCCTCGGTGCAGAAGAACGCAACCTGCTTGAACTGCTTCGCGTGCTGTTGTGCGTACGAGCGCACCGGGGGCGCCAGGCCGAAGTTCCAGACCGGTGTGCCGATGATCACGAGCTCGTACCCGGCCGGCTTGTGGAACGCCGCGTTGATGGGCGGCGTGCCGCGCTTGAGCGCGTCCCACAGCGACCGACAGTAGCCCCAAACGCCCTCGCGGCTGCGCGCTTCGCGGATCGCTTCCAGGTCGGCGCCGCAGCGCGCGGCGATTTCCTTGGCCAGCTGGCGCGTGTGGCCGCTGCGCGAGAAGTAGACGACAAGCGCTTTCATGCAAACCTCTCATTCGTGTCCAATTCTGGGCGAGCCCGTCCTGACACAAACATAGTGCCGGGCGCAGCGGCCACGTTGAGGGAGGTCAACGTCGCATCGGCGGCCACTCCTAGAGTGGATCGAGTGTCGGCATTCCCCGGGGCCGCCGGTCCTCGCCTTCGCCGACCGGGAGGCCAGAACATGAACGCCATCAGCCTGCGCAGGGTCGTCGCCTTCGTGCTCGCCGTCTTGTGCGCCACCGCGGTGCTCGCCGTCGCCGGCCTGACCATGGAGGCGCGTGCCCAGACCCCAAGCGCCGGGGGCACTGCCAGCGCGTCGGTCGGCCGCAACGTCTACGCGGCCGGCGGCACGGTTCGGCCCTCGAGTGCCGTGGACGGAGACTTCGTCGGCCTCGGTGGCCGTGTGATCGTCGATCAAGCGATCAAGGGCGACGCCCTGCTGGCCGGTGGCTCTGTCGACGTGCGCGCGCCGGTGGGCGACGATGTTCGCGCAGCGGGCGGCGACGTCAGCATCGAAAGCAGGATCGGCGGTGAGCTGGTCGCCGCCGGTGGCAACGTCACGCTGGCCAAGTCGGCGCAGGTCGAACAAGGCGCCGCGCTGGCCGGCGGCAGCGTCAGCATCGACGGCAAGATCAGCGGCAAGCTCACGGTGAACGCGCAGACGATCGTCGTCAACGGCGAAGTGACCGGCGATGCGCATCTGGTGGCAGAACGGATCGAACTGGGCCCGACCGCCCGGATCGGCGGTGCGCTCAGCTACGCCGCCAGCGAACTGAAGAAGGCTGATGGTGCAGTGATCGGCGGCGCGATCGTGCGCGACGAGCGCGCAGACACCCGGCGTGAGCGCCGGTCCGAGCACCGGTGGCAGTGGCACAGGGAAACGAGCGGCCCCTCATGGTTCGGCACGGTATTCACCTTCCTCGGCCTGCTGGCCGCCGGCACTGTGTTCCTGCTGCTGTTCCCGCGCTTCTCGGTGCAGGCACCGGACCTGATCCGGACGTCGCCGTGGCTCGCGATGGCCATCGGGTTCGGCGCGCTGGTGGGCGTGCCGGTGCTCGCCGTGCTGTTGTTCATCACGCTGTTGGGCATTCCCCTTGGCATCGCTGCGTTCGCGCTCTACCCGGGGCTGCTGCTGATGGGCTACCTGACCGGCGTGCTGTTTGTCGCGCAGCGCGCCCAGGCTGCCACGCGCAAGGACGTGCCGGCGACGTTCGGCATCACGGTCGGCTTCGTGGCGCTGGCCTTGCTGATCCTGATGTTGATCGGCCACCTGCCGGTCGTCGGCGCGCTGACGGTGTTCGTGACGACGGTGGCCGGGATCGGCGCGTGCGTTCTGGAGTGGCATCGTCGGCGTCAGCCGTCGTCGGCCCCGCCGGCATGACAGTCGGCTCGCTTGCGAATTCTCAACACGCGTCGCGCATAGGCTTCTATAGTTGGTTCGTGAGGAGGTGATTGGTTAGCCCCAAGACGCCGAGTCACGATGATGAGGTCCCCTTCAGTGGGGAGTTTGTGGTGTCCCCGACACTGCAACGGATGAAGGCATCCTCAGACTGATCGAGCGGTGAAACGCATGATCGGGGCCTTCACCAGACCCGCCACTCCGCAAGGGCTGGCGGGTCTTCGTTTTTCCGCGCCGACTTCGGCATGCCGGGCCTGACGATTGAGTTGCCGCAACCCGACGGCGGCTGCACCGCCTATGTTGGAAGTAGCGGCGTGGTCCGCGCAGTCGCAGTCGCAGTGGAAGGGCAAATCATGAAGACCGATTCCGACCTGAAGAGTGATGTGCTGGCCGAACTGGCGTGGGACCCTATCGTTCCGGAAGCCAAGGTGGGCGTGAGCGTCGGTGACGGTGTCGTCACGCTGACCGGCCATCTGGACACTTATGCGGAGAAGATCGCCGCGCAACGCGCCGCGCAGCGCGTGAGCGGAGTGAAGGCCATCGCGGTGGAACTCGACGTCAAGGTGACCGGCCCGCACAAGCGGACCGACACCGAGATCGCGGCGGCGGCAGAACATGCCATCGAGTGGAACACCATGGTGCCGGCCGATCGGGTCCAGATCACTGTCCAACATGGCTGGGTCACGCTCAACGGCGAACTGGACTGGGACTACCAGCGCCGCAGCGTCGAACGCATGGTCCGCCCGTTGATGGGCGTGACCGGCGTCACCGACAACATCCAGCTCAAGCAGCAGCCATCACCGGCCGACCTGACAGCCACGATCCAGGGGGCGTTGACACGCCAGGCATTGCGCGAAGCCAAGCGCATCGACATCAGCATTCAGAACGGGGCAGTCACCCTGCGTGGACCCGTTCACTCCTGGGCAGAGAGAAGCGCGGTGGAAGGCGCTGTGTGGTCCGCACCGGGAGTCACTTCGGTGCTCAACCGGCTCAGCGTCGAACGCTGAGCTGCCAGTGGCGGCAGGCGCCGCTCTCACGTGCCTCGCTGCAGGTCCGACGTAAGGCCGACGATGTCGGCTTCGTCGAGCGACTCCTTGGCGAGCAGTGCGCTCGCGCTTCGGTCCAGCACGGCGCGGTTGCTGCGCAGGATCGCGGTCGCGGTGTCGAACGCGCTGCGCACGATGCCGCGCACGGCGTCGTCGATGTGTTGCGCGGTCTGCGGGCTGGCAGCGCGCCCGGCGTACGCTGAGCCGGGCGTGTCGAGGAACCGCGGCCGTTCGTCGGCGTAGGCGACATAGCCCAGGCCTTCATCCATGCCGTAGCGCATGACCATGTCGCGCGCGATGTCGGTGACCTTGGCGATGTCGTCGGCCGCTCCGGTGGAGATCTCGTCGAACACCAGCTTCTCGGCGGCGCGCCCGCCCAGCAAGACGGCCGCCTTCTTCATCAGGTCGGAGCGGCTCATCAGGTAGCGGTCTTCGGTGGGCCGCTGCAGCGTGTAGCCGAGCGCCCCGATGCCGTGCGGAATGATCGACACCTTGTGCACCGCGTCGGTTCCGGGCAGCGCCAGCGCCGTCAGCGCGTGGCCCATCTCGTGGTACGCCACCACCTTGCGCTCCTTCTCGCTGAGCACCCGGTTCTTCTTCTCGATGCCGGCGACGATGCGCTCGATGGCCTGGGTGAAGTCGGACAAGTTCACCGCGTCGGCCTTGCGCCGGGTGGCCACCAGGGCCGCTTCGTTGACGACGTTGGCAAGGTCGGCGCCGGCCAGGCCGACGGTGATTGCGGCCACCTGGTCCAGGTCCGTGTCGGCAGCGAGTTTGATCTTTCTGGCATGCACGCGAAGGATCGCGAGCCGGCCCTTGCGGTCGGGGCGGTCGACCAGCACCTGGCGGTCGAAGCGGCCGGCGCGCAGCAGCGCCGGGTCGAGGATTTCCGGACGGTTGGTGGCGGCCAGCAGCACCACGCCGACGCTCGGGTCGAAGCCGTCGAGTTCCACCAGCAACTGGTTCAGCGTCTGCTCGCGCTCGTCGTTGCCGCCGGTCAAGCCAAACGCGCCGCGCGCCTTGCCGAGCGCATCGAGTTCATCGATGAAGATGATCGCGGGGGCGTTGGCGCGCGCCTGCTCGAACAGGTCGCGCACACGCGCCGCACCGACGCCGACGAACATCTCGATGAACTCCGAGCCGCTGATCTAGAAGAACGCAACGCCCGCTTCGCCCGCCACCGCACGCGCCAACAGTGTCTTGCCGGTGCCGGTGGGCCCCATCAGCAGCACCCCCTTTGGAATGCGCGCGCCGAGCTTGCCGTGCTCCTTGGGGTTCTTGAGAAAGTCGACGATCTCTTGCAGTTCAGCCTTGGCTTCGTCGACCCCCGCCACATCGTCGAAGCTGACACCGGTCTGCTTCTCCATGTAGATCTTGGCCTTGCTCTTGCCGATGCCGATGAGCCCGCCCGAGCCCATCTTGTCGGCGAACTTGCGGTACGCGAAGAACCAGATTGCGAGGAAGATCAGCGTCGGCGCGACCCACGAGACGAGGTCGCGCAGCCAGGTGGACTCGTAGACGCGCGTATAGGTCACGCCGAACTGCGACAGCCTTTGCGCCAGCGCCGGCTCGACAAGTGTCGAGACGACCATGCTCTTGCCGCCGGGCTCCGGCGTCTTGAGCCGTCCGGTGATCAGGCGGTCACTGACCGTGACGTCGGCGATCTTGCCGTCCTTCAGGTACTCCTCGAAGGTGCTGTACGGAAGCGGCTCGATCGTGCTCGCCTGCGTCCACCATTCGCGCATCACCAACACGGCCAGCAGCGCAAAGATCAAGTATCCGACGTTGAATCCGGTCTTCTTTTCCATGAGGTTCTCCGACGCCTGGGGCTCACACGGACGCAACCGCGATACCGGGCGCATCACGATCGTCTCGCCGCCGGTACAGACGACGCAAGCAAAGGTGGAAACCGGCGACCGGCCAAGGCTGCACTGCCTTGCGCGCACCGGTGATCAATGGGTCAATGTTTTGCGCTGCTTTCTTTCACCGCGTCGACCCACTGCTGCGTCATCTGTGTCCATGCCGCCTGGGCGTTGCCGAGCAATTCGAGCGCCGTGCTCGCGGCCTTGTCGACGCCGTCACCCTTCGCGCCGGTCGAGCCGTCTTCCACCAGCTTGCGCGTCATACCTGCCGTTTGGGACTGCGCCTGTTCGACGAACTCCGCCTCGGCCTCGCACCAGCGCGTCAACAGCGAGCTGAAGTTCTCGGCGGCGCCCGCGAGATTGGCCTGCATCATCTTGCCCTGCAGCGTCATCAGGTCCTGCAGGTCGGTGGCCTTGTCGGCTTCGGTGATGGCCGAACTCAGCGTCTTCTCCATGCCCCTGAACGCTTGGGCCTGCGCCTCCTGCAACTGTTCCATGAACCTCAGCATGCCGTGCGACGCGCTCAGCGAAGCGTTCAGAATCGTCCGCGTCACGTCCATCCCCAGTTGAACTGCGGCTTCGTTGCCGGAGCCGGGTGCAGGGGAAGCGTAAGCCGTGGTAACTGCGCTTGAAACTGGCGGGCTCGGTGATTTCGTCTTGCGGACCATCGTCTTCTCCGAACGGTGAAGGTACGCTAACTTTAGGCGCGCCGACCTACTCTCCGTTGACCTTGCTCAACTTGGGCGTAGTGACCACTGTGCCTGGCACGGCACTGCGAAGAACCAGCCGGATCGCGAACAGCCAAGCGAGGCAGCCCAAAGGATTCAGGTGCGTGAGGCTGCCAGACGCGCGACAATTGAGGCATGGCCAAACAAGTCCCCACCAAACTCAACGCCGACGGTCTGCGCTACGCGACCAAGGCAACCGGTTCGCCGTTTCTCGGCAGCGGCAATACGCGCTCGTGCTTCAAGTGCGGCCGACATCGCCAGCCCGCGCAGATGCAATCGAAACGCGTCCTCGGTCGCTCCGAGATGGTCTGCAAGCCATCGTGCGACAGCGCGGTGTAACCCGCGCGAATCGGCACTGATCGCCGTCGCGCAGCCGCCGGCCAATCGGCACGATGCGCGGCGCCGTCGACGCCTGACGCATTGAGAGGAGCCGGACCATGTCGCTGAGCGACGAACTGAGCAAACTGGACGAACTGCGCCAACGCGGCGCACTCACGTCCGAGGAGTTCTCGCGCGCCAAGGCCCGGCTGCTCGACGGGCAGTCAGCCCCTGCGAGCGCGCCGGCGGTTGCGGCCATCAATGCCTTGCGGCGCAGCCGCACCGACCGCTGGATCGCCGGCGTCTGCGGCGGCATCGCCCGCTCCACCGGCATCGAGTCCTGGGTGTGCCGCCTGCTGTTTGCGCTGTTCCTGTTACTCGGCGGCGCGGGCCTGCTGCTCTACGTTCTGCTGTGGATCTTCGTGCCGAACGAGTGATTGAACCGGAGCCGAACCAGGCGCTCAAGCGGCGACGCCGCCGCGCCGCTCACGCACCGCCTGCGCCAGCAAATGAAGCAAGGGCTGCGTGTCTGCCCAGCCCAGGCAGGCGTCGGTGATCGAGACGCCCCGCATCAGCGGCTCCCCGGGTCGAAGCTCCTGCCGGCCCTCTTCGAGGTGACTCTCGATCATCACCCCGGTGATGCGACGTTCGCCGGCGGCAATTTGCGACGCCACGTCGCGGCCGACCTCGATTTGCCGCCGGTGCTGCTTTTCCGAGTTCGCGTGCGAGAAGTCGATCATCACCTGTTCGCGCTGCCCCGCAGACCGCAATACCTCGCAAGCCGCGGCCACGTCGGCCGCACGGTAGTTCGGCGTTTTGCCACCGCGCAGGATCACGTGGCAGTCGGCATTGCCGCGGGTTTCGAAGATGGCGGCCTGGCCCATCTTGGTCATCCCCATGAAGGCGTGCGGCGCGCGCGCCGCCACGATGGCGTCGGCGGCCACCTTGATGCCGCCGTCGGTGCCGTTCTTGAAGCCCACCGGGCACGACAGACCCGAGGCCAGTTGCCGATGGCTCTGGCTTTCCGTCGTGCGCGCACCGATGGCCCCCCAGGAGACTAGATCGGCGATGTACTGCGGGCTCAGCAGGTCAAGAAACTCGGTGCCCGCGGGCAGCCCCATCGACACAATTTCCAGCAGCAGCTGGCGTGCGCGGCGCAGTCCCTCATTGATGCGAAAACTTCCGTCCAGCCGCGGGTCGTTGATGTAGCCCTTCCAGCCGACCGTGGTGCGCGGCTTCTCGAAGTACACCCGCATCACGATCAGCAACTCGTTCCCCAGCTCGTCGGCACAACTGCGCAGGCCTCGCGCGTAGGCGATCGCCTGCTCGTGGTCGTGAATGGAACAGGGGCCCACGACGGCGATCAGCCGGTCGTCGCGGCCGGCCAGCACCGCGGCCAGTTCGACGCGGGCTCGCTCCACCAGCGCCTGCTCGGCCTCGGGCATCGGCAACTCGTCTTGCAGCAGGGCAGGTGAAATCAGCGGTCGAACCGCGCTGATGCGCACATCGTCGACGCGCGTGGTGTCGTGGGTGGGTTCGGGAATCGAGGAAGCCAGCACCCCAACTTCGTGGTCGTGCTGCCAATCGTCAGGACGGATCACAGCGAACTCCGGAGCAAGTGGGACGCCCGGATTATCGGCGCGCAGCGGTCGGCGCCGCCGACCGCTGCGTCGAGGCGCGAGGCGTTGTCGTTCGCGTGGGGGTTTGGAGGCGCGGGCCGGAGTCGAACCGACCTACACGGATTTGCAATCCGGTGCATAACCGCTTTGCTACCGCGCCATGATCATGGAGGCTGAACGGCCGCCATTCTCGCAAAAAAGGGAAGCGCAAGCTTCCCTTTTCAGAACCTGGAGCGGGAGACGAGTCTCGAACTCGCGACCTCAACCTTGGCAAGGTTGCGCTCTACCAACTGAGCTACTCCCGCATGTCTATCTGGTGCCCACGGCATACATCGCTGTCTGCCGAGTCTCGCATTATAGCCAGAAAAACGAAGCTGCTTGAAAGGGGCCTCGCGTCTTCATTCAATGCGTGAGCAGGTCGGGCGATGCCGCGGGCGTTGCCGCCTCGGGCTTGGGCTCGACCTTGACCGGCTCGTCCTCGGGAATCGGTTGAGGCATCGATTCCAGCGCGATCTCGAGCACGCGGTCGATCCACTTCACCGGGATGATCTCCAGATGGTTCTTCACATTCTCCGGAATGTCTTGAAGATCCTTCACGTTTTCTTCCGGGATCATCACGGTCTTGATGCCACCGCGGTGGGCAGCGAGAAGCTTCTCCTTCAAGCCGCCGATCGCCGTCACCTCGCCGCGCAACGTGATCTCGCCCGTCATCGCGACGTCGGCGCGCACCGGAATACCGGTCAGGGCCGAGACGAACGCAGTCGTCATCGCGATGCCCGCGCTCGGGCCGTCCTTCGGCGTGGCGCCATCGGGAACGTGGATGTGGATGTCGCGCTTCTCGAACAATTCGTCCTTGATGCCCAGTCGCCGCGAGCGGCTGCGCACCACCGAACGAGCGGCCTCGACTGACTCCTTCATCACGTCGCCGAGCGAACCGGTGCGGATGATGTTGCCCTTGCCGGGCATCATGGCCGATTCGATGGTCAGCAGGTCGCCGCCCACCTCGGTCCACGCCAGACCCACCACCTGGCCCACCTGGTTCTTCTTCTCGGCCTGGCCGTAGTCGAAGCGCCGCACGCCGAGGAAGTCGTTGAGATTGTCATCGGTCACGACGACCATGCCGGTGTATTGCTTGAGCTGGGTTCCCTTGACCACCTTGCGGCAAATCTTGGAGATCTCGCGCTCGAGCGAACGCACGCCGGCCTCGCGGGTGTAGTAGCGAATGATGCCGCGGATCGCCGACTCGGTGACTTCCATCTCCTCGGCCTTGACACCATTGTTCTTGCTCTGCTTGGGCAGCAAGTAGCGCTGGGCGATGTTCAGCTTTTCGTCTTCGGTGTAACCCGACAGGCGAATCACTTCCATCCGGTCGAGCAGCGCCGGCGGGATGTTCATCGAGTTGGAGGTCGCGATGAACATCGTGTCCGACAGGTCGAAGTCGACCTCGACGTAGTGATCGCTGAAGGTGTGGTTCTGTTCGGGGTCGAGCACCTCGAGCAGCGCGCTCGACGGATCACCGCGGAAGTCCATGCCCAGCTTGTCGATCTCGTCGAGCAGGAACAGCGGGTTGCGTGTGCCGACCTTGGTCAGGCTTTGCAGCACCTTGCCCGGCATCGAACCGATGTAGGTGCGGCGGTGACCCCGAATCTCGGCCTCGTCGCGCACGCCGCCGAGCGCCATGCGAACGAACTTGCGTCCGGTGGCACGTGCGACCGACTGACCGAGCGAGGTCTTGCCGACACCCGGGGGCCCGACCAGGCACAGGATCGGCGCCTTGACCTTCTCGACGCGCTGCTGCACCGCGAGGTACTCGAGGATGCGGTCCTTGACCTTCTCCAGGCCGTAGTGGTCTTCGTTGAGCACGCGCTCGGCGTTGCCGAGGTCGTACTTGATCTTGGTCTTCTTGCTCCAGGGCAGGTTGACCAGGGTGTCGATGTAGTTGCGCACCACTGTCGCCTCGGCCGACATCGGCGACATCAGCTTGAGCTTCTTCAGTTCGGCATCGACCTTCTTGCGCGCCTCCTTGGGCATCTTGGCGGCGGCAATCTTCTTTTCCAGTTCCTCCATGTCGGCGCCTTCTTCGCCGTCACCGAGTTCCTTCTGGATCGCCTTCACCTGCTCGTTCAGGTAGTACTCGCGCTGGCTCTTTTCCATCTGGCGCTTGACGCGGCCACGAATGCGCTTTTCGACCTGCAGGATGTCGACTTCGTGTTCGAGTTGCTCGAGCAATTTCTCCAGCCGCTTGTCGACCGCGAACAGGTCGAGCACCGACTGCTTGTTTTCGAGCTTGAGCGGCAGGTGCGCCGCGATCGTGTCGGCCAGCCGGCCGGCATCGTCAATCCCGGCGATCGACGTGAGGATTTCCGGCGGGATCTTCTTGTTGAGCTTGACGTACTGGTCGAACTGCTGCGTCACCGCGCGGCGCAGCGCTTCGATCTCGGGCTTGGTTTCCGCCTCGGGCGGCACCGGCGTCACGTCGGCAACGAAGTGTTCGCCGTTGTCGCTGATGCTGTGCGTATTGGCGCGTTGGATCCCCTCGACGAGTACCTTCACGGTACCGTCGGGCAACTTGAGCATCTGCAGGATGCTGGACACGCAGCCCACTTCGAACATGTCGTCGGGCTTGGGCTCGTCCTTGCCGGCAGCCTTCTGCGCGACCAGCATGATTTGGCGGCCGGCCTCCATCGCGGCTTCGAGCGCTTTGATCGATTTTGGGCGACCCACGAACAGCGGGATCACCATGTGGGGGAACACCACCACGTCGCGCAACGGCAACAGCGGCAGCGTGATCTGTTCAGCAGGCAAAACGGGATGTCCGGACATGAGGAGACCTCTCTTTCTCGAACCCATTTAGGGCCCGAGCAGTCAATTGCAAGAAGCCGCGCGTTCTACGACGTTTGCGGCACCGGACTTCAGGCGCCGCCGGGCCGCCAGGGCCCACGCAGGGGCCCCTTTGTGGCCCTTGCGGCTGACGGCCCCCTCTGGGGGCAGAAGCGAAGCGACGTGGGGGTTGTCATGTCAGGCGCTGGCCTTGGACTGCTCGCGATACACGAGCAGGGGTTTCGCGTCGTCGTCAACCGTGTGCTCGTCGAGCACCACCTTCGCCACGCCATCAAGCGTGGGCAGGTCGAACATCGTGTCGATCAGCGACTGCTCCATGATGGATCGCAAGCCACGCGCGCCGGTCTTGCGCGCGAGCGCCTTGCGGGCAATGGCCGCGAGCGCGGAAGGGCGAATTTCCAGGTCCACCCCGTCCATCGCAAACAGCTTCTGATATTGCTTGACCAATGCGTTCTTCGGTTCGGTGAGGATTTGGACCAAGGCGTCTTCGGTAAGTTCGCCAAGCGTCGCGACCACCGGCAGGCGTCCAACCAGCTCGGGAATCAGCCCGAACTTGATCAAATCTTCGGGTTCGACGTCGCGGAACACTTCGGACACACGGCGTTCGGTCTTGGTGTGCACCGTGGCAGCAAAACCAATGCCAGACTTCTCGGAGCGGTTCTGGATGACCTTCTCGAGGCCGTCGAACGCACCGCCACAGATGAACAGGATGTTCGTGGTGTCGATCTGCAGGAAGTCCTGGTTCGGATGTTTGCGACCGCCTTGCGGCGGCACCGACGCCATCGTGCCTTCGACCAGCTTGAGCAGGGCCTGCTGCACGCCTTCGCCTGACACGTCGCGCGTGATCGAAGGGTTGTCGGCCTTGCGCGAAATCTTGTCGATCTCGTCAATGTAGACGATGCCCCGCTGCGCCTTCTCGACGTCGTAGTTGCAGTTCTGCAGCAGCTTCTGAATGATGTTCTCGACATCCTCGCCAACGTAGCCGGCTTCGGTCAGCGTCGTGGCGTCGGCAATCACGAACGGCACGTTCAGCAGCCGCGCGAGCGTCTGGGCGAGCAGTGTCTTGCCGGAACCTGTCGGGCCGATCAGCAGGATGTTGCTCTTGGAGAGCTCGACATCCTCTTTCGAACGGCTCATGTGCTTGAGCCGCTTGTAGTGGTTGTAGACCGCCACCGACAGCGTGCGCTTGGCCGGGTCCTGGCCGATCACGTACTGATCCAGAATGG
Source organism: Piscinibacter sp. (assembly GCA_041496605.1). Taxonomy (GTDB): domain Bacteria; phylum Pseudomonadota; class Gammaproteobacteria; order Burkholderiales; family Burkholderiaceae_C; genus Albitalea. The sequence goes on from JBGQEX010000009.1 coordinate 16,788, forward strand.
CCTTGATCTCGGTAGGGATGGGCAGGTCGGACCGCGCGGCCTTGGTGTCGGCGCCATCGGCAGGCACCTCATCGCGAATGATGTCGTTGCAAAGCTCGATGCACTCGTCGCAGATGAAGACAGACGGGCCGGCGATAAGCTTCTTCACCTCATGCTGGCTTTTGCCGCAAAAGGAGCAGTAGAGAACTTTCTCGCTCGAAGAGCCTTTTTTTTCGGCCATGGGTCGGGTCGGCGCTGCGCGGCGGTAATGCTGGTGGAATGATAGTTGAAATGAGAACGGGGCCTTGGTGGAAAGAAAGACCCCGTTCGTTGCCCAAATCAGCCCGGTTGGCGGCTCATTGCCGCTTGTCCAGAACCTGATCGATGAGCCCGTAGTCTGTCGCTTCGCCGGACGACATGAAGTAGTCGCGCTCCGAGTCGGCGCGGATCTTTTCCAGCGGTTGGCCCGTGCGCTCGGCCAGGATCTTGTTCAGGCTCTCGCGCAGCTTCAGGATCTCGCGCGCCTGAATCTCGATGTCGGTGGCCTGGCCCTGTGCGCCGCCGGACGGCTGGTGAATCATGATGCGCGAGTTCGGCAGCGCGAAGCGTTTGCCTTTGGCTCCCGCCGCCAGCAGAAACGCGCCCATGCTCGCCGCCAGACCCATGCACAGCGTGGACACGTCGGGCTTGATGAACTGCATCGTGTCGTAGATCGACATTCCGGCGCTGACCGAGCCGCCAGGCGAGTTGATATAGAAGGAGATGTCCTTGTCGGGGTTCTCGCTTTCGAGAAACAGCAGTTGCGCCACGACCAGGTTGGCCGACTGGTCATTCACCGGCCCGACCAGGAAGATCACCCGCTCGCGCAGCAATCGCGAATAGATGTCGTAGGCGCGCTCGCCGCGACCCGACTGCTCGATGACGATGGGCACCATGCCCAGGTTCTTTGTGTCCAGCGCGCTCATGGATGTCCTTGAAATGGGTGAACGAGTGATGTTGGGTTCGATTATGTCGCGACAAGAGACGCCGCGCACAATGCACAAGGGCACCGGCCTGCCGGCGCGGTGCCCTCGCATCCGGTGAAGCCGATCAGGCCGACATCAGCTCGTCGAACGGCAACACCTTGTCAGTGACTTTCGCTTTGCTGAGCACGAACTCGGCCACGTTGTTCTCGACCACGACCGCCTCGACTTCCGCCATCCGCTGACGGTCGCCCAAGTACCAGCGCACGACTTCCGACGGCTTCTCGTAGCTTTGCGCCATCTCTTCGATGTGCGCCTGCAACTGGGCCGGTTTGGCTTGCAGGTTGTTGCTGCGCACCAGTTCGCCCACCACCAGCCCCAGTCGCACGCGGCGTTCGGCTTGCGGCTGGAATATCTCGGACGGGATCGGCGTGGTGTCGGCGTCCTTGACGCCGCGCTTCTTCAGGTCGGCACGCGCGCCCTCGATCATGCGTTCGACCTCGCCGTTCACCAGCGCCTTCGGCACATCGAGTTCCGCCGACTTCACCAGAGCGTCCATTACGGCGGCCTTGTTGCGCGCCAGCACGCGGAACTTCACTTCGCGCTCGAGATTGCGCTTCACGTCGGCGCGCAGGCCCTCGACGCTGCCTTCCTTGATGCCCAGCGACTTGGCAAATGCCTCGTTGACTTCCGGCAAATTCTGCGCCTCGATCTTCTTCACCGTGACGAGGAAGTCCGCTTCCTTGCCGGCCACTTCCTTGCCCTGGTAGTCGGCGGGGAACTGCAGCGGGAAGGTCTTCGATTCGCCGGCCTTCATGCCGCGCACGGCCTTGTCGAAGGTCTCGAGCATCTGGCCTTCGCCAATCATGAACTGGAAGGCCTCGGCCTTGCCGCCGTCGAACGGCACGCCGTCGATCTTGCCTTCGAAGTCGATCGTCACGCGGTCGCCTTCCATGGCGCCTTCGGCCGCCGGACGCTGCGCGAATGTGCGGCGCTGCTTGCGCAGTATGTCGAGCGTCTTGTCGATGGCCGCATCGGTCACTTCGGTGGAAACGCGCTCCACCTCGGCCGCGCTCAGGTCGCCGAGCTTGACGTCGGGGTACACCTCGAAGGTGGCGTCGAACGCGATCTTTCCATCACCGGCACCTTCCTTTTCGGTGATGTGCGGCTGGCCGGCGACGCGCAGCTTGGCCTCGCTGGTGGCTTCGGCAAACGCCTGGCCGACCTTGTCGTTCATTACCTCGTAGTGCACCGAGTAGCCATAGCGCTGCGTCACCACGCTCATCGGCACCTTGCCGGGGCGGAAACCATCGGCCTTGACAGTGCGCGACAGGCGCTTCAGACGCGACTCGACTTCGTGATTGATGGTGTCGGCAGCGAGCGTCAGCGTGATGCGGCGTTCGAGCTTCTCGAGGGTTTCAACAGTCACAGTCATGATCAAAGGGACTTTCTGGTTTCGTTGCTGGTGCGCGGGGGGGGACTCGAACCCCCACACCATCGCTGGCGTCAGGACCTAAACCTGGTGCGTCTACCAATTTCGCCACCCGCGCGGATGTCAGAAGGAAAGCGGGGTCGCCGTGGCGACCCCTTGTTGGTTGGGCGATCGGTAAACCGGCTATTTTAGCCGCCTGCGACCAGCGCCTCCTGATCGGCCGGCTTGACGCGGAACCACGCGGCGTACATCGCCGGCAGCGCCAACAGCGTGAGCACCGTCGCGACGATCAGTCCGCCCATGATGGCCACCGCCATCGGCCCCCAGAACACGCTGCGGGACAGCGGAATCATCGCCAGCACCGCCGCCGCCGCGGTGAGGATGATCGGCCGGAAGCGCCGCACCGCCGCCTCGACGATCGCCGTCCAGGTCGGCACGCCGCGCTCGCGGTCCTGTTCGATCTGGTCGATCAGGATCACCGAGTTGCGCATGATCATGCCCATCAGCGCGATCACGCCCAGCAGTGCGACGAAGCCGAACGGGCGGTTGAGCACGAGCAGTGCGCCGGCCACGCCCGCGATGCCCATCGGGCCGGTGAGGAACACCAGCACCGAGCGGCTGAAGCTGTGCAACTGCAGCATCAACAGCGTGAACATGATGAACAGCGCCACCGGCAAGCCGGCAGCAATCGAGCCCTGCCCCTTGCTGCTCTCCTCTACGGCACCGGCCACTTCGATCCGATAGCCTGGCAGCATCTTCTGGCGGATCGGCGCGAACAGTGGGTCGAGCTGGCCGGTCACCGTGGCGCCCTGCACGCCGTCGACGATGTCACCCTGGACGGTTGCCGCATAGTCGCGCCCTTCGCGCCACAGCACGCCAGGTTCCCACGTGAAGTTGGCCTTCGCGATCTGCGCCAGCGGAATGCTGCGCCCGGTCGTGGTCGGCACGTACGCGCTGGCCAGATCGGTGACCTGGCTGCGCTCTTCGAGCGGCTGGCGAAGCACGATGTCGACCAGCTTGTCGCCGTCACGATACTGCCCGACCGTGGTGCCGCTGTTGATGGTGCGTGCCGCCTGCGCGATGGCCTGGCTCGACACGCCGAGTGCGCGCGCCTTGTCCTGGTCGACGTCCAGGCGCAGCACCTTCACCGATTCGTTCCAGTTGTCATTGATGCCGCGCATGTTGGCGTTGGTGCGCATGATCGCCTTCACTTCGTCGGCGTAGGCACGCACCTTCGCGGGGTCGGGGCCGACCACGCGGAACTGCACCGGATACGGCACCGGCGGTCCATTGGGCAACAGCTTGGCGCGCCCACGCGCTTCGGGGAACTCGGTGGCCAGGATCTCGGGCAGCATGCGACGCAGGCTGTCGCGCGCCGCCAAGTTCTTGGGCAGCACCACGAGCTGGCTGACATTGCTCTGCGGGAAGATTTGGTCGAGCACCAGCGCGAAGCGCGGCAGGCCGCTGCCGACCCAGGTGGTCACGTGGTCCACCCCATCGAGCTTCATCACGCGCGCTTCGACGCGCTTGGTGACTTCCTCGTTGGCCGCGTAGGACATTCCTTCCGGATACCAGAGATCGACCAGGATTTCGAGCCGGCTCGAATCGGGGAAGAACTGGTTCTGCACCTTGCCCATGCCCACGAGGCCCAGCACCAGCGTGCCGATCGTCAGTGCGATGGTGATCCAGCGGTGCTGCACGCACCAGTTCACGAGCGAGCGGAAGCGCGTGTAGAACGGCGTGTCGAACAGCTCGTGCGGCTCGCCCGCACCGTTCGCATGCGGCTTGGTCTTCAGCAGCAAGGTGCCGAGGTAAGGCACGAAATACACGGAAACAAGCCACGAGATCAGCAGCGCCGCGGCCGTGACCGCAAAGATCGCAAACGTGTACTCGCCGACGGTCGATCGCGCCATGCCGATCGGCAGGAAACCGACCGCAGTGATCAGCGTGCCGGTCAGCATCGGCATCGCTGTCGCCTCGTAGGCGAAGGTCGCGGCGCGTGCCTTGTCGTAACCCTCTTCGAGTTTGCGCACCATCATTTCCACCGCGATGATGGCGTCGTCGACCAGCAGTCCGAGCGCGATGATCAGCGAGCCGAGCGAGATCTTGTGCAGGCCCACGCCCCAGTAGTACATCGTCACGAAGGTGATCGCGAGCACCAGCGGGATGGTGATGCCCACCACCATGCCGGGTCGCCAGTCGATGCGGAAGGGCTTGAAATGCAGGCCGAGGCTGATGAAGCTGACCACGAGGACGATCAGTACCGCCTCGATCAGCACGCCGACGAACTCGCCGACCGAGCGCGCCACGACGGTCGACTGGTTCTGGAATTGCTGCATCTCGATGCCGGCCGGCAGCTCGGTGCGAATCGCGTCGGTGGCTGCCTTCAGTGACTTGCCGAGCTCGATGATGTCGCCGCCCTTGGCCATCGAGATGCCCAGTGCAATGACTTCCTTGCCCTGGTCGCGTACCTTGACCTGCGGCGGGTCCACATAGGCGCGCTTGATGTCCGCGATGTCGCCGAGCTTGAAGCTCGCACCGCCGGCGCGGATCGGGAACAGCTTCAGGTCGTCGACCGAATTGAATTGCCCGCCCACCCGCACCTGCACGAAATCGGTGGGCGCGTTGATGATGCCCGCGGACTCGACGGCGTTCTGCTGGCCGAGCTGCGCCAGCACGGCATTGAAGTCGAGGCCGAGCTGGGCGAGCCGTTTCTGCGAAATCTCGATGAAGATCTTCTCGTCTTGCGCGCCGAAGATCTCGACCTTGTTGACGTCCTTCACCTTCAGCAGGCGCTGGCGCACACGGTCGGCCTGTTCCTTCAGCTCCTCGTAGGTGAAGCCGTCGCTGGAGAGCGAATAGATCGAACCGTACACATCGCCGAATTCGTCATTGAAGAACGGGCCGATCACGCCGCCGGGCAGCGTACCGCGCATGTCGGCGATCTTCTTGCGCACCGTGTACCAGATCTGGGCCATCTCCTTGGGCGGCGACGAATCCTTGACCTGGAAGATGATCAGCGTCTCGCCGGGCTTGGAGTAGCTTCGGATCTTGTCCGAATACGGCACCTCCTGCAGCGTCCTCTCCAGCTTGTCGGTCACTTGGTCGGCGATCTGCTGCGCCGTGGCCCCGGGCCAATAGGCGCGCACGACCATCGCGCGGAAGGTAAATGGCGGGTCCTCATCCTGTCCGAGCTGGAAGTAGGCCACCAGCCCCAGCAGCATCAGCACCAGCAGCAGGTAGCGAGTCAGCGCCGGGTGTTCGAGCGCCCACTTGGAGATGTTGAACTGCCGGGCCCGGCCAACGGCCGACCCCAAGGTACCTTCAGCGGTATTCACGGACACCTCGCTCATTTCACCGTCACCGCCGAGGCCAGCGCGGCGGCGGCCGTTGTGGTCACGGAAGGCACGCCCGGATCGACGTACAACTTCACTTTCTGACCCGGGTTGAGCACATGCACGCCGGCCGTGACAACGATCTGGCCGGGCGCCAGGCCCGCGGTGACCACCGCATCGTTGCCGTCCGCACCCGCCACCTGAACCGGCTGCGGCTTGACCGTCATGCTCGCCTTGTCGACCACCCAGACCACGGTGCGGCCCTGCTCTTCCTTCAGCGCCGACAGCGGCAGCTTGTTGATGCCGATGGTCTTGGGCATCTCGACCAGCATCGTCGCGGTTTGGCCCAGGCGCACGCTGTTCGATGCATCGCGGCCGATGTCGGCCTTGACCACGAAGGTGCGCGTCACGGGGTCGGCGGCGGCCGCGATCTCGCGCACCGTCGCGCCGAGAGGCTCACCCGTCGCACCCCAGAGTCGAACCTTGAAGCGGCCGGGTTGTGCGGCCAGTGCCTTGATCAACCCCACCTTGTCTTCCGGCACCGAAAACACTACGTCACGCGGACCGTCATGGGCAAGGCGCACCACCGCGGCACCGGCGCCGACGACCATGCCGGGTTCGGCATCCACGCCGGTGATGACGCCGCTCGCGTCGGCCACGAGGGTCGCGTAGGTGGCCTGATTGCCCTGCACGTTGGACTGCGCTTTGGCCTGGTCGAACTGGGCCTGTGCGGCCTTCAGGGCGGTGTCGCGCCGCTCCAGCTCTGCCGAGCTGATGAAGCCCTGGTCTCGCAGTTCCTTGAACCGCTTGAAGTCGGCCGCTGCCTGCTCGTAGTTGGCCTGGGCCGCCGTCAGCGCCGCGCGCGCTGCGTCCTGCCCGAGCTTGAGATCCTGCGGATCGAGCTGCGCCAGCACCTGTCCGGCCTTCACAGTGCTGCCGGCATCGACATTGCGGCGCACGATCTTGCCGCCGACGCGAAAACCCAGGCGCGACTCGGTTCGCGCTCGCACCTCGGCCGCGTACTCGTGAACGCCGCCCGCCGCGCCAGTTGACACCGTCACGGTGCGCACTGCACGCACCGGTTCGGGCGCGGTCTCGGTCTTGGCGCACCCTGCCACGACGGCGGAACTGAGCGCAATGATGAGCAGGATCTGACGCATGATGTTCTTTCATCGCTCGGCGAGCGAGGCAGCGGTTGAGAGAGGCCAGACCCGCCCCAGGGCACGGCATAGAGTGAGGCGAGTCCGAAAACTGACTGACTGGTCAGTAATATATGCGTGAGAACCCGAAGTGTCAATCGCACGCAGCGGGTGTTTGTCTGGTGCTGGTGGCAGGCAGCCGTGAATCCGCGGAGACAATGCACGCCGTGAGCGTGAACCACTACGAAAACTTCCCCGTCGCTTCGCTGTTGTGCCCACCGCACCTGCGCCCGGCCGTTGCCGCGATCTACTGGTTCGCCCGCACGGCGGATGATCTGGCCGATGAAGGCGACGCCAGCCCGGCACGGCGACTGGCTGATCTGGCCGCCTACCGCGACGACCTCGACGCCGCCTCCCGGGGCGCACTGCCGTCGACGCGCTGGAGCGCCGTGTTCGAACCGCTGGCACGTGCGCTGACCCAGTTCCAGCTCCCGCTGTCGGCGTTAAGGGACTTGCTCAGCGCGTTCGAACAGGACGTGATCAAGCACAGCTACGTCGACCGCCCCGAATTGCTCGACTATTGCCGCCGCTCGGCGAACCCGGTCGGCCGCCTGCTGCTGCATCTGTACGGCGTCAGCGACGAGCGTTCGCTGCGTCAGTCGGACGCGATCTGCACCTCGCTTCAACTGGCGAATTTCTGGCAGGACCTGAGTGTCGACGTTGGCCGCGGCCGCCTGTACCTGCCGCAGTCCGATTGCGATCGACACGGCGTCATCGCCGATGCGCTTCGTTCGCGCAGCGACAGCCCTGCGGTGCGCGCACTGGTCGCCGACGCGGTGAACTGGGCGCGCTCGCTGATGCTCGAGGGCGCCCCGCTCGTCCACGCGCTGCCGGGGCGGGCCGGCTGGGAACTGCGCCTGGTGGTGCAAGGCGGCCTGCGCGTCCTCGACAAGATCGAGCGGCTGCGTTTCGCCACGCTGGACCGGCGGCCGGTGCTGCGCTGGCAGGATGCGCCGGTGATGCTGTGGCGTGCCCTGGGCATGCGCACGGCCCTCGCAGGAGCCGCCGCATGACGCCCGAGCAATACGTGCAGGACAAGGCGGCCAGGAGCGGCTCCAGCTTCTACTACGCCTTCCTGTTCCTCGCGCCGCCGCGCCGCGCCGCCATCACCGCCTTCTATGCGTTCTGCCGTGAAGTCGACGATGTGGTCGACGAGGTGAGCGATCCCGGCGTGGCCGCGACCAAGCTCGCGTGGTGGCGCAAAGAAGTGGCCGAGGCATTCGCGGGTCGACCGAGCCATCCGGCAATGAAGGCACTGTTGCCGCACGTGGCGACCTACGGCGTCACGCCGGCCCACCTGGCCGCGGTCATCGACGGCTGCCAGATGGACCTCGAACAGACGCGCTATCTCGACTACCCCGGGCTGCAGCGCTACTGTCACCTTGTCGCCGGCGTGGTCGGCGAAGTGGCCTCGAACATTTTCGGCCGCAGCAGTGACGCGACCATTGAATACGCCCACCGACTTGGTCTCGCGATGCAGCTGACGAACATCATTCGAGATGTCGGCGACGACGCGCGGCGAGGCCGGGTCTATCTTCCGGTCAGCGACCTGCAGCGCTTCGACGTGAAGGCGAACGAACTGCTCAAACGCAGCGCGCCTTACGGCTACAGCGATCGCTTCACCGAGCTGATGAAGTTCCAGGCCGAACGTGCGCACCGCTGCTACGACGAAGCACTTTCCCTGCTGCCGCCGCAGGACCGCGCAGCCCAAAAGCCCGGGTTGATGATGGCCAACATCTACCGCACGCTGCTGCGCGAAATCGAGGCGGACAAGTTCCAGGTGCTGCACCAGCGAACCTCGCTGACGCCGTTGCGCAAACTGTGGATCGCGATGCGCACGAACTGGCGAGGGCAGTAGTGACGCGACGTGTCGCGGTGATCGGCGGTGGTTGGGCTGGTTTGGCCGCGGCCATCGAGGCCACGCTGCAAGGCGACGCGGTCACTCTGTTCGAGATGGCGGCACAACTCGGCGGCCGGGCCCGCCGTGTCGACGTCGACGGGCTCGCGCTCGACAACGGCCAGCACATCCTCATCGGCGCCTATAGCGAAACCCTGCGCTTGATGCGAACGGTGGGTGTCGAGCCCGCGCAGGCGTTTGTGCGCACGCCGCTTCGCATGGTCTATCCGGACGGCCACGGGCTGACGCTGCCCGCAGGCCCACCCACCCTCGCGTTCGCGCGCGGCGTCATTGGGCTGCAGGCCTGGCCGCTGCGCGACCGCCTTGCACTGCTGGCGTCGGCGGCGGGCTGGGCCTGGAACCGCTTTCGCTGCGACGCGCGCACGACGGTGGCCGAGCTCACCGTGCACCTGTCGAGCGCCGCCAGAGACGATCTGATCGACCCTTTGTGTGTCGCTGCGCTCAACACGCCTTCGCAGGTGGCGAGCGCGAGCGTGTTTCTGCGGGTCATCCGCGATGCGCTGTTCGCTGGACCGGGCTCGGCGGATCTGCTGCTGCCGAAGCTGCGTTTGACGGAGCTGCTGCCGCGGCCGGCTGCGCGGTGGCTCGAGCATGAGGGTGTGCCGATCAGGCTGTCGCGACGGATCGATCAGCTTGCACCCACGGCGACGGGCTGGCTTGTCGATGACGCGCCTTTCGACCACGTGGTGATTGCCACCAGCGCCGTCGAGGCTGCGCGACTGGTTCAGCGCGTCGACCCGCGCTGGGCTGAGTCGGCCGCCGCATTGCGCTATGAGCCCATCGTCACCGTCTATGCGCAGAGCGACGGGACGGCCCTGCCGCATCCGATGCTGGCGCTTCGTTCCGACGATGGCCGTCGCCCCGCGCAGTTTGTTTTCGATCACGGCCAGCTCGGGGGGCGCCCCGGGCTGTTGGCGTTCGTCATCAGTGGCGCACAGAGCTGGGTCGAGCGCGGTGCCGACGCCACCTGCGATGCGACCCTGGCGCAGGCTGGCGAGGCGCTCGCCGCCCATCTGCGCGCGCCGTTGCGAGCGCAACGGGTGCTGACCGAAAGGCGCGCCACCTTTCGCTGCACACCCGAGTTGCAGCGACCGCCCGCCTTCATCGCTCCCGGGCTCGTCGCGGCGGGCGACTACGTCGCCGGTCCGTATCCCGCCACGCTCGAGGGTGCCGTGCGCTCAGGCGTCGGCGCAGTGAAGCCTTAGGGCCGCGCGAACGGGGCGGCGAGCGGTTCGCCGACGAAGACACCTTGCTGCGGCCAGGCGACGCTTTTCCAGTACGCCTCGATCGCGGTGCTGCCTTGCATGTAGTGCAGCAGCAGCACCTGCGGATGTGGAAACTTCTGCGGGTGCGAGCACGGCTCCGAGACCGTGCCATAGCTCGCCGTGGCGCCGGAACTGATCCATTCGAGCACGTTCATTTGACCGCCTTTGTCGTTGAGCCGGCCGCCGAACGACGTCAGGTGATCCGCCAGCGCGCCGGGGACCCAGTTCACGGTATCGAGCTTGTCCACTTGCGGCAGGCCGGTTTCGTACAGCAACACGCGGTCCGCGCCGTCGAGCGCCTGAGTCGACTCGACACGAACACGGACGCCGACACCGCGCACCAGCCCGGGCGGCGGGAACAAGGCGGCGCGCACGCTGCGCGCGCGATCCTTGGTGATGACGAAGTACGCGTTGACCGGCGGGCCGCCGCGCAAGGCGAGGGAGTGATCCGACTTCACGCCGCGCTCGATCAGGCGCTTCGCCGTTGCCGGGTCCTTGGCCGCCAGCAGCATCGACGGGCGCAGCTTCAGGTCGGCGTAGGGCCTGGCGCTCGAGGCATTGAAGTACGGCGACAACTTCGACGGGGCGCAGGTCTGCGCGCACAAGCCGGCGTCGTAGCCCAGCGCCAGCGCACCGGTGATCGAATTGCAGTTCACCGCATACGGTGTCGTCCAAGCCAACGCGAGAGCCTGCGTCGCGGCACCGAAATGGTGTTCGATCCGAGCCTGCAAGGACTTGAACTCGTCGGGCGTCAGAACCGGCTTGAGCGGCAGCTCCACTCGCAGGACCTGGCCCGGGCCGAGCCTCCTCGCCGCCGCATAGAACTTACCCACCTCGACCGAATACGGATCGGCGGTATTGATCACCAACCCCAGATCCCGCGCCTTCAGCCTGCCACTCATGCGCGGCACACCGAGCCACTTCGCCCCTCGCGGCGCCGTCCGCGTTGGCGCGCGAACGGTCGACGCCGGCGGGACTGCAGCCGATGTGATCTCGGCCGGACTTGCGTTTGACACGAACTGTGCGTGCGCCCCTGGCACCGCCATGACGCCGCAAAAGGCGATGATCGCCACGTGCCAGCGCGCCAACCGATGGTCCGATCGGCCTTCTCGGCATGCAATCACAGTTTTCGCCATGCAAAATTGCGGGAATCTGAGGGAAAATGGGGGTCATGAAGAACCCCGAAGCCAAGGCCCCGACGATACAGGTGCTGGAGCGCACCTTTGCATTGCTGGACGTGCTGGCGTCGTACCAGGACCCGGTGTCGCTGAAGCTCATCAGCGAGCAAACCGGCCTGCACCCGTCGACCGCGCACCGCATCCTCAACGATTTGGCGATCGGCCGCTTCGTCGATCGGCCGGAGGCCGGCAGTTACCGCCTCGGAATGCGCTTGCTGGAACTCGGCAACCTGGTCAAAGCGCGCCTCGATGTGCGCGACGCGGCGCTTGGTCCCATGCGCGAGTTGCACAAGCTGACCCATCAGCCCGTCAACCTCTCGATGCGCCAGGGCGACGAGATCGTCTACATCGAGCGCACCTACAGCGAACGTTCGGGCATGCAAGTGGTTCGCGCCATCGGCGGTCGAGCCCCGTTGCACCTGACCTCCGTCGGCAAGCTGTTCCTGGCACACGACGACCCGCAACGCGTGCGCGCCTATGCCACCCGAACCGGCTTGGCTGGCCACACGCGCAACAGCATCACCAGCCTGCCGACGCTGGAGCGCGAGTTGTCCAAGGTGCTTCACCACGGCACTGCACGCGACGACGAAGAGCTCGAGCTTGGCGTGCGGTGCATGGCCGCCGGCATTCTTGACGACCAGGGCAAGCTGGTCGCCGGTCTGTCCATCTCAGCACCGGCCGACCGCCTGGAAGAGGCCTGGATGGAGCGCTTGAAGGCGACGGCAGCGCAGATATCCGCAGCCCTGGGCCATCGCACCGCGGCGGCGGCCGCGGCCGCGGCGACAGCATCGGCCGCGAAATGAAGAAGCCCGGCTGAACCGGGCTTCACGATCAGTCAAGATTGCCTGTTTCAGGCTGTCAGGACTCGGCTTTCGTCGCGATCGGAACCGCCACGGCGGCGCTGTCGTTGATCCACTTGCGTACGCGCTCGGCATCGCCGAGGCGCGAATACTTTCCGTTGGAATCGAGGAACACCATGATCAGCTTGCGACCCGCGAGTTGGGCCTGCATGACGAGGCAGCGGCCCGCTTCCGAGATGTAACCCGTCTTCTGCAGGCCGATGTCCCAGGTGGGGTTGTTCACCAAACGGTTGGTGTTGTGGAACTGCATTTGCCGCTTGCCGACCGCCACTTGATACTGCGGCGACGTCGACAGCTCGCGAATGATCTGGTGCTCGTGCGCCGCCTTGACCAGCGTGGCAAGGTCCTGTGCGCTCGATTGGTTGCGGCTCGACAAGCCGGTCGGCTCGACATAGTGCGTGTCGGCCATGCCCAGGTCTTGGGCCTTCTGATTCATTGCAGCGACGAAGGCATCGAGGCCGCCCGGGTAGTTGCGACCCAGCGCATGTGCCGCGCGGTTCTCGGAGGCCATCAGTGCCAGATGCAACATTTCTCCGCGCGTCAGTTGCGTGCCGACCCTCAGGCGTGAACTGCTGTGCTTCTCGGTGTCGACGTCGTCTTGCGTTACGGTGAGCACGTCGTCGAGCGGCAACTGGGCCTCGGTCACGATCACCGCCGTCATCAGCTTGGTCAGCGATGCAATGGGCACCACCGCCTGCGAATTCTTGCTGAACAGTACCTCGTTCGTGTCCTGGTCTAACACCAGCGCGGCACCCGACTTCAGATCAAGCGCGTCGCGGGTGGAATGCAGCCCGCTCAGTTGGCCGTACGACGGCACCGCGGGTCGGATCCGAACCACGGAGGCCACACGCTTGGTGTGCCGCGAGCGCACCGGCGTGGTCGCCGACTTGGCGACGGAACGAATCTTCTTCACCGGGACATCGACCATGACGGCCTCGGCGGCGACCGCAGGCAAGCACCCGGCCGCCACGAGGGCCAGCAAGGCTGCAACTGCGGATCTAGAAAAAAACAACACGCCAACCCCTGATCTCACGGTACCGCGAGTGTATGTGATAGAAAAAAAGCCCGCAAGATCAAAACCTTACGGGTCTTTTCTCAAGTCGACCTTAAGTGCCGTCAGAAGTGTGACAAATGTCTCACCCTTGGGCGGCAACCCGCTCGGTCTTGCTGTGCAGCTTATTGAGGGCCGCCAGATACGCCTTGGCCGACGCCACGACGATATCGGGGTCCGCCCCCACGCCGTTGACGACCCGGCCGCCGTGCTGCAACCGCACCGTCACTTCGCCCTGTGATTCTGTGCTGCCCGAGGTGATGGCATTCACCGAATAGAGCAGCATTTCGGCGCCACTTTCCACCTTGGACTCGATGGCCTTCAGGCTCGCGTCCACCGGCCCATTGCCGTCGCTCTCGGCGTGGTACTCCACGTCGCCTGCGGCAAATGCCACCTTGGCGTGCGGGCGCTCGCCGGTTTCGGAGCGCTGCGACAAGGCCAGCAAGCGGTAGTGCTCGTGCTCAGTGGTCACCGATTCGTCCATCACCAGCGCGACGATGTCCTCGTCGAAGATGTCGCTCTTGCGATCGGCCAACTCCTTGAACTTGGCGAAGGCAGCATTGACCTCGGTTTCCGACTCCAGCTCGATGCCCAGATCCTGAAGCCGCTGCTTGAACGCGTTGCGGCCGGACAGCTTGCCGAGCACGATCTTGTTGGTCGACCAGCCGACGTCTTCGGCACGCATGATTTCGTAGGTGTCGCGGGCCTTGAGCACGCCGTCCTGATGGATGCCCGAGGCATGCGCGAAGGCATTCGCACCGACCACCGCCTTGTTCGGCTGGACCACGAAGCCGGTGGTCTGCGACACCAGGCGCGATGCCGGGACAATCTGCGTCGTGTCGATGCCGAGGTCGAGTCCGAAGTAGTCCCGGCGCGTCCTGACGGCCATGACTACTTCCTCGAGCGAGCAGTTGCCGGCGCGTTCGCCGAGACCGTTGATCGTGCATTCGATCTGCCGCGCCCCGCCGATCTTCACGCCGGCCAGCGAGTTGGCAACCGCCATGCCGAGGTCGTTGTGGCAGTGCACCGACCAGATCGCCTTGTCGGAGTTCGGAATGCGCTGGCGCAGGTTGAGGATGAAGTTGCCGTAAAGCTCGGGAATCGCATAGCCCACCGTATCGGGAATGTTGATCGTGGTGGCGCCCTCCGCGATCGCCGTCTCGAGCACACGGCACAGGAAATCGGGGTCGGAGCGGTAGCCGTCCTCGGGCGAGAACTCCACGTCGCCCGTCAGGTTGTGAGCGAAGCGCACGGCCAGGCGCGCCTGCTCGTGCACCTGGTCGGGCGTCATGCGCAGCTTCTTGTCCATGTGCAATGCGCTGGTCGCGATGAAGGTGTGGATGCGCGACGACGCCGCGCCCTTCAAGGCCTCGGCCGCGCGCGAAATGTCGCGATCGTTGGCGCGCGCCAAGGAGCACACGATGGCATCCTTCACGTGCTCGGCAATCGCCTTGACTGCTTCGAAGTCCCCGTTGCTCGATGCCGCGAAGCCGGCCTCGATGACGTCGACCTTCAACCGTTCCAGCTGGCGTGCAATGCGCAGCTTTTCGTCCTTGGTCATCGACGCCCCGGGCGACTGCTCGCCGTCGCGCAGCGTCGTGTCGAAAATGATCAGCTTGTCGCTCATGTTGTGATTCCTCAATGCCGCGATGGCGCGGCCCAATCTTAGGCGAGCACGGCCGTCTCGAAGCGCAAGGCACCGCGCTGCATCGCCCGCTGCAGCCCCGATGCGATCGCCTTCAGCGACGCCGAAACGATATTCGCATCGATGCCGACGCCGAACAAGGTCATCGAGTCACCGATGCGCAGTTCCAGGTAGGCCACCGCTTTCGCGTCCGCGCCACTGCCCATCGCGTGCTCGTGATAGTCGAGCACGCGCACCGGCGACGCACTCAGATGCCGATTCACACCATTCACGAAAGCCTCGATCGGCCCCGCGCCCGCGCCGTCGATGCAGAACTCGCGCCCCGCCAGCTGAACGATCGCGGACAGTCGCAAGGTCTCGCCGCTGATGACCGGATGGATGACTCGTGCCAGCGCTGACTCGCCGATGCCGTATTCGCGTTCGAAGATTCGCCACAGATCGGCCGCACCGAGTTCGCGCCCGCTGTCGTCCATCACCGCCTGCACGACCTGGCTGAACTCGATCTGCAGCCGCCGCGGCAGCTCAATGCCGTATTCGGTT
Organism: Piscinibacter sp.; assembly: GCA_041496605.1. Lineage (GTDB taxonomy): Bacteria > Pseudomonadota > Gammaproteobacteria > Burkholderiales > Burkholderiaceae_C > Albitalea. The sequence goes on from JBGQEX010000009.1 coordinate 32,152, forward strand.
TCGAGCAGGTACGAGATGCCGCCCTTGCCCGACTGGCTGTTGACGCGGATCACCGCGTCGTAGCTGCGCCCCAGGTCTTTCGGATCGATCGGCAGGTACGGCATGTCCCACATGGCGCCGTCCTGACGGGCCGCGAATGCCTTCTTGATCGCATCCTGGTGCGAGCCCGAAAACGAGGTGTAGACCAGATCGCCCGCATAGGGGTGGCGCGGATGCACCGGCAGCTGATTGCAGTATTCGACACAGCGGCGAACGTCGTCGATGTCGGAAAGATCGAGCCCGGGCGACACGCCTTGCGTGTACAGGTTGAGCGCGATGTTGACAAGGTCCACATTGCCGGTGCGCTCGCCGTTGCCGAACAGGCAGCCTTCGATCCGGTCGGCGCCGGCCATCAGTGCGAACTCGCCCGCTGCGGTGCCAGTGCCACGGTCATTGTGTGGGTGAACGCTCAGAACGATCGCATCGCGCCGGGCCAGGTGGCGGTGCATCCATTCGACCATGTCGGCTAAGATGTTCGGCGTCGAGTGCTCCACTGTCGACGGCAGGTTGATGATGCACTTGCGCTGCGGCGTCGCTTGCCAGACCTCGGTGACCGCATCGACCACGCGCTTCGAAAACGCAAGCTCGGTGCCGGAGAACATCTCAGGCGAGTACTGGAAGACGAACTCGGTGTCCGGCTGAGCTTGCGCCAGCGACTTGATCTGCCGGGCATGCGACGTGGCGAGTGCGACGACCCCGTCTTCGTCCAGACCCAACACCACCTGGCGCATGAGCGGCGACGTGGCGTTGTACAGGTGCACGATCGCGCGCCGTGCACCGCGCAAGGCCTCGAAAGTCTGCACGATCAGTTCCTCGCGCGCCTGGGTGAGCACCTGGATCGTGACGTCTTCGGGCACCAGATCGCGCTCGATCAACAAGCGCACGAAGTCGAAATCGGTTTTCGATGCCGACGGGAAACCGACCTCGATCTCATTGAAGCCGATGCGCACCAGCATCTCGAACAGGCGCAGCTTGCGCGCGCTGTCCATCGGCTCGATCAGCGCCTGGTTGCCGTCTCGAAGGTCGACGCTGCACCACAGGGGCGCGCGCGCCAGCACGGCGTCGGGCCAGCTGCGATCGGTCAAGGCAACGGGCGCGAAGGCCCGGTACTTCAAGTTCGGTTGCTTCAACATGGGCGATCCTCGGTGAGTCATGTTCGCAACCAGCAGGCATAGAAAGCAAAACGGCCCGCTGCTGGTTGCATACGGGCCGTTGAGACGAAAACGTGTGGACGTGGACGATCAGCGAGCCCGTGGCACCCCTAGAAGAAGCAGTAGCGTGGTCGCGAACGTGAACGTCATGGCGCGCAATATAGCACGGGCAAATTCAGTGATGCAGCCCGTGCTCGTCGGGCTCGTCGGTCGACGTGGCGATCACGCTGACCGGCCGGCCCTTCACCTTCCGGTAGACGTAGACCGCGTAACCCGAGGCCCCATAGACAAGGAACAGCCCGAACAACACCAGCGGCGGGTGGATGGTGATGACCGAGATGCCCAGCGCAATGGCAACGATCACGATGAACGGCACCGTGCGTTTGAAGCTCACATCCTTGAAACTGTAGAACGGCACGTTGGTGACCATCGTGAGCCCGGCGTACAGCGTGAGCGCGAAGGCGCACCACGCCAGCCAGTCGATCCGCGAGACGCCCTTGAAGCCCGCTTCGTCCATGACCCAGATGAAGCCGATGATCAGGGCCGCTGCCGCCGGACTCGGCAGTCCCTGGAAGAAGCGCTTGTCGACGATGGCGATGTTGGTGTTGAAGCGCGCAAGGCGCAGCGCGGCACCCGAGCAGTAAACGAACGCGGCGATCCACCCGAGCTTGCCCAGGCCCTTGAGCGCCCATTCGTAGACGATCAGCGCCGGTGCAGCGCCGAAGCTCACCATGTCGGACAAGCTGTCCATCTGCTCGCCGAACGCACTTTGCGTGTTGGTCATTCGCGCGACCCGGCCATCCAGGCTGTCGAGCACCGCGGCGATGAAGATGCCGTAGGCGGCTCGATCGAACTGGCCGTTCATCGCCATCACGATGGCGTAGAAGCCGCCGAATAGCGCCGCGAGCGTGAACAGGTTGGGCAGGATGTAGATGCCCTTGCGCCGCGGCCGCAGCGGGGCCTCGTCCTGGTCCACCACCGGGTCGGCGCCGTCGTGCATGTCAGTCATGAATCGAGTCGTGCCAAGAGGGTCGAGGGGCAGACTTCTTGCGGGTGGAATCTGGACGGTTCATGCCACGAGGATACCGTAGCTGCCAACAGGAAAGCCGCAAGGTTTCCCTCGCGGCTTGGCCCTTGCAGCGGCTGAGATCAGTTCTTCGACTGGTCCACCAGACGGTTTTTCTTGATCCACGGCATCATCGCGCGCAGCTGCTCGCCAACCACTTCGATCGGGTGCTCGGCGGTGAGCCGGCGGCGCGACAGCAGGGTCGGCGCACCGGCGCGGTTTTCGAGGATGAAGCTCTTCGCGTACTCGCCGGTCTGGATGTCCTTCAGCGCCTGGCGCATCGCGTTCTTGGTGTCTTCGGTCACGATCTTCGGCCCGGTCACGTACTCGCCGTACTCGGCATTGTTCGAAATCGAGTAGTTCATGTTGGCTATGCCGCCCTCGTAGATCAGGTCCACGATCAGCTTCAGCTCGTGCAGGCATTCGAAGTAGGCCATCTCGGGCGCATAGCCCGCCTCGGTCAGCGTCTCGAAGCCGGCCTTGATGAGCTCGACAGCGCCGCCGCACAGCACGGCCTGTTCGCCGAACAGGTCAGTCTCGGTCTCTTCGCGGAAGCTGGTCTCGATGATGCCGGCCTTGCCGCCGCCGTTGGCCGCGGCATAGCTCAGCGCGAGGTCGCGCGCCCGGCCGGTCTTGTCGGCGTACACCGCGATCAGGTGCGGCACGCCGCCGCCTTGCGTGTAGGTCGAGCGCACCGTGTGACCGGGCGCCTTCGGAGCCACCATCCACACGTCGAGATCGGCGCGGGGAACGACCTGGCCGTAGTGCACGTTGAAGCCGTGCGCGAACGCGAGCGACGCGCCCTGCTTGATGTTGGGCTCGACCTCGTTCTTGTACACCGCGGCGATCTGCTCGTCGGGCAGCAGGATCATCACCACGTCCGCCGACTTCACCGCGTCGGCGATATCTGCCACTTTGAGGCCTGCCTTGTCGGCCTTGGCCCACGATGCACCGCCACGGCGCAGGCCGACAGTCACCTTGACGCCGCTGTCGTTCAGGTTCTGCGCGTGCGCGTGGCCCTGCGAACCGTAGCCGATGATGGTGACGTTCTTGCCTTTCACCAGGCTCAGGTCGGCGTCTTTGTCGTAATAAACCTTCATGCTCATCTCCTTCAAATCAAATCCGCGGGTCGATATTCAAACGCGCAGGATGCGCTCGCCGCGACCGATCCCGCTGGTGCCGGTGCGCACGGTTTCAAGAATGGCAGCGCGGTCGATGGCCTCCAGGAAGGCATCGAGTTTGCCCGCGTCGCCGGTCAGTTCAATGGTGTAGCTCTTCTCGGTCACGTCGATGATGCGGCCGCGAAAAATGTCGGCCATGCGCTTCATCTCCTCGCGCTCCTTGCCGACGGCGCGCACCTTGATGAGCATCAGCTCGCGCTCGGTGAACGCGCCCTCGGTCAGGTCGACCACCTTGACCACTTCGATCAGGCGATTCAGGTGCTTGGTGATCTGCTCGATCACCTCGTCGGACCCGGTGGTGACGATGGTCATGCGCGAGAGCGACGCGTCCTCGGTGGGCGCGACGGTCAGGCTTTCGATGTTGTAGCCGCGGGCGGAGAACAAGGCCACCACGCGCGACAGCGCGCCGGGCTCGTTCTCGAGCAGCAGGGCAATGATGTGTTTCATGTGTCGTTGGAGCGCGCTCTTCAGACCGGCAGCGGTAACCGCCGGCCCTTGGCCACGCTGGTCGAGGTTTGAGAGAGTCGTTTCGCCGAAGCCCGCTTCGCGCATTCCACCGGCGCCTGGGCGGGCGCGGTAACGCCCTACCCCTTGCCGGCGTTCAGCGCGTCACAGGTCTTCGGACCCCAGAAGCATTTCCGAAATGCCCTTGCCCGCCTGCACCATCGGCCAGACGTTTTCGGTCGGGTCGGTGCGCACGTCGAGGAACACGGTACGGTCTTTCAGCTTGATGGCTTCGCGCAGCGCCGGCTCCACGTCGCCCGGCTTCTCGACCAGCAGGCCGACGTGGCCGTAGGCCTCGGCGAGCTTCACGAAGTCGGGCAACGCGTCCATGTAGCTGTGTGAATAACGGCCACCGTAGTCGAGTTGCTGCCACTGACGCACCATGCCGAGGTAGCGGTTGTTCAACGAGACGATCTTGACCGGCGTCTTGTATTGCAAGCAGGTGGACAGCTCCTGGATGCACATCTGTATCGAGCCCTCGCCCGTGACGCAAAACACGTCCGACTCGGGCTTGGCGAGCTTGATGCCCATCGCATACGGCAGGCCGACGCCCATCGTGCCGAGCCCGCCGGAATTGATCCAGCGCCGCGGCTCCTCGAAGCGGTAGAACTGCGCGGCCCACATCTGGTGCTGACCGACGTCCGACGTGATGTAGGCGTCGCGATTCTTGGTCAGCTCCCACAGCTTCTCGATCACGTACTGCGGCTTGATAACCTCGGTGCTGTTCTTGTACTTCAGGCACTCGCGTTTGCGCCATTCGTTGATCTGGCCCCACCATGCCGACAACACCGTCACGTCGGGCTTGGCCTGCGCCTCCTTGATCTGCGTGATCAGCTCCTGCAGCACGTCCTTCACGTCGCCGACGATCGGGATATCAACCTTCACCCGCTTGGAGATCGACGACGGGTCGATGTCGATGTGGACGATCTTGCGTTCGACGGACGCGAAGTGTTTCGGGTTGCCGATCACCCGGTCGTCGAAACGCGCACCGACGGCCAGCAGAACGTCGCAGTTCTGCATCGTCATGTTGGCTTCGTAGGTGCCGTGCATGCCAAGCATGCCGAGAAACTTCGGGTCACTGGCCGGGAACGCACCAAGCCCCATCAGTGTGTTGGTGCACGGATAGCCCAGCAGATTGACGAGTTCGCGCAATTCGGCCGACGCGTTGCCCAGAATCACGCCGCCGCCGGTGTAGATGTACGGGCGCCGGGCGGCCAGCAGCAACTGCACCGCCTTGCGGATCTGGCCGCCGTGGCCCTTGCGAACCGGGTTGTACGAGCGCATTTCCACCGACGCGGGGTAGTGAAACGGCGCTGTCTTCTGCGACACATCCTTCGGAATGTCGACCACGACGGGCCCCGGTCTGCCGGTGCGCGCGATGTGGAATGCCTTTTTCAGCGTCAGCGCCAGCTCGCGCACGTCCTTGACCAGGAAGTTGTGCTTGACGATCGGACGCGTGATGCCGACGGTGTCGCATTCCTGGAAGGCATCGAGGCCGATCGCCGGTGTCGGCACCTGCCCCGTGATGATCACCATCGGGATCGAGTCCATGTACGCGGTGGCAATGCCCGTCACCGCGTTCGTCACGCCCGGACCGGAGGTCACCAGCGCGACGCCGACATCGCCGGTGGCACGCGCATAGCCGTCGGCCGCATGCACTGCCGCCTGTTCGTGGCGCACCAGGACGTGCTCAATGCTGTTCTGCTTGTACAGCGCGTCGTAGATGTAGAGCACCGCGCCGCCGGGGTAACCCCACAGGTACTTGACGCCTTCGGCCTGAAGGCAGCGGACGAGGATTTCGGAGCCGTTGGGCTCGCTTTGGGAGGGATGCGGTTGTGCCGAAGCGGCACGCTTGACTTCCGCGGCAGACATATCCATTTCGAACCTTTGCGAATTTCTCTGACGAAAAACCATCGGTGCACCTTTCCGCGCTCTTTTGAAGCGGGTGTGGTGCCTGCGCGATCAAAAAACATGGCGGCCGGGTCGGACGCCAGCCTGTGACCAGACTGTTGTGCAAAGCAGCATTATGGCACCGCTTCGCGGCTTGAGGTGCGCAAAAAGGGCCCACTCCGGTGCGATGAGATAATCGCGCCCGTCTTTCCAGGCCGCGGCCTGAGGCACCAGTCCCTTGGCTTCCGAAAAAGAACTCTCCGACTTCCTCAAGAGCGTCGAAAAGCGAGCCTTCAAGCGCGCGCTGTATGCCGTTCGCGATGACGAGGCCGCGCTCGACATCGTTCAGGACGCGATGATTCGCCTTGCCGAGAAGTACGCCGACCGCCCACCGGCGGAACTGCCCCTCGTATTCCAGCGCATCCTGTCCAACGCCACGATGGATTGGTTCCGCCGGCAGAAGGTGCGCAACGCCCTGCTGAAGAACTTTTCCGACTTCGAGTCGCCCGGCGACGACGGCGATTTCGACATCCTTGAAACTTTGGAGGCACTCGACGGCTCTACGGGTTCGGAGAGCGCCGCCGACTCGGTGAGTCGGGCTCAGATCCTGCTAGTCATCGAATCGGAAGTTGAGCGGCTGCCGGCTCGTCAACGCGAGGCCTTCCTGTTGCGTTACTGGGAGGAACTCGATGTCGCCGAAACGGCCGCTGCAATGGGCTGTTCGGAGGGAAGCGTCAAGACGCACTGCTCGCGCGCCGTGCATTCCTTGGCAAAGGCCCTCGAGGCGAAGGGAATTCGGCCATGAAGAACCAGAACACCATTTTTTCCAGCGGCGGCTTGGACGCTCTCCAGGCGCGCTTCGGCTTGCGCGTCGCCGCGCGACTGAGCGAGCTCAATCGTGAACTACCGCACGACGTCACCGAACGCCTGCGGTTCGCGCGCGAGCAAGCCCTGGAGCGCGCACGCCTTGCCCGGCGCGCCGAGGCCGCAACGGGCGTGCAGGTCGCCGGTGCAGGTGACGGCGCCGCCGCGCTGATGTCGATCACCGGGCCAAGCTCGAACTGGTGGCTCAAGGTGGCCTCGGTACTGCCCTTGATGGCCCTGGTTGCCGGCTTCGTGCTGATCCAGCGTCTCCACCTCCATTCCCAGATCGCGGCCGCGGCAGAGATCGACGCGGCCTTGCTCGCCGACGACGTTCCGCCAGCGGCGTACAGCGACCCGGGCTTTGTCGAGTTCCTCAAAGTTCCTCGCGACTGACGGCGGCTGGCCATGGGGCGCCGTAGCCTGCTCACCGCTCGCAGCCTGCTCAGCGGCATCGGCGCCTCGCTGGTGCTGTTGGCTGCTGCGCCATCGGCGGTGTGGGCTCAGTCTGCGGCACGCCACGCGTCGGCCCCCGCGGCGAAAGCCGCGGAAGCCGGGCCCAAATGGGCGGAGTTGTCGGTCGCTCAGCGCTCGGCGCTGAAACCGTTGGAGCGCGACTGGTCCACCATCGACGTCGATCGCAAGCAGAAGTGGCTCGACATCGCTGGGCGCATGCCGCGCATGCCCCAGGGCGAGCGTGAGCGGATCCAAGCCCGCATGACCGACTGGGCTCAAATGTCGCCACAACAGCGCGCCCGCACGCGCATGGCCTACCAGGAAGCGACTGAGGTCGCGCCACAGAATCGCCAGGCCCAATGGGAGGCCTATCAGGCCTTGCCGGCCGAACAGCGCCGCCAACTGGCCGCCAAAGCCACACCCGCGAACTCGCCAGCAGGTTCTCGGCCCGGCGGTGCGCAGCGGTCGGACCGATCGGACAAGAGCAACGACGCCCAGACCAAGTCGAATATCGTGCCGAACCCGGCTTACGCCGCTCGGCCCAAGCCGGTCGCGCCCACGGTCATGCAAGCGCGTCCCGGCGCGACCACGACACTGATCTCCAAGCGCGCAACGCCGCCGGCGCATCAGCAGACCGGCTTGCCGAAGATTGCCGCGACGCCCGAATTCGTTGACAGGACCACCCTGCTCCCGCAGCGTGGCGCACAGGGGGCGGCCGCCCGCTCGAGAGCGGCCTCTGCCCCAGTGCAGCGGCCATGAGCGAGGGATTCGGCGTTTCGTCCGGCGATCTCAGAGCCCCCAGCCTGCGGCGGCGTCTCGCCGCCTTCGCTTACGAAGGCATATTGCTGTTCGGGGTGCTGATGATCGCGGGTTACCTGTTCTCCAGTCTCACCCAGCAGCGCCATGCGATGGTCGGTCGCCACGGCCTGCAGGCGTTCCTGTTCGTCGTGCTCGGCGTCTACTTCACGTGGTTCTGGTCGCATGGCGGCCAGACCGTTGCGATGAAAGCCTGGCACGTGCGCCTGGTGGATCGCCAGGGGCATGCGGTGACCCAGCCGCGCGCACTCGCCCGCTACCTGCTGAGCTGGCTATGGTTTGCGCCGGCCCTGATCGCCCTCGACGCCTCCGGCACGCGCGACCCCGGCATCATGTTCGGAGTTGTGTTCGTCGGCGCCGCGCTGTATGCGCTGCTTTCGCGCCTGCACCCGACGCGGCAATTCCTCCACGACGTCGTCTGCGGCACCCGCCTGATCACCTTCCATACGCCGCCGAAGCCGCGCGCGTGATCCGAGCTGTCGCAGTCTCGCGGCACAATCACGGCCGATGAGCAATCCATTCAAAGGCCGCACCGGGTTCGATCGCGTGGTGCGCGCCACCGGCTATTCGCTGGCGGGTCTGCGCACCGCCTACCGTGGAGAGAGTGCATTCCGGCAGGAAGCGTGGCTTGCGGCGTTCCTGTTACCGGCCGCTTTCTGGCTCGGCCGCACCTGGGTCGAGGTCGCGATGCTGGTCGGCTCGGTCATGCTGGTGATGATCGTCGAGTTGCTCAACTCGGGCATCGAGGCCGCCATCGACCGTGTGTCGTTCGAGTTGCACGACCTGTCCAAGCGTGCCAAGGATCTGGCCAGCGCAGCAGTGTTCCTGTCGCTGCTGCTGTGCGCGACGATCTGGCTTGCGGCGGCCTGGAACCGCTTCAGCGCATGACAACGATGGTGGCGACCAATCGGCGATCGCTGTGCGTCTACTGCGGCTCGCGGGTCGGGGGGCACGCATCCTACCAACGCGCGGCCCGTGAAGTGGGCACGCTGATCGGCGAGCTGGGCTGGCAACTCGTCTATGGCGGCGGCCGAGCCGGGCTCATGGGTATCGTCGCCGATGCGGCGCTCGCCGCGGGCGCCCCGGTGATCGGCGTCATTCCGGCATCGCTGATGGAGCGAGAACTTGGCCACAGCGGCCTCACGGAGCTTCACGTCGTGCAAACGATGCATGAGCGCAAGCACATGATGGCGGAACGCTCGGACGCCTTCCTCGCGTTGCCCGGCGGCATCGGCACCTTCGAGGAGCTGTTCGAGGTATGGACCTGGCGGCAGCTCGGCTATCACGACAAGCCCATCGGCTTGCTCAATGTGGACGGGTACTACGACGCACTGCTCGAGTTCATCGGCCACACGTTGGACAAGGGCTTCATCGACATGTCGCAGCGCGACCTGCTCGAAGTGGACAACGACGCGCCGCTGCTGCTGAGGCGCCTGGGCGAGTCGGCTGAGCGCGCCGGCGCTCCAGACGACTACCGCCGCATCTGACGCGGCCCAGTCCCCGGCGTCAGACCGCGTCTTCGTTGATCTCGCCGGTGCGAATGCGCACCACCTGCTCTACCGGCGTCACGAAGATCTTGCCGTCGCCGATCTTGCCCGTCTTGGCGGCCTTGACGATGGCTTCGATGCAGCGGTCCAGGTCGGCGTCCTTGACGACGACCTCGACCTTCACCTTGGGCAGGAAGTCCACGACGTACTCCGCACCACGATAGAGCTCGGTGTGACCCTTCTGGCGACCGAAGCCCTTCACCTCCGTGACGGTCAACCCGGTCACACCCACGTCGGCGAGCGCCTCGCGGACCTCTTCGAGCTTGAACGGCTTGACGACGGCGGTGATCTGCTTCATGGCGGGCTCCAGGCGGGCTAGTTTGGCGAGTAGTTTAAGCGCGGAACTTCGACGTGATCGGGTAACGCCAATCGCGGCCAAAGGCTCGATGCGTGATCCGGATGCCCACCGGCGCCTGCCGGCGCTTGTATTCGTTGAACTTGATGAGGCGCGTCACCCGTTCGACTACGGCGCGCTCGAAGCCGGCGGCGATGATCTCTTCGATGCCCTGATCGTCTTCCATGTAGCGCTGCAAGATGGCGTCGAGAACCTCGTAGTCGGGCAGGCTGTCCTGGTCCTTCTGGTCCGCACGCAGTTCCGCGGAAGGCGGCCGCGTGATGATGCGGCGCGGAATGATCTCGCCCTTTCCGCCATTCGCTTGGGCATTCTTCCAGTTCGCCAGCCGGTAGACGAGCGTCTTGGCCACATCCTTGATGACCGCGAAGCCGCCTGCCATGTCGCCGTACAGGGTGCAGTAGCCGGTCGCCATTTCGCTCTTGTTGCCGGTGGTCAGAACGATGGCGCCGTGCTTGTTCGACAGCGCCATCAGCAGCGTGCCGCGAATGCGCGCCTGGATGTTCTCTTCGGTCGCGTCTTCGTCCAGGCCGGCGAACTCTTGCGCGAGGCTGGCATGGAAGGCGTCGAACATCGGCGCAATGGGGATCTCGTCGTAGCGCACTCCGAGTCGCCTGGCCATGTCGCGTACATCGATGCAGGAGATGTCGGCGGTGTAGGCCGACGGCATCATCACAGCGCGCACGCGCTCTGCGCCCAATGCGTCGACCGCAACCGCCAGCACGAGCGCCGAGTCGATGCCTCCGCTCAGGCCGATGATCACGCCCGGAAAACCGTTCTTGCCGATGTAGTCGCGTAATCGCGCACGCCGGTCGCCAGCGCGGCCCAGGTCTGCGCCTCGAATTCCGGTACCGGCGCCACATCGCCACGAAGGCCGGTTCGCGACACGTCGACGAAGATCAGCGCCTCGTCGAACATCGGTGCACGTGCGGCGACGCGGCCGCTGGCATCGAGCGCGAACGACGCGCCGTCGAACACCACCTCGTCCTGTCCGCCGGTGAGATGGACGAACAGCAACGGCAGGCCGATGTCGCGCACGCAGGCCGCCATGCGCCCCTCGCGCTCGCCGAGTTTGCCGAGGTGGAACGGCGAGGCGTTGATCACGCACAGCACATCGGCGCCCGCCGCCTTGGCGGCGCGTGGCGCCTCGTCGAACCAGGCGTCCTCGCAGATGTTGAGGCCGAACTTGAGGCCGCCGACGTCGAACACGACCGGCGGCTGCGCCGCATCGCGGCCCGATGCGAAATAGCGCCGCTCGTCGAACACTTGGTAGTTCGGCAACTCGCGCTTGCAATAGGTCGCGGCGATGCGCCCCTCGGCCAACACCGAGGCCGCGTTGCAGCGCCGGTGCACCGTCACGGACTTCGACCTAACATCGCCACGATCACCGAACTGATGCGGATGCCCCACCACCACATGCAAACCGGCCAGGTCGGCCAGCGCTTCGGCGCAATCGGCCAGCGCCTGCGCGCAGGCCTGCGTGAACGCCGGCCGCAGCAGCAGGTCTTCCGGCGGATAGCCGCACAAGCTCAGCTCCGGCGTCAACACCAGTCGCGCGCCTTGCGCATAGGCACGCCGAGCAAATTCCACGATCTTGCGCGAGTTGCCGGCCAAGTCGCCGACGGTGGCATCGATCTGCGCGAGCGCGACTTTCACCGAGGGACTTGACGGCATATGGGCGACAAAAAGGGCTCGAACGATTATGTCATTCGGGTGCTCGACCATCCCGCTGCCGTGGCCGCGGCGCGCTGGAACGCCCTGCTCGAATCGCAGCCCGACGCCACGCCATTCATGCGACACGAATACCTGCTGGCGCTGCACGAATCGGGCAGCGCCACGGCCGACACCGGCTGGATGCCGCAGTTCCTCGTCATCGAACAGGGCGACGAACTCGCGGCCGCCTGCCCGCTGTACCTGAAGACCCACTCGTACGGCGAATACGTGTTCGACTGGGCCTGGGCCGACGCCTACGAGCGCCATGGCTTGCGCTACTACCCCAAGCTCGTGAGCGCCGTGCCGTTCACGCCGGTGCCGGGCCCACGCCTGCTCGCACGCGACACGGCGTCGCGCGAACGGCTGTTGCATGCGATGGCGCAGATCGCACGTGAGGCCGAGCTCTCGTCAGCCCACGTGCTGTTCCTCGGCGACGCCGACCGCGACTGCGCCCAACGCGCCGGCTGGATGCTGCGCAGCACCGTGCAATTCCACTGGACCCAGCGCGAGGCCACACCGTACATCGACTTCGCCGATTTCCTGGCCAGCCTTCAGCGTGAGAAACGCAAGAAGATCCAGCAGGAGCGCCGGCGCGTCAGCGAGGCCGGTGTGCACTTCACCGTGCATCGAGGGACCGACATCGGCGAAGCCGACTGGGACTTCTTCTACCGCTGCTACACGCTGACCTACCGCGCCCATCACTCGACGCCCTACCTGACGCGCGACTTCTTTGCTCGCATGGCGAGTTCGATGCCTGACAACTGGCTGCTGTTCGTCGCGTGGAAGGACGGCCTGCGCATCGCCGCGTCGTTGATCGGTATCGACAGCGCGCGCGGTGCCGCGTTCGGACGCTATTGGGGCGCCACCGAGTACGTGCCCTGCCTGCACTTCGAGGCCTGCTACTACCAACCGTTGGCATGGTGCATCGCGCACCGCATGCGCCGATTCGAAGGTGGGGCACAAGGCGAGCACAAGATGTCACGCGGCCTGCTGCCGGTGCAGACATGGTCGGCGCACTGGCTTGCCCACCCGCAATTCGCCCAGGCAGTGGCCGAGTTCCTCCAGCGCGAAGGCGCAGGCATCGAGAGCTACATCGATGAGCTGAACGAGCGCAAACCGTTCAAGAGCATCGAGGCGGCGCGCTGACCCTGCTCAGGGCTTGAAGTCGCCGGCAACGGCCCAGACAAACTGTTCTGGCACGACGTACTTGCGCAGTGCCGCGTTTACCTGCGCGAGCGTCAACTCGGCCAGCGCGGCATCGACCTTTGCCGAGATGGCGAAGGTTCGCCCCAAGTACAGGTTGCGTGCCCACAGCGACGCAATGCCCGCGTCCTGCGCGCGCGACAGGCGCCGGAAGTTCAGCAATCCGCGCTGTCCCTCGGCGAGCTCCTGTGCCGTGAAGCCGTCCTTCAGCGCGCGCGCCACCTCGGCCTTGAACGCGGCTTCGACCTTGGACAGGTTCTGCGGCGCAAAGATGGCGCTGCCCAGCCACTCTGAATGCGGCTCGACACTGCTCCAGTTGATGCGGCTGCGCACGTCGTACGACAGCCCCTCGGCCTCGCGCACACGCTTCCACAGGCGTGAGCTGCCGCCGTTGCCAAGCAAATAGTTCGCCATCATCAGCGCGGGGTAGTCGGCGTCGTTGTCCGACAGCGCGATGGGCAGCCCGGCGAGCAAGGTGGCGTTCTGGTTGTCCGGTGCGGCCAGCACGAGGCGCTGCGGCGACACCGGCACCAGTGGCTGCGGAACTCGCGTGAACGTGGCCTCGCTGCGCCAATCGCCGAACGCCGATTGCAGCGCCTGGCGCACCGCGGCGACGTCCATGTCGCCGGCCGCGCCGAACTCGGCCCGGGTCGCGCCATAGAAGCGGGCGTGAAACGCGCGCACTTGTTCGAGCGTGACGGCGTTCACGTCGCTCACGCTCTCGTCAAAGCTGCTGGCGTATCGCACATCGCCGCGCGGATAGGGGTTGCCCAGACGAGCCAAGGCGTTGTGGGCCAGCGCCTCCGGGCGCTTGCGCTGCTGCTCGATCTCGGCCAGTGTTTGCCGCTTCACCTCATCCAGTGCGTCGGCCGGGAACGAAGGGTTGCGCAGCATGTCGCCCAGCAGCGCGATCGCGGCCGGCAGCTTGTCGCGACGCGACATGAGGTTCACCGTCACCTGGCCGATGCCCGCGCTGACGCCGATCTCGGTCTTCAACTGGTCGAGCCGATCCTGCAGTTGCTCGCGCGACAGCGTCTTCGTCCCCTTGTCAAGCAAGGCGGCCACCGTGTCGGCGACCTCGCCTTGGCCGAACAGCGATTTCTCGTCGCCGAAGTGCAGCGTCAGCGTCGCATGCACCGCAGCGCCGCGCGTGCCCTTGGGCAACAGCGCCACCTGCACGCCGCCGATGCGCGAGCGCTGGGTGCGGCGATCGATGTTGGCCGGCGTGGCCTCGAAGGACTCGACCACGGCAGCGGCGGCCTGGGGCTTGAAGTCCTTCAGTTGCGCGGCCACATCGGCTTTTGCGGGGGCCGCTGCGCGAGATGGCGACTCGGTCGGCACATAAGTGCCGAGCGTGCGGTTGGAGCCCAACAGCACTTGCTGCGCAACACGCTGCACGTCAGCGAGCTTGGCGTCGCGGACGCGGTCGCGCAGCAGGAAGAACAGCCGCCAATCGCCCTGCGCCACCGACTCGCTGAGTGCGATGCCGACTGCTTCAGGGTTCGTGAAGGCCTGCTCCCACGACTTCAGCCACTTGGCCTTGGCGCGTTCGAGCTCTTCATCGCTGACCGGCTCGCGCGCAGTAGCCTCCAGCGCGCCCAGCAACTCGGCGCGTGCGCGCTCGATGTCCTGCCCCGGAGCAAGTTGCGCGCCGAAGATCATGAAGCCCGGTTCGGCCATGCCTTGCGCGAAGGCGAACGTGCCGGCGGCCAATTGCTTCTCGGTCAGGCGCTTGTGCAGCCGGCCCGAGGGTGTGTCGCCCATCACCAGCGTCAGCAGTTCGATCGCCGCGTAGTCCGGTTCGGCCGCCGGCGGCACGTGGTAGCCGGCAAACAGGACCGGCACGCCGCCGACCCGCCGCAACGTGACGCTGCGCTCGCCGTCTTGCGCAGGGTCGAGCGTGTAGAACGCCGGCAGCCGGCGCGACGGCTTCTTGAGCTGACCGAAGGAACGCGCCACCTCGGCAAGCACCTTGGCGGGCGTGAATTTGCCCGCGACGATCAGCGTGGCGTTGTCGGGCTGATAGTACAGGTGATAGAAGGCCTGCAGGCGCGGAATGTCGACGTTCTCGACGTCGGCGCGCGCGCCGATGGTGTCCTTGCCATAGTTGTGCCAATCGAACATCACGGCCAAGGTCTTCTTGTACAGCGTGCGCTCGGGGCTGTTCTCGCCCGACTCCATTTCGTTGCGCACCACCGTCATTTCAGTGTCGAGGTCCTTGCGTGCGACGAAGCTGTTGACCAGTGCGTCGGCCAGCCAGCCGATGTACCAGTCGAGGTTGGCGTCGTCGGCCGAGAAGCTGGCGGTGTAGTTGGTGCGGTCGAAGCCGGTGCTGCCGTTGGCGGCAAGGCCGCGCTTCTGGAACTCGGCCCAGACCGCGCGGTGTTTCGGCGTGCCCTTGAACATCATGTGTTCGAGCAGGTGCGCCATGCCCGTTTCGCCGTAGTTCTCGTGCCGCGACCCGACGTGCACGGTCAGGTTGACGGTGGTGGTCGGCTTGGAGTCGTCGGGAACGAGCAGCAGCTGCAAGCCGTTGGCAAGCCGGTATTCATTGATTCCCTCGACCGACCTGACGGCGCTCACGCCCGCGGGCAACGCTTGGGCATGTGCCGCGAAGGACAGGGCCAAGGCCCAGGCGAACAGGAGGGCACTAACGCGTCGGTGGAGCATGGCGGGCATCGATGAAGCGAGGGCGGCAGTGTAGAGCCGCATTCGGCAAGCCGCGTTCCCACTTGCCGCCGCGAAAACGAACAGGGGAGCCGCAGCTCCCCTGTCCTGGTCAAGCCGACGCTGCAACGCCTACTTTGCGTCTTGTGCCTTCGCCCGGGCGTAGGCGGCGATGCCCGTGGTGATCTCGTTCATCGCGGCCTGGGGGCCTTCCCACCCGGTGACCTTGACCCACTTGCCCGGCTCGAGGTCTTTGTAGTGTTCGAAGAAGTGCTGGATCTGCCGCAGGCGAAGCTCATTCATGTCCTCGGGTTTTTGCCAGTGGGTGTAGATCGACAGGATCTTGTCGATCGGCACGGCCAGCAGCTTCGCATCGCCGCCCGCTTCGTCTTCCATCTTCAGCACCCCGATCGGCCGGCAGGTCACGACCACGCCGGGCACCAGCGGGAATGGCGTGATCACCAGCACATCCACCGGATCGCCGTCGTCCGACAGCGTCTGCGGCACGTAGCCGTAGTTGCACGGGTAGTGCATCGCCGTACTCATGAAACGGTCGACGAACATCGCGCCCGTTTCCTTGTCGACTTCGTACTTGATCGGGTTCGCGTTCATTGGGATCTCGATGATCACGTTGAACTGCTCGGGCGCTTTGGCTCCGGGGGTCACGTTGTGTAGGCTCATGGAGTTCTCTGGGTTCTCGGGAAAACCCGAATTCTAACGGTCGGACTTACGCTGGCTTGACTTGGAACACGGCGGCTGTCACCGGTGGAAAACACCATTGTCGCGCGTCGTTGCCTTGTCACAGGCGTTCCCGTAGCATGCGTCGCTGATTCCGCGCCGCAGGGTCATCGGCCCGCCTGGGCGCAGCAGCCATCCCACCCGATCTTGCAAAGAACGAGGAGATTCCGTTGATTTCAAACTCCGTGGCGCTGTACTTCGCGCTGGTATGCGGCTTGGCCGCTGTCATCTATGGCTTCGTCCAGCGAAGCTGGATCCTCCGCCAGAGCCCCGGCAATGCGCGTATGCAGGAGATTGCAGGCGCGATCCAGCAAGGCGCGGCAGCCTACCTTGCGCGGCAATACCGCACCATCGCCGTCGTGGGCGTGGTGCTGGCGATACTGATCGGGGTCTTCCTCGACGGCACGACGGCGGTGGGCTTCGTGCTCGGCGCGCTGCTGTCGGGCGCCTGCGGCTTCATCGGCATGAATGTGTCGGTGCGCGCCAACGTGCGTACCGCACAGGCCGCGACGCAGGGCATCGCGCCGGCACTGAACGTTGCGTTCAAGGGTGGCGCGATCACCGGCATGCTGGTGGTGGGACTGGGGCTGTTGGGCGTGACGATCTTCTTCCTGTTCATCACGGGCAACGGCAACCTGACACCCGACAAGAGCCTCTCATCAGTGCTGAAGCCGCTGCTCGGCTTTGCGTTCGGCGCGTCGTTGATTTCGATCTTCGCGCGTCTGGGTGGCGGCATCTTCACCAAGGGTGCCGACGTGGGTGCCGACCTGGTGGGCAAGGTCGAAGCGGGCATTCCAGAAGACGATCCGCGCAACCCCGCGGTGATCGCCGACAACGTGGGCGACAACGTCGGCGACTGCGCGGGCATGGCGGCCGACCTGTTCGAGACCTATGCCGTGACCTTGATCGCCACGATGGCGCTCGGCGCGCTGCTGATCGCGTCGGCGCCGATGGCGGCGGTCGTGTACCCGCTGGTGCTCGGTGGCTTCTCGATCATTGCGTCGATCATCGGCTGCGGCGCTGTCAAGGCGTCGCCGGGCATGAAGAACGTGATGCCGGCGCTGTACAAAGGCTTGATCGTCGCCGGCGTGATCTCGTTGATCGGCTTCTACTTCATCACCCGGGCCGTGATGCCCGACAATGCACTGTTCGCCGGCGGCGGCACGCAGATCCGCCTGTTCGGCTCCTGCATCGTCGGCCTGGTGTTGACGGCCGCCATGGTCTGGATCACGGAGTACTACACCGGCACCGACTACGCGCCGGTGCAGCATGTGGCACAGGCGTCGACCACCGGCCACGGCACCAACATCATTGCCGGCCTGGGCGTGTCGATGCGCTCGACCGCGTGGCCGGTGCTGTTCGTCTGTATCGCCATCCTGGTGTCGTTCCAGCTCGCGGGTCTGTACGGCATTGCGATCGCGGCGACCTCGATGCTCAGCATGGCCGGCATCGTCGTGGCGCTTGATGCCTACGGCCCGATCACCGACAACGCCGGCGGCATCGCCGAGATGGCCGAGCTGCCCGACAGCGTGCGCGACATCACCGATCCGCTGGACGCCGTGGGCAACACCACCAAGGCGGTGACCAAGGGCTACGCCATCGGCTCGGCGGGCCTCGCCGCGCTGGTGTTGTTCGCCGACTACACGCATGCGCTCGAAGCGCGCGGCATGCACATCAGCTTCGACCTGTCGGAGCCGCGGGTCATCGTCGGCCTGTTCATCGGCGGCTTGATCCCCTATCTGTTCGGCGCAATGGCGATGGAAGCAGTCGGCCGCGCCGCAGGCAGCGTGGTCGAGGAAGTGCGCCGACAGTTCCGCGACATCAAGGGCATCATGGAAGGCACGGGCAAGCCCGAGTACGGCCGCGCGGTCGACATGCTGACCACGGCAGCCATCAAGGAGATGGTGGTTCCGAGCCTGTTGCCCGTGGTGGTGCCGATCGTGGTCGGCCTGCTGCTCGGCCCGGCCGCGCTCGGCGGCTTGCTGATGGGCACCATCGTCACCGGCCTGTTCGTCGCCATCTCGATGTGCACCGGTGGCGGTGCCTGGGACAACGCCAAGAAGTACATCGAAGACGGGCACCACGGCGGCAAGGGCTCCGATGCACACAAGGCGGCCGTCACCGGTGACACCGTGGGCGATCCCTACAAGGACACTGCTGGCCCGGCGGTGAACCCGTTGATCAAGATCATCAACATCGTCGCGCTGCTGATCGTGCCGCTGCTGCCGATCGGCTCCGCGACGGGGGGTGCGGCCACGCACGCGGCACCGGTCGCAGCAATGGCGTCGGCGTCAGCCGTGGCGACTGCAGCGCCCGCAGTAGTGGCTGCGCCGTCGGCAGCGGCTTCCGCGGCGAGCGGCGCGAAGTAGCCGGCGCGACCCCGTACTCGTCAGGAAAGAGCCCGCTCCGGCGGGCTTTTTCACATGCAAATCCACGCCAATGCCGCACTGCCCAGTTTCGTCCTGCAGTTGTTGCGCAACCGAGACCGATGCAGACCAAGAAAGTGGCCCGCGTAATGCAAAAGGCCCGCACCGGTTTCCCGTGCGGGCCTTCGCTAACTGCTTGATTTCGCTGGTAGTTCTTGCTCTCCAGCGGTCTGGGATGGGCAAGACGAAATCGGTGTTGATGGTCGGGGTGGCGGGATTCGAACTCGCGACCCCTTGCACCCCATTCAGAAAAAGGCCCGTTTCCGGTCGTCCAGGGAAATCTACGCAATCAAAAATTGCCGTTTGGATTCAATGACTTAGGCGAAAACGTTGTCCACCAGGGATCACGGCCATAGACTCGAATCCATCAACGAACGGCAACAGAACGGCAACCAGAAACCGCCCCTGTTGCCGTTCCGAGAACAACGACAGGGAGTGCTAGATGGGCAAGCGAGCAATCATCACCGACAAGGACATGCAGGCGCGTGCCAACGGCGCTGACCGGTGGCTGCATGAGCCGTTCGAGCGTGGCGCGGGCGTGTTTGCTGCGCGCATCACGCCGGGCGGCGAACGTCTCTTCTACTTCCGCTACACCGATACCGCGGGCAAGCGACCCTATCTGAAGCTGGGTGCATATCGACAGGCGGGCGGGGTCGGGCTGACCGTGAGCGAGGCGCGTGCGTTGGCCCGTTCTCGTTCCGATCTTTACCGTACCGGCGTGCGAGACCTGCATGCGCACTTCGAGGCCACAGAGCAAGCCAACAACTCCGCCGCCGAGTTGGAATGCAAACGCGCCGCGCTTGAACTCGCTGCACTGGATGCGAAAGCTCTGGAAGACGAACTCGACCGACAACGACGCATATCCCTTCGGGTTCTCTTTGAGCGCTGGGTCAAGACAGACCTTCAGCCCCGAATGCGGACGGACGGGAAACGGACCGGGCGCAAGGACGGTGGCGAATTCACGCGGGGCATGTTCGAGCGACGAGTGTTTGCGAGCCTTGGAGCCATCGCCATCGAAGACGTGAAGAAGGCGGACTTGCTCACCATCCTCGATGCCGCCAAGGCAGAGGGCAAGCTGCGAACGGCCAACGTGCTGCTCGGGGACCTGAAGCAGATGTTCCGGTTTGCGCTGGCTCGCGACCTCGTTCAACGCAATCCGTTGGAGACCGTCACCAAGCGCGATGTCGGCGGGCCGTCTGTCGAGCGAGACAGGGTCCTGTCGCATGACGAGATCCGAGCGCTCGCAAGAGCCCTGCCCTCTGCCAACCTTCACGTGCGCACGACTGCGGCGCTCTGGTTGCTGCTGTCCACGATGTGCAGGGTGGGCGAGTTGACGGGCGCAGTATGGAACGATCCTGGCCTCAACCTTGGTCAGCTGCGATCGATCGCCGAAACGCACGCAGTGAAGCTCGGCGTGGTGGACCTGAAGGCGCGCACGTGGCACCTGATCGAGACAAAGAATCAACGCGGCCACACGATTCATCTGAGCAACTTTGCGTTGTGCCAGTTCGATTTGCTATGCAGTGTTCGCGAGGCCGGACCCCAACCGGGCGACCCGCCGTTGCCTTGGGTATTTCCGGATTCGAGTGGCACGGGGCCGGTCTCGGTCAAGTCCTTCGGCAAGCAGATGGCCGATCGGCAGCGCACACCGGATCGGCGCCTGGCAAACAGGACCAAGGCAACCGAATCGCTGATGCTCCAGGGTGGAAGGTGGACGGGTCATGACTTGCGCCGCACCGGGGCAACTCTCATGGCAGAACTTGGCATCAGCGGCGACGTGATCGACGAGTGCCTGAACCACATCATCGAGAGTCGGGTTCGCCGCATTTACATCAGGGATCGACGGGAGGCTGACCAGGTACGGGCCTTCGATGCGCTTGGTGCTCGACTGGAGATGCTCACCGCCGAGCCCCGCGTTCAAGACCGACCCAACGCAACCGAGCGGGCCGAAAGCCGACTGGCCACGTTCGCCTAACCTGCGCCGGTGCGGCTCGCCGGTTCCTCAATCGCGATGACATGGCCAAGAAGGCACCACCACATCCACCGCCGCCGGAAGAGCTGCACGTCGTGCCCGGCGGACGAGCAGCGCTGGAACGCCAGTTGTTGCGGTCCGTGCTTCTCGGGCTGAAGAACTACGACGAACTGATCAGGCAGCTCACGCCCGCGGCGAATTCTCCGATCCATGTCGCGACATCGAGTGATCCAGCGGAGGTGCCAGACGACGAGCCGCCCAAGTAGGTAGGCGCTCGACAGTGATCGCGCGAGCTCGAGCCCGAATGGCTCAAGCTCGTGGTGCTCGGGCAAGATGCTTCGCCGCGTGCACAGCAACACGCCCAGATGCTCCGGCAGCGGCGGGGCCGCGGCACTGCCTGGCTGCCCGCCTGTCCTTGGCCAGCGCCGCCCGTACGACTGCTTGAGACCATGACAGCAGTCGTTCAACGGCGGCGGCCGAGTACCGGGTCGCGACCCAAAGGCGTCAGTGGGAATTTTCC
>JBGQEX010000010.1:0-52782 GCA_041496605.1 Piscinibacter sp.
CAGGTTCTGCACGGCGATGGCGAAGGCGAAGGTTTCGCGCGTCCAGCCGCGCTCCATCGTGATCGGCTGCAGCCACAGCCCGAAGCCGTGGCGAATGCCCATGGACAGAGTGACGATGGCCGCGCCGCAAAGCAGCACCTGGGTTATGGACAGCTTGGATTGATGTGGGTCGGTCATCGCGCGACTCTAGCGGTTCGCGCGAGCGCCTGCGCAAAGCGCGCTTCAACTCCCCATGCTCTGAGGGCTTACGCCGCGGCTGGCGCTGCCATACACCGGCTCGTTGACGTCGCGCCAGGCGAGCATGGCCCACAGCCGCTTGTCGCTCGGCGCCTCGAAGCCGCATTCGCCGCTGAAGGTCTTCGGGTTGCGGAAGGTGCCGAGCAGGATGTCCCAGATCGGCAGGTCGCCGTAGTTGTTGGCGTGTACACCTTGGCGGTGGTGCTCGCAGTGCGCCTCCGGGCGCTGGATCAGCACGCCGAGCCACTGCGGCGTGTGCACGTTCCAGTGCTGAAACAGGCCATAGAACGCCGCGACGTAGCCGGTGAGCGCGGCGGCCAGCGGGTCGAGGCCGAGCACGATCAGTGTCGCGAACAGTTGCAGCAGCATCTGAATCACCATCTCGATCGGGTGGAACACCATGGACCCGGAGATGTCCACGCGCTGCGGGCTGTGGTGGATCTGGTGCGTGAGCCGCCACAGCAGCGGCATCGTGTGCGCCGTGCGGTGATAGATGTACGACAGTCCGGACAACACCACATACCCGATCACCGTGCCGCCGACCACGCCCAGGCCCGAGCCGTCGATCAGCCGATGCGAGGCCAACCACTGCGCGGGCACCAGCAGCGGCACGACGGTCGCCACCACGCCCATCAGCACAAGGAAAGCCATGCCGAGCCAGGCCCAGCCGCGACGCGGCGGAAAGGCGCGCGCAGGGCGCCACTTTTCGATGGCGAGCATCACGAGGTAGGTGATCGGGACCAATGGCCCGACGATGTCCACAGCATCCATGACGGTTCTCCAGATGAAAGGCGCCACGCCGGCACCGGAGCCAAGTCGTTCAACACAACCGGACCTTACAATGTAAGGGGCTGCCTTTAGTATAGGCTTACGGTGTAAGCTTGCAACATGGCAACACCCCCTAGAAAGGTGGCAGCGAAGGCGGCTTCGCGCGACAGGCGGCGCGCTGTGCGGGTGGCGCTGTCGCGCGAGCGCATCGTCGACGCGGCGTTGGAGCTGATCCACGTCGATGGGCTGGCCGCCTTCAGCACGCGCAAGCTCGGGCAACGGCTGGGCTGCGAGGCGATGAGCATCTACCACCATTTCCCGAGCAAGCAGCACCTGCTGGATGCGCTGGTCGAACATGCGATCAGTTCGGTGGAGGTGCCCGAGCCTGGGCCCGACGCAACGGCGCACTTGCGCCGCAGCCTGTACTCGTACCGCGCGATGGCCCGGCGCTGGCCAGCGCTGTTTCCGCTGGTGGCCGTGCACCGCCTCAACACGCCGACCGGCGTGCGCTTCATCGAAGCTATCTTGCGCCTGATCCGCTCGGTCGAGCCCGATACCGAGCGGGCAGCCAGGCAGTTCCGTGTGATGGGCTATTACCTCGTCGGCGCGGGGCTGGAGGAAACGGCCGGTTACGCGCGCGGCCCCTCGGCAGCCGAGCCGGTGAGCGACGAGTACATCGGCCGACATTGCCCCAACCTGATCGCCGTGGCGCCTTACTTCCAGCAGGGTCATTGGGACGCGACCTTCGACCTTGGCATCGAGCTGCTGCTCGAAGGCATGCAACGCGCCGGCGAGGCACGTTTGCAGGCAGCGGGGAATACGGCAGAGCTCGAGTGACGCCGGGGCCGGCGCACGCGCCGCCTAGAATCCGCCGCCATGGCTACCAAGCAAAGTTCCAGCACCGGCAGTTACGGTGAAGCGTCGATCCGCGTTCTCAAGGGCCTCGAGCCCGTGAAGCAGCGCCCGGGCATGTACACCCGCACCGACAACCCCCTGCACATCATTCAGGAAGTGATCGACAACGCCGCCGACGAAGCACTCGCCGGCCACGGCCAGCGCATCGATGTCACGCTGCACAGCGATGGCTCGGTCAGCGTGCAGGATGACGGGCGCGGCATTCCGTTCGGCCTGCACCCCGAGGAACGCGTGCCGGTGGTCGAGATCGTGTTCACCCGGCTGCATGCGGGCGGCAAGTTCGACAAGGGCGCCGGCGGGGCCTACAGCTTCTCAGGCGGCCTGCACGGCGTGGGCGTGAGCGTGACCAATGCGCTGTCGAAGCGACTTGAAGTGACGGTGTGGCGCGAAGGGCAGGTCGCCAGCCTCGCGTTCGCGGGTGGCGACGTGATCGAGGCGCAGAAGACGCGCAAGGCGACGGCCGGCGACCGCAAGAACGGCACCACCGTGCGGGCCTGGCCTGACGCCAAGTATTTTGAACACGCGGAGCTGCCTAAGGCCGACCTGGTGCACCTGCTGCGCAGCAAGGCCGTGCTGATGCCCGGCGTGAGCGTGACCCTCACGACAGAGAAGACCGCTGAGGTGCAGCGCTGGACCTACCAAGGTGGCCTGCGCGACTACCTGATGCAAACGCTCGCCGCCGACCCGGTGATTCCGCTGTTCGAAGGCGAGCATTACGCCGACCGCGGCGAGACCGAGAATTTCGCCGAAGGCGAGGGCGCAGCGTGGTGCGTGGCCTTCACCGAAGACGGCAACGTCATGCGCGAGAGCTACGTCAACCTGATTCCCACCGTCGCCGGCGGCACGCACGAGTCGGGGCTGAAGGATGGCCTGTTCGGCGCGATCAAGGGCTTCATCGACCTGCACAGCCTGCTGCCCAAGGGCGTCAAGCTGATGCCCGAAGACGTGTTCTCGCGGGCCAGCTTCGTGCTGAGCGCCAAGGTGCTGGACCCGCAGTTCCAGGGCCAGATCAAGGAGCGGCTGAACAGCCGCGACGCGCTGCGGCTGGTGTCCACCTACGTCAAGCCGGCGCTGGAGCTGTGGCTGAACCAGCATGTCGACCTCGGCAAGAAGCTGGCCGAGCTCGTCATCAAACAGGCGCAGACGCGCCAGCGCGCGAGCCAGAAGGTCGAGAAGCGCAAGGGCTCGGGCGTCGCGGTGCTGCCCGGCAAGCTCACCGATTGCGAGAGCCGCGATCTGACGCTCAACGAACTGTTTCTCGTCGAAGGCGATTCGGCCGGCGGCAGCGCCAAGATGGGTCGCAACAAGGAGACGCAGGCCATCCTGCCGCTGCGCGGCAAGGTGCTCAACGCGTGGGAGGTCGAGCGCGATCGCCTGTTCGCCAACAACGAGATTCACGACATTGCGGTCGCAGTTGGCGTCGACCCGCACGGCAGCGACGACGAACCGGACATGAGCGGCCTGCGCTACGGCAAGATCTGCATCCTCAGCGATGCCGACGTCGACGGCTCGCACATCCAGGTGCTGCTGTTGACGCTGTTCTTCCGCCACTTCCCGAAGCTGATCGCGCGAGGCAATATCTTTGTCGCCAAGCCACCGTTATTCCGCGTCGATGCGCCTGCGCGCGGCAAGAAGCCGGCCGCGAAGATCTATGCGCTCGACGAAGGCGAACTCACGGCCACGCTCGACAAGCTGCGCAAGGAAGGCGCCCGCGAGAACTCATGGGCCATCAGCCGCTTCAAGGGCTTGGGCGAAATGAACGCCGAGCAGCTGTGGGACACCACGCTGAACCCCGACACGCGGCGGCTGCTGCCCGTGGCATTCGGCGAACTCGACTTCGCCGCCACCGTCGATTCGCTAACCAAGCTGATGGGCAAGGGCGAGGCCCAGGCGCGCCGCGACCTGATGGAGCTGCATGGGGACGCGGTCGAGGTGGATGTGTGAACAGCGTCACTTCGGTGCGCCTGCGGCCCACCATGCTGTCGGACCTCGACTTCGTCATCTCGGTCGAGCAGGATCCGCTGAACCGAAAGTTCATCACGCCATGGGAGCGCACGCAGCATGAAGGGGCAGTGCGCTTCCCCGACTTTCGCCACTTCATCGTCGAGGCCGGCGCCGGGACTCAGGCCGTGGGCTTCGTGATCCTGCAGGGCTGCCGCAACCCGCATCGCTCGGTGGAGATGAAACGCATCGTGCTGCAGACCAAGGGCCAGGGCCTCGGCCGCGCCTGCGTTCGGCTGCTCACGCAGATGGCCTTTCGCGACCTCGGCGCGCACCGTTTCTGGCTCGACGTGAAGTCGCTCAACACGCGTGCGCTGGCCTTCTACCGCAGCGAAGGCTTCATCGAGGAAGGGCGGCTGCGCGACAGCGTCAAGACCGACGACGGCTACGACTCGCTGATCGTCATGTCGATGCTCGAGAGCGAGTACCAGGCGCTGCGCGATGCGCGAGAGGCGGGGGGCGTGTGAAGCGAAGGGCGAGGGGCCCCGGATACGGGGATCGACCAGCGCAACGCGGCCGGGCCACCGACGGCACGGTGTGTCGACTCCCGGTAATGGTTTGGGAGATGGTCGCATGAAGCAGATCGCCGGCGTTGCAACGGCGTTGTGCTGCGCGGTGCCGCTGTGCGTTCACGCGGCGCTCTGGGGTTACGTCGATGGCGCGGGCGTCGCGCATGTGGCCACCACGCGGGTCGATTCGCGCTATCGGCTGGTGCTCGGCGACCGCCCTGTCGGCGAAGGCCGCGTGCCTGGCAAGACCGACAGCGCCGGCGGACTGCTCACCTGGCTCGAGTTCGCGCCCGAGGTGAAGTCGCTGCAGCCGCTGCTGCGCGAAGCGGCGCAGACGCACGGGGTGGACATTGAACTGCTGAAGGCGGTGATCGCGGTTGAGTCCGGCTTCAACCCGAGCGTGGTGTCGCCGCGCGGCGCCGTCGGGCTGATGCAGATCACGCCCGAGACGGCCGACCGCTACGCGACGCCCGACGAAGCGCTGCGCCCGGCGGCCGAGCGGCTGCTCGACGCGCGCACCAACGTGCTCACCGGTGCGCGCATGCTGGCCGACCTGACGCGCCGGTTCGGCCGCATCGACGTGGCCCTGGCGGCGTGGAATGCCGGCGAGGGTACGGTGCGCAAACACGGCGGCGGCATGCCGCCGATCGCCGAGACCCAAGCCCATGTGCACATGGTGCTCGAACTCTACTGGGCGCTGCTGCAGAACAGCCTGCCGCGCGGCGCCCACCAACTGAAGGTGCATCCGCCGGCCGACGGCCGTTGAGCACCGATTCCGAACGACGATGAATCAGACGACGATTGACTTTGATGGCGGCGGCGACAACACGGGCGACGCCATCACGCTCGCCCATTACGCCGAACGCGCCTATCTCGAATACGCACTCAGCGTGGTGAAGGGCCGCGCGCTGCCCGATGTGTGCGACGGCCAGAAGCCGGTGCAGCGGCGCATCCTGTACGCGATGCAGCGCATGGGCCTCGCCTTTGCCGGCAACGTCGGCGCGAAGCCGGTGAAGAGCGCGCGCGTCGTGGGCGACGTGCTGGGCAAGTTTCACCCGCACAGCGACCAGGCTGCGTACGACGCGCTGGTGCGCATGGCGCAGGACTTCTCGCAGCGTTACCCACTGATCGACGGCCAGGGCAACTTCGGCTCGCGCGACGGCGACGGCGCCGCGGCGATGCGCTACACCGAGGCCCGGCTGGCGCCGATCTCGCGACTGCTGCTCGACGAGATCGACGAAGGCACGGTCGAGTTCGCTCCCAACTACGACGGCTCGACACAGGAGCCCAAGCTGTTGCCCGCACGCCTGCCCTTCGTGCTGCTCAACGGCGCGAGCGGCATCGCGGTCGGCTTGGCGACCGAGGTGCCCTCGCACAACCTGCGCGAGATCGCCGCGGCGGCGGTGGCGCTGCTGAAAGACGCCAAGCTCGGCGACGACGAACTGGCCGCGCTGGTGCCGGGGCCCGACTATCCGGGCGGTGGCCAGATCATCAGCAGCGTCGAGGAGATTCGCGCCGCCTACGCGAGCGGGCGCGGCAGTCTCAAGGTGCGCGCGCGCTGGAAGATCGAGGACCTGGCGCGCGGCCAGTGGCAGCTGGTGGTCACCGAATTGCCACCGGGCACCAGCACGCAGAAGGTGCTCGAAGAGATCGAGGAGCTCACCAACCCCAAGGTCAAGGCCGGCAAGAAGGCGCTCAGCGCCGAGCAGACGCAGCTCAAGGCCACGGTGCTTGCGGTGCTCGACGCGGTGCGCGACGAGTCGAGCAAGGACGCGGCGGTGCGTCTGGTGATCGAGCCCAAGACCAGCCGCATCGAGCAGCAGGAGCTGATCACCACGCTGCTCGCGCACACGAGCCTGGAGAACTCGGCGCCGATCAACCTCACGATGATCGGCAGCGACGGCCGGCCGACGCAAAAGAGCTTGCGCCAGATGCTCGCCGAGTGGATCGCGTTCCGCCTCGCCACCGTGCAGCGGCGCTCGCAGCACCGGCTCGACAAGGTGCTGGACCGCATCCACGTGCTCGAAGGGCGCCAGCTGGTGCTGCTCAACATCGACGAGGTGATCCGCATCATCCGCGCCGCCGACGAGCCCAAGCCGGCACTGATCGCGCGCTTCAAGCTCAGCGATCGTCAGGCCGAAGACATCCTGGAAATCCGGCTGCGCCAACTGGCGCGGCTGGAAGCCATCAAGATCGAGCAGGAGCTCAAGGAGTTGCGAGCCGAGAAGGGCAAGCTCGAAGACATCCTGACCAGCCCGGCCATCCTCAAGCGCACGGTGGTCAAAGAAATCGAGGCCGACGCCCGCCAATACGGCGACGAGCGGCGCACGCTGATCCAGGCCGAGAAGAAGGCCGTCGCCGAGGTCAAGGTCATCGACGAGCCGGTCACCGTGGTCGTGAGCCTGCGCGGCTGGGCGCGCGCGCTCAAGGGCCATGAGGTCGAGCCGGCGTCGCTCGCGTTCAAATCCGGCGACGCGATGTACGGCACTTTCCACTGCCGCAGCGTCGACACGCTGCTGGTGTTCGGCAGCAACGGACGCGTCTATTCGACCAGCGTCAGCCTGTTGCCCGGCGGGCGCGGCGACGGCCAGCCGATCACCACGCTGATCGACCTCGAGTCGGGCACGCAGCCTGCACACTACTTCGCCGGCCATGCGCAGCAGACGCTGCTGCTGGCGGGAACCGGTGGCTTCGGGCTGCTCGCGAAGGTCGGCGACCTGGTGTCGCGTCAGCGTGGCGGCAAGGCCTTCCTGAGCCTGGAAGCGACCGAGAAGCCCCTGCCGCCCGCCGCCGCCGACGTCGCCGAACAGGTGGCCTGCTTGTCGCTGGCCGGGCGTCTGCTGGTGTTCGGTCTCGACGAGCTGAAGCTGCAGGCCAACGGCGGGCGCGGGCTGACCTTGATCGATCTGGATGCGAAAGACGCGCTCGTCAGCGTGGCGGCGTTCACGCAGGCCTTGCAGGTGCTGGGCCACGGCCGCGGCGGCAAGCCGAAGGACGAACTGCTCAAGGGCGCGGCGCTCACGCCCTATGTGGGCAAGCGTGCCCGCAAGGGGAGGGTCCAGGACGTGATGCAGAAGGCGCTGCGCGTGCTGCCGGCGCCTGCCAAGGCATGACGCGGCTGCGCCATGGGCCGCTGACTTTCCTCAGTGCGGCCGGCCGGCCTTTCGCTTCGCGGTGCCGGGCTTCGCGCGCTTGACGGCGCTGGGGGTCTTGCGCGCGCGCGCCGGCGCCACGGCCACATCCACGTTGTGCGCTGCTGCCGGCGAGTCCGCTCCGGCGCCCGCCCAGGGGGTCTCGGGCAGCGTCCACGCGTAGCTCGACCAGAAGCTGCGTTGGGCGTCGAGGAAGTGGTTCCAGAAACGCGTCTGCGACTCCAGCGCATCGGACGCCGCATCCGACGCCGCCACCGGCTCGACCATCACTTCGGCCGCGGCGAGCGGGGGGGCCGTGTTCAGCAGCCACGGCATGGCCTGCAGCGGTGTCGTGTAGACGGACCAGAAGCTGCGGCTCAGCTCGACCAGCTGGTTCCAGAATTGCGTCTGAGCCTCCCAGGCGTTGGCCGGGTCCCACAGCGCGGGGAAGGGGGTCGCGGGGCCATGGGTTGTGCCGGCACCGGCGCTACCCGTCTGTGGCCGCAAGGTGTTCCAGTTCGGCATGCAAGTCTCCAACGCGTTGGGGGTGAATGCACTCTAGTGCGTTCGGACACGGCCCGCCAGTGCAGCGTGGGCGCGACGAAACATCATCATGCGCTGCATCAGCAACGGCTGGGAATCTCAGTCGGTCAGCGCTTCGAGCGCCGGCCGAACAGGACCGACATCGCAGCGATCGCCAGCACGGTGAATAGCGCAAGGCTCCAGAACTCGAACGGCACACCGAGAACGGAGACGGCTGCATCGGCGCAGCTGCCGGTGATCTGAAACAGCGACGGCATCAGGTCCTCGAGCTTGAGCGCCGAGATGATCTTGTCGGCGAAGGTCAGGTTGCATGAGGCCGACTTCGCGGCGACGAAATGCTGGTACAGCGCTGCCGCACTGCCGAGCAGCGCCAAGACAATCACCAGGCCGGCGACCGGGCGTCGCACGGGCACGGCCGCGCCGACGAGGCACAGCAGCGCGATGACGACGAAGGTCAGGCGCTGCAGGATGCACCACGGGCAGGGCCGCATGTCGAAGCCGTACTGGCCGATCAGCGCCATCACGACGCCGGCGATGCCCAGGCCGGCCATCGCCAGCAAGGTTTGGCGCGCGCTCAGATTAACAGCCGCCATCTTCAGGCCACCTGCGCGATCAGTTCGATCTCGACGCACGCCCCCATCGGGATCTGCGCGACACCGAAGGCGCTGCGCGCATGGGCACCCTTGTCGGCGAACACCTCGCCGAGCAGTTCCGAGCAGCCGTTCGTCACCAGGTGTTGTTCAGTGAAGTCGGGCGTGCTGTTCACGAGGCTCATCACCTTCACGATGCGCTCGACCTTGTTGAGGTCGCCGATCGCGGCATGCAGCGTGCCCAGCAGATCGATCGCGACCGCGCGTGCGGCCAGCTTGGCCGTGGCGGTGTCCATGTTGCGGCCGAGCTGACCGACCCAGGGTTTGCCGTCGCGCTTGGCGATGTGGCCGGAGACAAACACCAGGTGGCCGCTGCGCACGAAGGGCACATAGGCGGCGGCGGGAATGGCCAGCGGCGGCAGTTCGATGCCGAGGTCCTTCAAACGGTCGTAGACGGACATGATGGTGATGGGCGAGCGGTGGGAGGCGCAAATCCTACACTGCAGCCCATGGGGGGAACGAACACCGGCTGGCGACTGGCGGGGCTGGCGCTGGCCTGGTTGGCCGGCGTGGCGCTGCAGCTCAACGAGCGCTCGCTGCTGGCGCCGGCTGTGTACATCGCCGCTGTGCTCGCCGGCGCGGCGGGGCTCGCGATCGCCTGGCGGTGGCGAGGTGCCGTCGTGCTTGCCTTGCTGGGGGCGGCCGCTTTCGGTTTCGGTGCGTCCGGCTGGCGCGCCGGCGACCGCTTGGCCGAACGTTTGCCGTCGTCGCTCGAAGGGCAGGACCTGCAGGTCACCGGCGTCGTCGCGAGCCTGCCGCAGCGAAGCATCACCGGTCTGCGGTTTCGCTTCGAGGTCGAGCAGGCCGCGTTGCACGGGCGCACCGTCACCTTGCCGCCGCTGCTGTCCCTCGGCTGGTACAAGGGCTTTCACGAAGACGCCGCGCTGTCGCAGCCGCAACAGGAGTTGGGCGCGGGACAACGCTGGCGCTTTACGGTGCGCCTGCGGCAGCCGCATGGCAGCGTGAACCCGCACGGGTACGACTACGAGCTGACGCTGTTCGAGCAGGGCATCCGGGCCACCGGCTATGTACGCGACGCGCCGGCCGAGATGCTGGATCGGTCGGCGGGTTTCGTCGTCGAACGCTGGCGCCAGCGCGTGCGCGACGCGATCGACTCCGCCGTGACCGATCGTCGCGCGGCCGGCGTGCTGGCCGCATTGGCGGTCGGCGACCA
This sequence comes from Piscinibacter sp., assembly GCA_041496605.1. Taxonomy (GTDB): domain Bacteria; phylum Pseudomonadota; class Gammaproteobacteria; order Burkholderiales; family Burkholderiaceae_C; genus Albitalea. The sequence continues at coordinate 9,929 of JBGQEX010000010.1, forward strand.
GTCGGCGATCGAGCGCGATGACTGGGACGTGTTTCGCAACACCGGTATCGCGCACCTGGTCAGCATCAGCGGCTTGCACATCACGATGTTCGCGTGGCTCGCCGGCGTCGTGCTTGCGGCGCTGTGGCGGCGCAGTGAACGCGCGATGCTGGTCCTGCCGGCGCAGCTCGCGGCGCGCTGGGGCGGCTTGGCTGCGGCGCTCGCCTACGCGGTGTTTTCCGGCTGGGGCGTGCCGTCGCAGCGCACGGTGTGGATGCTTGCCGCGGTCACGCTGCTGCAGGCCCTGGGCCGGCGCTGGCCATGGCCGTTGGTGCTGCTCGCCGCAGCGGTCGTGGTCACGGCAGCCGACCCGTGGGCGCTGTTGCAGTCGGGGTTCTGGTTGTCGTTTGTCGCGGTGGGCTTGCTGATGTCGTCCGACGTCGCCCAGCGAGGCCCCGACCCCGAAGCATCGCCGGCCACCGGCTGGCGCGCCCGCGCCATCACCGCATGGCGGCACCTGCGGGCCGAGTTGCGCAGCCAGGTGGTTGCGACGCTGGGTCTTGCACCGCTGTCGCTGGTGTTCTTCCAGCAGCTTTCGGTGGTTGGCTTCCTGGCCAACCTGCTGGCGATCCCGCTCATCACGCTCGTCATCACGCCGCTGGCCTTGCTGGGAGCGTTCGTGGCGCCGCTGTGGTGGCTTGCGGCGTGGTTGGTGCAGCAGCTGTGCGTCGCACTGGGGTGGCTGGCCGGGCTGCCGGGTGCTGTGTGGCAGTGCCGGTGGCGCCGGCGTGGGCACAGGCCGCGGCCATGCTGGCCGCCGCCCTGCTGGTGATGCCGATTCCGTGGCGCCTGCGTGCGCTGGCCGTGCCGTTGGCGCTGCCCTTGCTGCTGCCGCCGCTTTCCGCACCGGCGGAGGGCCAATTCGAGCTGATCGCCGTCGACGTGGGGCAGGGCACCGCGGTACTGGTGCGCACGCACAGCCATTTGCTGGTCTACGACGCCGGCCCCCAGTATTTGCCGGTCAGTGACGCCGGGCAGCGGGTGTTGCTGCCGCTGCTGCATTCGCGCGGCGAGAATCGCATCGATCGGCTGTTGCTCAGCCACCGCGACGGCGATCACGTCGGTGGTGCGAAGGCCCTGCTGCAAGGCGTCGCCATCGGCGACCTGTCCAGCTCGCTCGAGGAGGGGCACCCCTTGCTGGCACTGGCTCCACGGCAGGCGCGCTGCGCGGGCGGCCAATCCTGGCAGTGGGACGGCGTGCGCTTCGATGTGCTGCAGCCTTTGGCCGACGCCTACGGCAGCGGGCTCAAGTCGAATGCGATGTCCTGCGTGCTGCGCGTTGGCAGCACGCGCTCGGGCAGTGCCTTGCTGACCGGCGACATCGAACGCGAGCAGGAGGCGGCGCTCGTCGCCAGCCTGGGCGACGCGCTGGCGAGCGACGTGCTGGTGGTGCCGCACCACGGCAGCAAGACCTCGTCGACACCGGCCTTCCTCGACGCGGTGCAGCCGAAGCAGGCGGTGTTCCAGGCCGGCTATCGCAATCGCTTCGGCCATCCGGCGCCCGACGTGGTGGCGCGCTACCGGGAGCGCCACATTGAGGTCTTCGACAGCCCGTCGTGCGGGGCCTGGCAGTGGGGCGGCGTCGGCTCGGGGCAGGGTGTGTGCCAGCGTGACCGCGACCGGCATTACTGGCACCATGCGGTCGAGGCTTCATCACCGTAGACCTTGTGGCCTGGATATTGCTAACCTGAGCTTGGAGGCTTTTCCGATGAGACCGAGCTTTGACGAGATGCAAGCCACGCCGAGCACGGTGCGCGAGCATTACCGAGGCTACGAACGCTGGCTGGCCGAGCAGCCGGGTGACGTGATGCGCTCGCGGCGCGAGGAGGCGGAGATGATCTTCCGCCGCGTGGGCATCACCTTCGCCGTCTATGGCGCGAAAGACGAAGACGGTGCCGGCACCGAACGGCTGATTCCGTTCGACCTGATCCCGCGCGTGATTCCGGCCGACGAATGGGCCGAGATGGAAAAGGGCCTGCGCCAGCGCGTGAGCGCGCTGAACCACTTCATCCACGACGTCTACCACGCGCAGGACATCATTCGCGCCGGCCTGGTGCCTGCCGACCAGATCTTCAAGAACGCGCAGTTCCGCCCCGAGATGATGGGCGTGGACGTCGCCGGCGGCGTGTATTCGCACATCGCCGGCATCGACATCGTGCGCGCCGCCAACGCCGACGGGAGTGGCAGCTACTACGTGCTCGAAGACAACCTGCGCGTCCCGAGCGGTGTGAGCTACATGCTCGAGAACCGCAAGATGATGATGCGGCTGTTCCCCGAGCTGTTCAGCCAGCACCGCGTGGCGCCGGTCGCGCACTACCCCGACCTGCTGCTCGAAACGCTGCGCGCGGTCGCACCGGCGGCGGTGAACGAGCCCACGGTCGTGCTGCTCACGCCGGGCATGTACAACAGCGCCTACTTCGAGCACGCCTTCCTGGCCCAGCAAATGGGAATCGAACTGGTCGAGGGGCAGGACCTGTTCGTCAAGGACAACTTCGTCTACATGCGCACCACCCAGGGCCCCAAGCGCGTCGACGTGATCTACCGCCGGCTCGACGACGACTTCCTGGACCCGCTCGCGTTCCGCGCCGATTCGACGCTCGGCTGCCCCGGCCTGCTCAGCGTCTACCGCGCCGGCAACGTGACGCTGGCCAACGCCATCGGCACCGGCGTGGCTGACGACAAGTCGATCTATCCGTACGTGCCCAAGATGATCGAGTTCTACCTCGGTGAGAAGCCGATCCTCAACAACGTGCCGACCCATCTGTGCCGCGAACCCGAAGACCTCCAATACGTTCTCGATCACCTCGCGGACCTGGTGGTCAAGGAAGTGCACGGTGCCGGCGGCTACGGCATGCTCGTCGGCCCGGCCGCGACGAAGCAGGAAATCGCCGACTTCCGCGCCGCGCTGCTCGCCAACCCGGCGGGCTACATTGCGCAGCCGACGCTGTCGCTGTCGACATGCCCGACCTTCGTCGACAGCGGCGTCGCGCCGCGCCACATCGACCTGCGGCCCTTCGTGCTCAGCGGCAAGACGGTGCAGATGGTGCCGGGCGGCCTGACGCGCGTGGCGCTGAAGGAGGGCTCGCTGGTGGTCAACTCGTCGCAGGGCGGCGGAACGAAAGATACCTGGGTGTTGGAGACGTAAATGGTTGACCCCCACGCTCACATTCGTTCGCTGCCCCCCGAGGGGGCGCAGGCCTCCTTTGGGGCGGCCCGGCAGGAGGCCTGATCATGTTGTCACGCACCGCAGATCATTTGTTCTGGATGGCGCGCTACATGGAGCGCGCCGAGAACACCGCGCGCATGCTTGATGTCAACTACCAGACCTCGCTGCTGCCGCAGTCCGCCGACGCGGCCGAGAAGGGCTGGAAGGGCCTGCTCAGCATTTCCGAGCTGACCGGCGACTTCGCGGCGCGCTACGGCAAGGTGACGGCGCGCAACGTCATGGACTTCATGGTCAGCGACGCCAGCAACGGGTCGAGCATCCGCAGCTGCCTGATGGCGGCGCGCGAAAACGCCCGCGCCGTGCGCGGCACGCTGACCACCGAGGTGTGGGAAACGCAAAATCAGACCTGGCTCGAATTCCAGCGCATGGTGTCGACCGGCGCGTTCCAGAAAGACCCCGGCAGCGCGTTCGAGTGGGTCAAGTTCCGCTCGCATCTGTCGCGCGGCGTCACGGTGGGCACGATGCTGCAGGACGAAGCCTTTCACTTCCTGCGCATCGGCAGCTTCCTCGAGCGTGCCGACAACACCGCGCGCCTGCTCGACGTGAAATTCCACGCCGTCGAAAGCGAGTACTTCGGCGCCACCCAGGGCAACGGGAATGGGAATGCCAACGCGAGCGCCAGCGGCAAGGACATGGAGTACGACTTCTATCACTGGTCGGCCATCCTGCGATCGGTGTCGGGCTTCGAGGTCTATCGCAAGGCCTATCGCAATGTGATCCGCCCCGAGAAGGTGGCCGAACTGCTGATCCTGCGCCACGACATGCCGCGCTCGTTGGCCGCGTGCATGCAGGAGGTGGTGGCCAACCTGCGCATGGTTGCCAACGAGCAGTCGAGCGAGACGCTGCGCCGCGCAGGGCGCTTGCACTCCGACCTGCAGTACGGCCGCATCGACGAGATCCTCGCCACCGGCTTGCACGCCTACCTGACGCAGTTTCTCGAGCGCGTCGGCACGCTCGGCGTGGGCATCAGCCGCGACTTTCTCGTGCCTGTCGAGGCATGAAACTCAGCATCCATCACGAGACGCACTACGAGTACAGCGCGGCGCTGCGCTATGCCCTGCAATCGATCCGGCTCACGCCCCAAGCGAGCGCGCACCAGACGGTCCTGGACTGGGCGCTGCACGCGCCGGGCAAGCTGTTCGCCGAGCGCGACGGCTATGGCAATGATGCCCACACCTGGAGTCTGGCTCGCCGCACCTATCGCGGCGCGATCCGCGCCGGCGGCAGCGTGGAAACGCACGCCTCGCCGCGGCTCGTCGACGCACCTGGTGTGCCGCCGCCGCAGATGTACCTGCGCCCGACCGCGCTCACACCGCAGCATGCATTGCTGGCCGAACTCGCGCGCGAGCCGCTGGCCGACGGCGCCGACGCCCATGGCGCGATGGCGCTCGCCCGCAAGGTGCGCGAACGCGTGCCGTACCGCATCGGTGCGACCACGGTTCATACCGACGCGCTCGAGGCGCTCGCGCTCGGCGCCGGCGTGTGCCAGGACCAGGCCCATGTGTTCATCGCCGCCTGTCGCGCGCAGGGTATCCCGGCGCGCTACGTCAGCGGCTATTTCTACGCTCCTTGCGCCCCGGCGCTGGCCAGCCATGCCTGGGTCGACATCTGCGTCGACGTGGCCGAACGCCGCTGGCTGAGCGTGGACATCACGCACGGCTGCCTGATGGACGAGCGCCACGTTCGCCTGGCGGTCGGCCCCGACTATGCTGCGTGCCTGCCGATCCGCGGCATACGTAGCGGCGGGGGCGAGGAATCGATGCGGGTGAAGGTCGAAATTCGGCCGGTCTGACGCGTTTACCAAGAAAACCGACGTAGCCTGATCCGGGAGCCCTTGCATGTCCATTCACGTCGCGCTCAACCATGTCACGCACTACCGCTACGACCGGCCGATCGCGCTCGGCCCGCAGGTCGTGCGGCTGCGCCCGGCACCGCATTCGCGCACGCGGATCCTGAGCTATTCGATGCGCGTCGAGCCGGCCACGCATTTCATCAACTGGCAGCAGGACCCGCAGTCGAACTACCTGGCGCGCCTGGTGTTCCCCGACAAGACCACCGCGTTTCGCATCGAGGTCGACCTGGTGGCCGAGATGTAGGTGCTCAACCCGTTCGACTTCTTCCTCGAGCCGGCGGCCGAAAACTTTCCGTTCGACTACGAGCCGGCGCTCGCGCATGAGCTGGCGCCGTATCGGGTGAAGGCGCCGCTGACGCCGGCGTTCAAGAAACTCCTCGACAGCGTCCCGCGCGAGAAGCGGCAAACCACCGATTTCCTGGTGGCGTTGAACCAGCGCCTGCAAAAAGACATCGGCTACCTCATCCGCCTCGAGCCCGGCGTGCAGACGCCGGAGGAAACGCTGGTCAATCAAAGCGGTTCGTGCCGTGATTCGGCCTGGTTGCTGGTGCAACTGCTGCGCCACCTCGGCCTGGCGGCACGCTTCGTGTCGGGCTACCTGATCCAGCTCAAGAGCGACGTGAAGTCGCTCGACGGGCCGAGCGGCACCGAGGTCGACTTCACCGACCTGCATGCCTGGTGCGAAGTGTTCCTGCCCGGTGCCGGGTGGATCGGCTTCGACCCGACGTCGGGATTGCTGGCCGGCGAGGGCCACATCCCGCTCGCCTGCTCGCCCGAACCGTCGTCGGCGGCGCCGGTGACCGGTGCACTGGAGGAATGCAAGACCGAGTTCGAGCACCACATGCAGGTCACGCGCATCTGGGAGGCGCCGCGCGTCACGCTGCCCTACACCGATGCGCAGTGGGCCGACATCGAGGCCCTGGGCGACCGCGTCGACGCCGACCTGCAGCGCAACGACGTGCGCCTCACGCAAGGCGGCGAGCCCACCTTCGTGTCGGTCGACGACCGCGACGGCGACGAGTGGAACACCGATGCGATGGGCCCGACCAAGCGTGTGCTCAGCGCCGACCTGATGGACAAGCTGCGCGCCAAGTACGGCGACGGCGGGCTGCTGCACTTCGGCCAGGGCAAGTGGTACCCCGGCGAGCAATTGCCGCGCTGGTCGCTGAACCTGTTCTGGCGCAAGGACGGCGAGCCGCTGTGGACGCACCCGCAGCTGTTCGGCAGCGAGCGAGAGCACTACGCCGCGACCGAGGCACTCGCGCAGCGCTTCCTTCAGACGGTCGCGCAACGCCTGGGGCTCGATCCGCAGTACGTGTTCCCGGCCCACGAGGACACCCTGTACTACCTGTGGCGCGAACGCAAGCTGCCGAGCAACGTCGACCCGTTCGACGCGCGCTTGGCCGATCCGCTGGAGCGTGAACGGCTGCGCCAGGTGTTCGAGCAAGGCCTCGACAAGGTGGTGGGCCACGTGCTGCCGGTGGGGCGCGACCCGGCGCGCCCGGCGGTCTGGCAAAGCGGGCCGTGGTTCCTGCGCAGCAAGCGCTGCTACCTGGTGCCCGGCGACTCCGCGCTCGGTTATCGCCTGCCGCTCGATTCGCAGCCGTGGGTGCGCGACATCGACTACCCCTACACCCACGCGCCCGACCCGACGCAGACCTTCGCGCCGCTGCCGGTCTACGCGCCGCGGCGCAGCCCCGCCGAACCCAAGGTGCAGCTGGCGGGCATGGGTGCCGCCAGCGCACCGCGCGCCCCGGCGGCGTTCGAATCCGCCGCGTGGGTCACGCGCACCGCGATGTGCGCCGAGCCGCGCGATGGCCGGCTCTATGTCTTCATGCCGCCGACCTCGGCGCTCGAAGACTATCTGGAGATCGTCGCCGCAGTCGAAGACGCCGCGCTCGCGCTGAAGCTGCCGGTCATCCTGGAAGGCTACGAGCCGCCGAGGGATCCGCGGCTGACGATCCTGCGCGTCACGCCCGACCCCGGCGTCATCGAGGTCAACATCCACCCGGCGCACAGCTGGCAAGAGCTCGTCGACCAGACGACCACGCTGTACCAGGCGGCGCACGAGACGCGCCTGTCGACCGAGAAGTTCATGCTCGACGGGCGCCACACCGGCACCGGTGGCGGCAACCACTTCGTACTCGGCGGCGCAACGCCGGGTGATTCGCCGTTCCTGCGCCGCCCGGACCTGCTGGCGAGCATGGTCGGCTACTGGCACAACCACCCGGCGCTGTCCTACCTGTTCTCGGGGCTGTTCATCGGCCCGACCAGCCAGGCGCCGCGCGTCGACGAAGCGCGCAACGACTCGGTCTACGAGATCGAGATCGCGTTCGCCGAGTTGCAGCGCGTGAGCACGGGCGAAGACGGCCCATGCCCACCGTGGCTGATCGACCGCATGATGCGCAATCTGCTCATCGATGTGAGCGGCAATACGCACCGCGCCGAGTTCTGCATCGACAAGATGTACTCGCCCGACGGGCCCACCGGGCGCCTGGGCCTGCTCGAGATGCGCGCGTTCGAGATGCCGCCGCATGCGCGCATGAGCCTGACGCAGCAGTTGCTGATGCGTGCGCTGGTGTCGCGCTTCTGGGTCGAACCGTACCGGCCGGCGCGCCTCAAGCGCTGGGGCACCGAACTGCACGATCGCTTCATGCTGCCGCACTTCGTGTGGCAAGACCTGTGCGACGTGGTCGAGGAACTCAACGCCTTCGGCTACAAGCTCGACGCCGACTGGTTCGCGCCGCACCTGAACTTCCGTTTTCCACGCCTGGGCGACTTCAACACGGGCGGTGTCGACATGGAACTGCGGCTCGCGCTCGAACCCTGGCATGTGATGGGCGAGGAGGGTGCGCCGGGCGGCACGGTTCGCTTCGTCGATTCGTCGGTCGAGCGCGTGCAGCTCAAGGTCACGGGGCTGGTTGGCGACCGCCATGCGCTCACCTGCAATGGCCGCGTGGTGCCGCTGCAGCCGACCGGACGCGTCGGTGAATTCGTCGCCGGGGTGCGCTACCGGGCGTGGAACCCTGCTTCGGCCCTGCACCCGACCATCGACGTGCACGCGCCGCTGACCTTCGACCTGGTCGACACCTGGATGAGCCGCTCGATGGGCGGCTGCCAGTACCACGTGGCGCACCCCGGCGGACTCAGCTACAGCAAATTCCCGATCAACGCCTACGAGGCCGAAGCGCGGCGCCTCGCGCGCTTCTTCCGCATCGGCCACACGCCGGGGACGATGGTGGTGCCCAAAGACGAGCGCAACCCGAACTTTCCGTTCACGCTCGACCTGCGGCGCGCAGCGACATAGGGCAGGGCCGCGCCATCCACCACAATGGCGGCCGTCACCTGCGACGCACGTCATCGATGCTGAACAAGCTGCTCTCCGGTTATTCCGCCCTGCACGACCGCTACGACGAGTTGCTGGCCGGGCCGAATTCGCCGCGCCCGCACTGGGACGCCTTCCTGCGCTCGCTGGCCGCGCGCGAAGGTCCGCAGGTCACCGACACGCTGTCGCTGATGGAGCGCGAGATCCGCGAGAACGGCATCACCTACAACGTCTACGCCGATCCGCAGGGCGCCGATCGGCCGTGGGAGGTCGATCCGTTGCCGCTGCTGCTGTCGGCCGGCGAGTGGGACGAGATCGAGGCCGGCATCGCCCAGCGCGCCGAGTTGTTGAACCGTGTGCTGGTCGACCTCTACGGCGCGCAGGATTTGCTGCGCTCGGGTGCCATTCCGCCGTCCACGGTGTTCGGCCACAGCGGCTTTCTGCACCAGGCGCAGGGCATCCGCCCGCCCGGCGGCATCCACTTGTTCCACTATGCGGCCGACCTGGCGCGCTCGCCCGATGGCCATTGGTGGGTCACCGGCGACCGCACGCAGGCGCCGTCCGGCGCGGGCTACGCGCTGGAAAACCGGCTCGTCGTCTCGCGCGTGTTTCCGCAGATGTTCCGCGAGCTGCATGTGCAGCGTCTGGCGTCGTTCTTCGCTGCACTGCGCGACTCGCTGCTGCGCTGGGCGCCGCGCGGTGACGGGGCGCCACAGGTCGTGCTGCTCACACCCGGCCCCTACAACGAGACCTATTTCGAGCACGCGCTGCTGGCGCGCTACCTCGGCTTTGCGCTCGTCGAAGGCAGCGACCTCACGGTGCGCAACGGCCGCGTGTGGATGAAGACGGTCGAGGGCCTGCAGCGTGTGCATGCCATCCTGCGCCGGCAGGACGACGACTACTGCGACCCGCTTGAACTGCGCACCGACTCGGCGCTCGGCGTGCCCGGCCTCACCGACTGCGCGCGCCGCGGCACCGTGATGCTCGCCAACGCGCTCGGCTCCGGCGTGCTCGAATCGGGCGCCTTGCTCGGCTACCTGCCGGCCTTGAGTGAAGCGCTGCTCGGCGAGCCGCTGAAGCTGCCCTCGGTGGCCACCTGGTGGCTGGGCGAGCCGGCCGCGCTGGCCGACGCCTGGGAACGGCTCGAGCATGTGCTCATCAAGCCGCTGGACCGCGCCAGCGGCGACAGGGTGGCGTTCGGCGCCGACCTGTCGGCCGACGAGCGCGCGCTGCTGCGCGGTCGCGTCGCGGTGCGGCCGCAACGCTACGTGGCGCAGGAATGGGTCAACGTGTCGCAGGCACCGGTGCTGGAGCATGGGCCGGGTCCGCTGTCCGAGCAGCTGCACGCGCGCAACGTCGGCCTGCGCGTGTTCGCGGTCGCCACGCCCGACGGTTACCGCGTGATGCCCGGCGGCCTGACGCGCGTGGCTCCCGCCGGGCACTCGCGCGGCATCGCCATGCAGCGCGGCGGGCGCTCCAAGGACACCTGGGTGCTGTCGGATGCACCGGTGAACCCGTCGTTCTCCCTGCTCAGCCGCACCATCCGGCCCGAAGACCTGGTGAGCGCACGCGCCAACCTGCCGTCGCGCACGGCGGAGAACCTGTTCTGGTTCGGCCGCTACGGCGAGCGCTGCGACTCCATCGTGCGGCTGCTGCGGGTGGCGATCGGCGGTGTGCTGGACGAGAGCGCCGACGAGGTCGACGGCATCGCGCCGGCCTTGGAACTGGCCCAGCGCTTCGGCCTCATCGAGACGACCGACGACCCGGGCGTCGACCTGCTGCGCGCGGCCACGCACCCCGAGGAGGCTTTGAGCGAGCGCTTCACGCAGCTCGCGCGGGTGGCCTTCAACCTGCGCGACCGCATGTCAGCCGACAACTGGCGAACGCTGAATCAACTGATCGGCGACCCGGTGTTCCAGCGTGGTGCCTCGCTGCCGCTGGCCCTGGGCTGGCTCGACCGCGCCGTCACGTCGCTGATGACGCTGTCGGGCTTCGTGCTCGACGGCATGACGCGCGGCACCGGCTGGCGCTTCCTGTCGATGGGGCGGCGCATCGAGCGCCTGTCCACCCTGTGCACGGTGCTCGAAGTGGCCACGCGCGAAGGCCGTGCGCACGGCCTCGATTGGCTGCTCGACCTGGCCGACTCGAGCGTGACCTACCGCTCGCGCTACCTGGTGGCGCCGGAGTGGCTTCCGGTGCTGGATCTGCTGGTGCGCGACGAGGCCAACCCGCGCTCGCTGGCGTTTCAGATGAAGGGCCTGACCGAGTACATCGCCAAGCTCGAACTGACCCATGGTCGGTTCGCGAGCGACGTGCTGAACCCCGCCCATGCCGCCTTGCGCCGCCTGACGCCCGACGACCTTCACCCCGAGAGCGAGGCGCTGGCGCAGGCCCTCGATCTGCTGCACCGCGCTGCACTGGCAGCGTCCGACGAACTGAGCCTGAAGTTCTTCTCGCACGCAGCGTCGCGCAGCGTGCTGTCGCTGGTCGCGTGATGGCTGCTGAACGCTACAGCGTCGAGCATGAGACGCGCTACGCGTACACGACGCCGGTCTCGCAGTCGTGGCAGCTGGCCCGGCTGACGCCGCGCTCGTTGCCGTGGCAGAAGCTGCTGTCGCATTCCCTGGCCATCGACCCGCCGGCCGACGAGCGGCACGACGCACCCGACAGCTTCGGCAACACGGTGACGCACTTCGGGCTGCACGGCGCGCACCGGGTGCTGCGGGTGCGCATGCACTGCGTTGTCGAAGTGGCGAACCGGCCCGCGCCGCCGGCCCACGGCGACAGCTGGGAAACGGTGCGCGACGCCGTTGCGCGCGACCCGCGTCTGGGCGAGCTGGGCGCGGCGCGCATGAGCGAGCCGACGCCGCTGGTGCCGCTGTCGGAGGGCGCACGCTTGTACGCTGCGCCGTCGCTGCAGCCCGGCCGCGGCTGGCTGGAGGCGGTGAACGAGCTGATGCACCGCATCCACGCCGATTTCGAGTTCGACCCGCATGCCACCACGGTCAGTACCTCGGTCGACGAGGTGCTGCAACAAAGGCGAGGCGTCTGCCAGGACTTTGCCCATCTGATGCTGGCCTGCCTGCGCGGCCACGGGCTGCCGGCGCGCTATGTGTCGGGCTACCTGCTGACCGAGCCGCCGCCCGGCCAGCCGCGGCTGATGGGCGTCGACGCGTCACACGCCTGGGTGGCCGCGTATGCGCCGGCACTCGGCTGGGTCGAGTTCGACCCCACGAACGACCAGCGTGTCGATGCGCGCTACATCACCCTCGCTTGGGGCGCCGATTTCGCCGATGTGGTGCCGCTGCGCGGCGTGATCCTCGGTGGTGGTGCCCAGGAGATGGATGTCTCGGTCAGCGTGACGCCGGCCACCTGAGCGTCGGCGGAGCCCCCCTTTTCGGTGGGCACTTCATGGGGTGCGCTTGGCGCGCCCCGGCCCACCCTTTTCGGGATGGGCGTGCCGCCTCGCGGCGGCAAAACTCCCTCGCACAACACACAGGGGGAGAGATGGCTCAATTGACGTTCCGCTTGCCGGCATCCGGTTCATGCTTTCGTTCGTCACGTGCATCGCAAGGCACGCTTGGCGCCTTGCGCCCGCCGGGACCGAGCGACGCCTCGGGTGGGGCCGGCTGGCACGAGTCCAGCCGGGAGCTGCGGCAAGGGCTCGACGTGGTCGAAGGCCTGCCGGCCGACCCGCAGTTGCATGAGTGGATCGAAGTCTGTCTGCGGGAGTGACGGCCAGGGGGCCGCCGGGTCACGGGGCTTCGGGGGCCGGCTGGCCGTTGCCGCCCAGCGACACGTACAGCCACGCCCGTGCCTTTTCCCAGCGCCGGCGCACGGTGCGCTCGGTGACGCCCTGGAATTCGGCGATCTCGCGCTCGCTGTAGCCGCCGAAGTAGCGCATCTCGACGACCTGAACCAGGTCCGGGTCGAGCGTTTCGAGTTCGAGCAGTGCGTCGTTCACGCGCAGCAGTTCTGCGCTGGCGCCGGCATCGGCCACCTGCAACGCGTCGTCGCCACCGAGCGTGACATGCTCGGCGCCGCCGCCATGCTTTTCGGCCCGGTGTTCGCGCGCGGTGTCGATGATGATGTTGCGCATGGTCTTGGCGGCGTAGGCGAAGAAGTGATGCCGGTCTTCGAGCCGCAGGCCGCTGGTGTTCACCAGCTTCACGAAGCTTTCGTGGACCAGTGCCGTGGTGTTCAGCGATTCCGCACGGCCCTGGCTGCGCAGCCGCGAGCGCGCCACGCGGCGCAGCTCGGGGTACAGCGACGCATACACCTCGTCGAGCGCTGCGCGGTCGCCCTGCGTGGCGCGGCGCAGCAGCAAGGTGATCGGCGGCAGGTCGGGCGAGGTCTGGAGTGGCATCGAAGAACCACGGCTGTGCGGGAAGTGTGACCGCGCATTGTCCGCTTTGGCAAACGCAATTCGTAAGCACATTCGGGCGGGTGCTGCGAACGGGGGTGGCGGTTCAAATTCGGGATTCCCTTGCGCTGCATGCCCACCTAAGATGCAAGTCCCTATGCAAGCTGCTTGCCTGCGCTGAATGAACCACACGCCGGAACAGCAATGGTCCGCGTTGTCGGCGCTTTACGAGGAGGCCGACGCGCTGCCCGCGCACGAGCTGGCGGCCTGGCTGGCGCAGCTCGAACGGCAGGGCCACCCACTGCTGCCGCAGCTCCAGCGCATGCTCGACGCCCGCCGTCACCTGGAGACCGACGACTTCCTGCACACCTTGCCCACGCTGGCGCGGTTCGATGCGCCGCAGGCCACCAGCTGGCTTGCCGGCAGCCACGTCGGGCCCTATCGCCTGAGCCGCCCGCTCGGCGAAGGCGGCATGGCCGAGGTCTGGCTCGCCGACCGTGACGACGGCGCGTTCAAGCGGCAGGTGGCGATGAAGCTGCCTTACGCCCGCCCGGGGCGCGAGTCGTTCGCGGTGCGCTTCGACCGCGAGCGCGACATCCTCGCGACGCTGCGGCACCCGAACATCGCGGGGTTGTTCGACGCCGGCGTGACGAAGGAAGGCCAGGCCTGGCTGGCGCTCGAATACGTCGAAGGCCAGCAGATTTCGGATTTCTGCGATGCACAGCGGCTCACGCTGCGCGAGCGCGTGAAGCTGTTCCGGCAGGTGCTGCTGGCGGTCCAACATGCCCACGCCAACCTGGTGATTCACCGTGACCTGAAACCGGCGAACATCCTCGTCACGCCGCAAGGCGAAGTGCGCCTGCTCGACTTCGGCATTGCCAAGTTGCTCGAAGCCGAAGGCGGCGCGATGCCCGAGACCGAGCTCACGCGCGAGGCCGGCCGCTCGCTGACACCGCGCTATGCCAGCCCCGAACAGTTGACCGGCCAGCCGCTCACGACGGCCTGCGATGTGTATTCGCTCGGCGTGGTGTTCTACGAATTGATCTGCGGCGAGCGGCCGTATGAGTTGAAGGTGGACTCGGCGGCGCAGCTCGAACACGCGATCCTGGAGATCGAGCCGCGTGCACCGAGCCGGCGTGCGCTGACGCTGGCCAGCGCGCAGGCGCGTGAGATGAGCGTGAAGGGTTTGCGGCGGGCTTTGTCACCGGAACTGGACGCGGTGGCGCTGCGCTGCCTCTCGAAGCTGCCGGCGGCGCGGTATTCATCAGTCGATGCGGTGTTGGCCGATGTGGATCGGTGGTTGGCTGGCGAGGCGGTGCTGGCACGGACTCCGGGGGCATGGTACCGACTGGGAAAGTTCGCGGCACGTCATCAACTCGGCGTGGGGTTGGGGGTTGCTGCGGTTTTGTCATTGGCCATCGCGGCGGCTGTCGCGGTGGTGTTCGCCGTCCAGGCGCGAGAGGAGTCGGCCCGCGCTGTAGCGGCCCGTGACTTCATGCTGAGCTTGTTCAAGCGAGCGGACCAGGAAAAGGCGCGTGGGGCCGACATCACGGCGAGGGAATTGCTTGAGACCGGGAGGAAGGATCTTCTGACTCGATTGGCGGCACAGCCACGTCTTCAGGCGGAACTGCTGCAGGGCATTGCCACCATTCAGGAAGACATGGGCGAATATGTCGGCGCTGACAGTACGTTCGCTGACGCGGCTCGTATCTACGGGCAACTTGGCATGCCGCGCGAAGCCGCGTTGGCTCGTAGTGAGCAAGCCAACTCGGCTATCCGGATGGGCAACGTCACGCTCGCGCAGACGGCTTTGCAACAAGCCAAGGACGTCCCCGATCGGCCCCATAACGACGCGGAGTTGAACGCTCGTTTGAGTCAGGTTGCGGGCTGGATTGCCGTTGTCGGCGGCGAGATGGAGCACGCGAAGGCACTGTTTGAACAGAGCTACGAGCAAGCGCTGAAAGCGTTTGGGCCGAATCACGTAAGGACCATGGATGCGTTGCGCGGCCAGATATTTTGCGAACAGCGACTGCGCAACTTTGATGGGGCATTGCGGTTGCTGCAGCAGCTCGAAGCGGCAGCCGCAAGGAGCAGCGGGTTCGACGCAAGAGAGTCGGCTTCACTGGCCAGAGATCGGGCCGACCTGTTGCTGATTGCCGGCCACATTGCCGAGTCGCTGAATCAAGTTCTCGCCGCCCTGCCGAAGTGTGTTTCGGACGTGGGGCCAAATCACGCGGAGTGCAAGGAATTGATGTTTCGAAAGGCGAACATCATGCTGCGATTGGGAATGGCGCCGGCTGTGTCCGAAGACTTGCCATCGCTTGAGGCAATTGCGGACGATCAGAAATCACCGGCATTGGGCGCGGATACTCTGCTTTTGATCCTGAAGGTCGACTCGGCCACCGGATCGCCAGTCCGGCAAGCTGCATCGTTCGAACGGGTCAGATCCCTTGTCGAGTCCAGCGCTGGAGCTGCATTCGGTCCAAGCTTCAAGACCAGGGCACTATTGGCTCTGGCTGAGGCAAGGCTTCGGGCGAAAGATGTCGCTGAAGGCGAACAGTGGATACAAAAGGCGGTGGTGGTGCAGCGTCGGAATGATGGCTCGGTACCTACAACGACGCTGGGCGCAATTGCCAAGGCCCTCGAGGGTGTTGCCCTCCTGCAGCGAGGGCGTGCCGGCGACGCGCTTCCACGCTTATCTGCTGCACACGACGATCTGTCCCAACTGCTTGGTGCTGATGATCCTGTGACCTGCTTGCTCTCGCTCAACGTGGCTCTAGCACTCGACGCGTTGGGGCGTGGCAAGGAGGCGCTTGCCGTTGTGGAGTATTCAGAGCCTGTGTTGCGCAAAGCCATGGGCGTTGATGCTCCAACCTATCGCCGAGTCAAGGAGTTGCAGAACGGTCTCGAACGAATGGCCGTATCTGACACGCACGCTGAGCAAGCCGTCGACCATTCCAAGGGTCGTGCCAGCATCGGCAAACACCCGCCTATCGACTTCTTTAGTTGACAACCAGGAGTGCTTATGAAAACAGCAACCAACCTATCCGCCGCCGTGCTGCTTGCGACACCTCTCGCCGCATACGCCGAGGGTACTCCCCACATCCTTCTCTATTCCTTCGGTGGCGGTTTCGCCGGGGGCTTGCTGGGCGCACTGCTGGCGTGCTGGCTTTGCAAGCGGTTCTTTGGATCGAAGGCCCAGACTGGTTCGAAGAGATAACTGAGCGTCCAGGTGGCCGCCGTGGCCGACTGGCGTTTGCCGGTCGGCCGGTTGGAGCGACGCACGCACATGTCGACCGCCTGTCCGGTTTGACGCCACCACCCCGTATTTCCAGCTGAAGCCCCGCGATGCCGTCGCCGGGCCGCCCCTTCAAGGCAAGCTGGAGATACGCCATGACGCCGCAATCCGACCAAGCCCTCGACCATGACTCGCTGCGCAGACCCTGGCCCTCGCTCGCGTGGATCGTCTTCGCTGTGGCCATCGCGGTGACAGCCCTGATGCTGGCGCCGGTTCCGGCGTGACGACCGCTTCAGCGCTGCCGCTTCACCGCCTCCCCCAGCGCGATCACCGCCATCGCGTAGTAGCTTGACCAGTTGTAGCGCGTGATCGCGTAGAAGTTGGTGGTACCCGCCACATAGCTCGGGGCGGCCTCGCCGTTTTGCAGTTCGACCAGCGCGAGCTTGCTTTCCGTGGCCAGCGCGGCGTCGCCGAGCGCGGCACCGTGTTCGACGAACTCCTGCGGGCTGAACAGCGGCAGGATGTCGGGCACGAGCAGCGCGGCGCGCTCGCTCGCGTCGACCGGCGCGGCCACGTCGAAGTGCGTGGCCAGCCCGGGTTGCCAGCCGGCATGGGCCAGGAAGGTCGCGATGCTGCCGATCACGTCGGCGCTGCTGTGCTGCAGGTCGATGCGGCCGTCGCCATCGAAATCGACCGCATGCTGGTTGATGCTCGACGGCATGAACTGCGGCATGCCAATCGCGCCGGCGTAGCTGCCTTTCAACGCCAATGGATCGGTGCCTTGGGTCGCGCACAGCACGAAGAAACTTTCGAGCTCGTCGCGAAAGAAGGCGCTGCGGTCGCGCCGCCCGGCGGGGAAGTCGAAGGCCAGCGTGGCCAGCGCGTCGATGACGCGGAACTCGCCCATGCGTTGGCCGTACAGCGTCTCCACGCCGACGATGCCGACAATGATCTCCGGCGGCACGCCGGTGCGCTCTTCGGCCAGGCGCAGCCAGGCTTCGTTGGCGTTCCAGAAGGCGACGCCGGCACTCACCCGGGTTGGTTCGACGAAGCGCGCGCGGTAGGCCGCCCAGTTCTTCGCCGTTCCGGGTGGTGGTGGCATGATGAACTTGGCCACGTTGGGGATGAAACGCGATTCGGCCAGCGCCGCTTGCACCCAGGCCGAATCGAGGCCGCGTCGCTCGGCCAGCTCGGCGCCAAAGCGCATCACGTCTTCGCGCTGCCCGTAGGTGACGCTGTCGGGCGCGCTGTCCGAGCGGGCGACGCGCACCGTGTTCTTCTTCTTGGCAAACGCCGGTGGCTGGATCAGCGTGAGCGCCAGCGCGATGGCACCGAGCATGAACAGGTGCGGCCTGCGGTACTGCGACATGAGAGCGTGTGAAACGGCAATGCGGCCATTATCGAGCGCGCAGCAGATGGCGCGCGGTCGCGACGAAATGCCGCGTCAGCGTGGCATCGGGGCGTGACGCCGCGACGCGGCTGTAGCGCTGGCGGTCGACGGTGTACAGCATGTCGACCAGCGCATCCGCGGTGGCCCCCAGGGTCGCCCGCACCCGCGTTGCCAGTGTGCGCGGGGCGTCGTGTGGCGCGGCCTGGATGCCCAGCGCGTGCAGCGCGCGGCGCAGCCGCTCCATCTGGCGCACCCAGGGGTCGACGCGGCGCCGGTCCCACCAGGCCCACGCGGCGCCCCCGAGTGCGAGCGAGCTCAACGCGCTGATCAGCAGCAGCGACAGGTCTTCCCAGCTCGGTGACTTGAACCCGAGGTTCTTCAACAAGTCCAGCTGCTGTCCGCGCGAATAGTTCATGACCCACTGGTTCCAGCGGTTGTTCAGCGCCTCCCAGGCGCTGCGCAGTTGTGCGAGCATCTCCGGGCTCATCGTGCCCAATGCGCCGGCCATCAGGCCCGGGGTCGGAGCGAGCGTTCGGCTGCGCAGGATGCGGTCCGGCGCGACGGCGGCAGTCGGGTCGGCACGCACCCAGCCCACGCCCGCTTGCCAGTATTCGGCCCAGGCGTGCGCGGCGCTCTGGCGCACGACGTAGTAGCCGTCGACCGGCAGCCGATCGGCGCCCTGGTAGCCGGTGACCACGCGCGCCGGCACGTCCATCGCACGCATCACCACCACGAACGCGGCGGCGAAGTGTTCGCAGAAGCCCAGCTTGCGATCGAGCCAGAACTCGTCGATGGCGTTGTGCGGGTCATCCTCGCCATAGAGGCCGGGCGCCATCGTGTAGCTGAAGCCGGCGCTGCGGATGTGGGCCAGCACCGCATCGGCCAACGCGCGCACATCGGCCCGCGCGAAACGCGGGTCGCGGCGCAGCGCGGCGGCCCACGCCAGCGTGCGTGGGTTGTAGTCGGGCGGCAGCTCGAGATCGTCCTGCAGCGCGACCACCGGGCGCAGCGGTCCGTAGCGGAAGTCCGTGTAGGCGCTGGCCTCGAGGCGCAGCCGCTCGAACACCGGGCGGTCGGTGGTCCACTGCAGGTCGTCGCGCGCGGTCGCGCGGTAGCCCTCGAGCTCTGGCGTCGTGGCGCTGGCTTCGATCAGCGGCAGCACCGCCACGCGCAATGGTTCGAGCGTCATCTCGTAGCGCACCGGATCGCCGCGCACGCGCAGCGCGGCATCGCGCCGGTCGACCCAGGGCTCAGTGGCGCGCGGCCGCCATTCGCGTCCGTCGAAACGCGACAGCACCGGCCCGCGGAAGTACAGCGCCTGCGGTGGCGGCACGCGGCCCAGAAAGCGCACACGCAGCGCGATGCTGTCGTCTTGTGCGATTTGGGCCACCGAGCCCATGCGCATGCTGTTGGACAGCCCGGTGGACAGCACTCCGTCCTGCGGCACGCCCCACAAGGGGCCGATGCGCGGGAACAGCACGAACATCAGGGCCATGATCGGCGCACCCAGCAGTGCAGTGCGCGCGGCCAGCGCACTGGCCTGGCGCAGCCCCGGCTGGCCCACCGGCATGTGCGCGAGCACCAGCGCTGTCAGCAGGCCCCACACCGACACCAGCATGGCGACCGCCACCGGCAGCGACTGCGAGTACAGAAAGTGGGTGAGGATGATGAAGAAGCCGAGGAAGAACACGACGAACGCGTCGCGTCGCGCCCGCAGTTCGAGCGTCTTCAGCGCCATCAGAACCACCGCCATCGTGATCCCGGGCTCGCGGCCGAGCAAGGTTCGAAACGACCACAAGGTCAGCCCCGCGGCGAGGATCAGCACGCCCACCACCACCCAACGGCTTGGCAGCGCCGCATTGGCGAGTGCCATGCGCGTGCGCCACAGCAGTACCGCCGCGGTGAGGAAGGAACACCACAGCGGAAGGTGCGACACATGCGGCAGGACCGTCCACGCAATGACGCACAGCAGGAACAGCGTGTCGCGCGCGTCGCGCGGCAGGTGACGCCAGCTCGGCCAGTACAGGCTCAGTGCCACAGCGCCAGCGCCTCCAGGCATGTGCGGCGATGCGCAGCGCCTTGCCCGCGTGCCACGTCCATTCCCGGCAGGCGCAGGCCGTAGCTGATGTGGGTCCGGTCGGCCGCCAGCACCCACGCGGCGAGGCGCGACAGGCGCTCTTCGGCGCCAAGCGCGCCGCACGATTGCCACTCCAGCCACAGCTCATGGTGGGCCGACGTGCTGGTGTCGCGGCTCACCAGCTCACCGCCGATTTCCAGAGCCTTGGCGGCCTTTTTCCACACCACCATCTTCAGCGCGTCGCCGCGCCGATAGGCGCGTACGCCCTCGATCTCTCCGCCTTCGGCGCTGCGCGCACGCGTCGGCCCGCCGGGGGCGAGCCGGGCGGCAGGCAGACCGGCGCTCGGGCGTTCGGGCTTGGGGTAGACCAAGACCTGGCTGGCCGGCCGCCAGACGGTCCAGGCGCGAAACAAGCCGAGCGGAAAGCGCGTCTCGGCGCTCAGCGTGGGCAGGTCGTGACGGCCGCGCTCGGTGGGCACGAAGCTCACGTGGGCCGTGGCCTGGCCGCCGGCGGGCACGTCGACCCAGGTCAGCGTGGCGCCGCCGGCGGACTCCACGCGCAAGCCGATGCCGTGGCGTGCGCTGCCGGGGCTGGCGAGCACCGCTTCCAAGACCGCTGCGTCACCGGCGAAGACGGAGGCGGTGGGTTTCAGGTGCAGTGTCAGGCCGCGCAGCGTGTTGTGGGTGAGCTGCATCGACACCACCCCGCTGCCCGCGAGCAGGAAGGTCAGCACATAGCCGAGGTTGAGCTGGTAGTTGATCGACGCAAGCAGCAGCGTGATCAGCGTGGCCGCGAACAGGAAGCCCGCGCGTGTCGGCAGGATGTAGATGTTGCGCTGGGTGAGCAGCAGCGTGTCGGACCGCTGCAGGCGGGCTTGCCACCAGGCGCGAAAGCGCCGGCGCGGCCACGACTCGCGACTCACGGCAAGGCCACCGCTTGCACCATCGCGCGCACCTGCTCCGCGCGGCCTCGCCCGGCCCCGGCCATCGGCATCAAGCGGTGCGCCACCGTCTGCGCGAGGATGGCCTGGATGTCGTCGGGCGCCACGTAGTCGCGCTGGTCGAGCAGAGCATGCGCCTTGGCGGCGCGCAGCACCGCGATGCCGGCGCGCGGGCTCAAGCCCTCGACGAACCAGCGGCCCGAGCGCGTGGCGGCGATCAAGGCCTGCAGGTAGTCGAGCAGGGCATCGGACGCATGCACCGCGAGCACGGCCTTTTGCGCGGCGAGCAGCTCGTCGGGCGTCATCACCGGCTGCAGGCTCTGGATGGCTTCGCGCCGGTCCTTCCCGGCCAGCAGCGCCCGCTCGCTGCTGCGGTCGGGGTAGCCGAGCGTGATGCACATCAGGAAGCGGTCGAGCTGCGACTCGGGCAGCGCGTAGGTGCCGAGCTGGTCGTTCGGGTTCTGCGTGGCGATGACGAAGAACGGGCGCGGCAACGCACGCGTTGCGCCCTCGACACTGACTTGCTGTTCCTCCATCGCCTCGAGCAGCGCGCTTTGCGTCTTCGGCCCGGCGCGGTTGATCTCGTCGGCCAGCAACACCTGTGCGAACACCGGGCCCGGGTGAAACACGAACGCCTCCTTGCTGCGTTCGTAGACGCTGACGCCGATCAGGTCCGACGGCATCAGGTCCGCGGTGAACTGCACGCGCGAGAATCGCAAGCCCAGCGAGACCGCCAGCGCATGCGCGAGCGTGGTCTTGCCGACGCCGGGGACGTCTTCGATCAGCAGGTGGCCGCCTGCCAGCAGGCAGGCCACGCAGTCTTCGATTTGCGGGCGTTTGCCGACGATGATCGTGCTAATCTGGTCGACGAGACGGGTGAGTTGCGTTGCCAAGGGTGATGCCATGCAGTTCACCTTACCCGAAAATCAGCTTGCGCAAAGACGATGTCCACCGCGTACTACAGCCACCCCGATTGTCGGCGCCACGACATGGGCCGCGGCCACCCCGAGTGCCCGCAGCGGCTCGACGCGATCCACGACCATCTTCTCGCCACCGGGCTCGACGTGGCGCTCGATTTTCGCGAGGCGCCGGAGGTCGACCTGCGTGACGTGGAGCTGGCCCACAGCGCCGGCTACGTCGCCGAGCTCAAGGACCTGCTCGAGCAGGTGAGTGCCAGCGGCGAGCCGCGCGCCCTCGACCCCGACACCGTCGCCTGTCCCGACACCTGGCGCGCCGTGCTGCGTGCCGCCGGCGCGGCCGTGGCGGCCACCGATGCGGTGATCGACGGTGAGATCAAGAACGCCTTCTGCGCCGTGCGCCCGCCCGGCCACCACGCCACGCGCAACGAGGCGATGGGTTTCTGCTTCTTCAACAACGTGGCGGTGGCGGCGCGCCACGCGCTCGACGTGCGCGGGCTGAAGCGCGTGGCGATCGTCGATTTCGACGTGCACCACGGCAACGGCACCGAAGACATCATCGCCGGTGACGAGCGCATGCTGATGGTCAGCATCTTCCAGCACCCGCTGTACCCCTACAGTGGCGCGGTGTCCAAGGGCACCAACATGGTCAATCTGCCGATACCGCCCTACACGCGCGGCGGCGAGGTGCGCGACATGATCGAGGCGATGTGGATGCCGCGCCTCGAGGCCTTCCGCCCGCAGATGATCTTCATCTCGGCCGGTTTCGATGCCCACCGCGAAGACGAGCTCGGCCAGCTCGGCCTGGTGGAATCCGACTACGAGTGGATGACCCGGCGCGTCAAGGACGTGGCCGACCGCTACGCGGACGGGCGCATCGTCTCCTGTCTGGAAGGTGGATACGCCCTGAGCGCGCTGGCGCGCAGCGTGGCGGCGCACCTGCGCGTGCTGGCCGAAGTGGCTTGAGAGCCTTCCGCGAAACCCCACAACAAAGCGTCATCGATCCCGCCGCTCCATGTCTCGACTTCTGACCGCCTCCGAGCTGCGCGAACTCGCGGACTCGCTGTTCCGGCCCAGCGCCACCACCGAACTCACCGCCGTCGTCGTCTGCCTGGCGTTGGCCTGGGCGGTGGTGCGCTTGTTGCGCGGTACCCAGACCAAGCCTGCGTCGGTTCTGTTCGGCCGGCGGGTGATCGACGGCGTGCTGTTTCCGGTGCTGGCGCTGCTGCTCGCACTCGGGGCGCGCGGCCTGCTGCCCAGCTGGGGCGTACCGCTGGCGGTATTCAAACTCGTCATCCCGGTGCTCACCTCGCTGGTGGTGATCCGCCTCACGGTGCGCGTGCTCAGCGCTGCGTTCCCGACTTCGCGGGCGATGCGCGTCATCGAACGCACGGTGTCGTGGCTGGCCTGGATCGGCGTGGTGACGTGGGTCACCGGCGTGCTGCCGATGGTCATGGAAGAGCTCGACGGCGTGACCTGGAAGCTCGGCGCCTCGCAGATCTCGCTGCGCAACCTGGTCGAGGGCACGCTGTCGGCCATCGTCGTGCTGGTGCTGGCGTTGTGGCTGTCCGCGGCGATCGAGGCCAACCTGATCAAGGGTGCGACGACCAGCAACCTCTCGATACGCAAGATCGCCGCCAGCGCCACCCGCGCTCTGCTGCTGTTCATCGGCTTGCTGCTGGCACTGTCGGCCGCCGGCATCGACCTCACGGCCTTGAGCGTGCTGGGCGGCGCGCTCGGCGTGGGCCTGGGTTTCGGCCTGCAGAAGATCGCGGCCAACTACGTCAGCGGTTTCGTCATCCTGGCCGAACGCTCCTTGCGCATCGGCGACATGGTGAAGGTCGACAACTTCGAAGGGTGCATCACCGACATCCGAACCCGCTACACCGTGATCCGTTCGCTGGGCGGGCGCGAGGCCATCGTGCCCAACGAAATGCTGATCACGTCGCGGGTCGAGAACGCATCGCTGGCCGACCGGCGGGTGTTGATCTCAACGGCGGTGCAGGTGGCTTACGGCACCGACGTGCGGGCGCTGCAGCCCAAGCTGGAGGCGGCGTTGCGCCGCGTGCCGCGCGTGCTCGGTGATCCGGGGCCCGGCGTGCAGCTCAGCGCGTTCGCCGCCGACGGCATGGACCTGGTTCTGAATTTCTGGATCGGCGACCCGGAAAACGGGCAGGGCAATGTGAAATCCGACGTCAACCTCGCCGTGCTGGAGGTGCTCAGCGCAGAAGGGGTGCAGATTCCGTATCCGCAGCGCGTGGTGCATTCGATCGCCGTTGCCGCCGCGGACGGCGGCTCGAACTGAAGGGAAGCTGGCATGGGTGCACGCCTCGGCTCATTGCGGGCCGCCGTGGTTACGGCTTGCCTTGTCGCCGCAGCGGCGACCGCTGAAACGCTGCCGCTCCCCGACAAGCTGATCAGCCTGGACAGCGACCCCGGGGCGCAAGTCTTTCTCGACAGCACTGCGCGGCAGGCCTACTGGCCGCTGAGCATCCAGTTCGTGACGCAGAAGAATCAGGCCTACTGCGGCGTCGCGACGCTGGTCATGGTGCTCAACGCGCTCGGTGTGCCGGCGCCGGCAACTCCGGGCATCGAGCCGTTCACGACCTTCACCCAGGACAACGTGCTGAACGAGCAGACCGAGCGAGTGCTTCCGCAGGCCGTGCTGCTGAAGAAGGGGATGACGCTCGACCAGATCGGCGAGCTGCTGGGAACGTATGCGGTCGCGGCGCAGGTTCATCACGCGGACCGCAGCAGCGTCGAACACTTTCGGACGAGCGCTTCGCGCTACCTGGGCGTGCGCGGCCGCTACGTCGTCGTGAACTACCTGCGCCGCAGCTTGGGACAGGAGCTCGGCGGGCACATCTCGCCGCTGGCGGCCTATGACGCAAACTCCGACCGATTCCTCGTGCTCGACGTGTCACGCTACAAGTACCCACCGGTGTGGGTGAAGACTGCCGACCTCTACGCAGCCATGGACACGCTCGATGCCGACAACGAGCGCCGGCATCGAGGTTTCGTGCTCATCGGGACAGAACCTTGAACCACGGCGCGCTGGACTTGCCCTCGGCTGGGGGATCGCGCGCCGCAGTGCCGGGCTACCTCCATTCGAACAACTGGGAGCGGGTGTTGCCCTGGGCATCCACCTCGTACTCGAAGAGCGTGGCAAGGCTGTTCAGGCGCGCCCACTTGGGAGACGCTGTCTGGAAATAGACCGCACCACGATAGCTCACCGCGCCGTCCTTCTTCAGCGTGCCCACCCCCTGGCCCGTCCAGGTGGCCACGTCGCCTTCCTTGCTCATCACGATGCCCTGGCCTTCGCCGTACAGGGTACCGTCGGGCCGAGCCACCGCGCTGTACGTCGCGGTCTCCGTTTCGTTCACGCCCAGGAGCGATCCGACGCCCTGGAACGAGGTTTCCATCTTCGGGCCGCCCCCCGGATTGGGTAGCACTCTTTGCGAAGTCACCTTGCCGGAACCTTCGCCGATTCTTTCGCCGAGCATGTTGCTCTCCTTCACAGCCATCGCTTGAGAGCCCGAATCGCTGAAGCCCGCACGTCCGCCGAGATGGGTGCCGAGCGTGCACGGCCCCAATTTCGGGCCGCCACATGACTCGGCCGCAGTGGTGCTCGCCGGGCCCTCCCGCGCCGCGGGCGCCGCTTGGCAAAGTCATGCCAGCCAAACATAGTGCAGCGTCAAGGCAAGCGCAAACGCCTTCGCGCTGCACCCGCGCAAATGTCGAACGGCAGCCTTCAGCGGTTGCCCACCGCCACCGGCGGCAATGCCTTCAAGTGCAGGTACAAGGCCTGCGCATCGACGTCGTTGAGTGCACCCAGCGACGCGAACGGCATGGCAGTGTTGATGGCGCTGCCGTCGGGCCGTTTGCCGCTGCGCAGCATCGCGACGAACTGGTCGCCGTTCGTGTAGCGTGCCATCACGCTGCCGTCACCGGGTGTCAGGTTGGCCGCGGGCGGCCAGTCCGGCGGGCCGCCGGGAACCTTGCCGCCGGACAGGTGTGCACCGTGACAGCCGATGCACATGTTGGCGACATAGGCGCCGTGTTCCGCACTGACCGCCGCGGGCACCGGAGCCGCCGACGCCAGGCGATGGTCAATCTTCTCGGCAGCGTCTTGAATCAGCCCGGCGGCGTACAGCGTCTTCACCAGCGCGGGCACCTTGGCCACGAGGCCATTGCCGGTGGCCGCCGCCAGTTGCTTCGCGTAGGCGATCAGCGCACCGACGTCGGCGTCGGTCAGGCGGTTGTAGTCTTCGCTGGGCATGATGAACACCGGCTGGCCGTTCGGCTTCACGCCGTGGCGCAGCGTTCGCACCCAGTCGACGGTTGAATAAGCTGCCACGACGCTGCCGGGTCCGGTGCTGATGTTCGGCGACTTCACCGACATGCTCTTGCCGTCGTTGATGAATTCGCGGCCGGCACCGTTGGCACCATGGCACTCGGCGCAACCGCGCGACGAGAACAGATAGCGCCCGCGCTCCAGGCTGGCCGCGTCGCTGGGAACCGCGACCGCGCTCACCGTCACGTCGACGTGACGCTGCGTCTTGCGGTCTCCGAGGTAGGCGCCCAGCGCCAAGCCGGCCGCGCCGATCACGATGAGCGTGACGACCGCGATCAACGAACGTCTCAGCCATTTGTTCATGTTTGCCTGTCCTGAGGGTTGAGCACCGGCGGGATTCTTGCCGGCGCGGCCCCACGGTCAACGCGGGGAAACCCGCTGCGGATGCAGCAGCGCGACGCGACCGACTCGACGCCAGGTCACGCGCGCACAATCGCGCTCCCATGGACCACAGCTTTCTCTCCGCCTTCATCCTGCTGCTGCTCGTGCTCGACCCCTTGGGCAGCCTGCCGGTCTTCATTCCGATCATGCGCAGCGTGCCGCCGAAGCGGCGCCGTCTGGTTGCCGTGCGCGAGGTCGGCATTGCGTTCGGCGTGTTGTTCGCGTTCATGTTCTTCGGCGACGCCTTCCTGCGCGTGATGCGCCTGTCGGAACGCTCGCTCGAAGTGGCCGGCGGCGTGATCCTGCTGATGGTCGCGATCCGCATGATCTTCAGCCAGGAAGGCGGCGTCTACGGCACGCCCGAGGGCAAGGAGCCGCTGATCTTTCCGCTCGCCGTGCCGCTGCTGGCCGGCCCGTCGGCGATGGCCACCGTGCTGTTGCTCGCGTCGAGCCAGCCCGGGCGGATGGTCGAATGGATTGCCGCGCTGGCTGGCGCGATGGTGGTGTCAGGCGCTGTGCTGATGCTGTGCGACCGCATCCGCAAGCTGCTCGGCGACTCGGTGGTGTCGGCGCTTGAAAAGCTGATGGGCCTGGTGCTGACCGCGATTGCGGTCGAGATGATCCTGGCCGGTCTGAAGCGCTACTTTTTCGGCAACTGAAAGAGCGCGCGCTGCCGCAGCGTCGTGGCTGCGGCAGCGCGCGTCGGCGGCGTCAAGCCGTCGGAACGGTCAGAACGAGTAGCGCCCCATCAGGTCGAACCGCGACATCGTGCCGTCGCCGCTCTGGTACGTTGAGCGCTTGCCCCAGACGAACTCCGCCCCCAGCTCGACATTCTTGATCGGCGAGTAGATGAAGTTGGCGTGCAACTGCTGCAGGCGGCGATTGGCATCGCCGAGGGCCAGGAACTCGTCGCTCACATGGGCCCGGCTCAACTCGTACGACACATTGGTGCGCAGCCGGTCATTGACGGTGTGAGCCCAGCCCAGCGCGACGCCCAGGTTGCGGTCGAACAGGAACTTCGTGCCGTCGGAACGGTAGCCGTTCGATCCGATCATGTTGTCGAAGTCGCCATTGACGCTGGCTGCCGTGGCCATCAACATGTCTGAGCCGCTCAGCTTGTAGCTGCCGCCGGCGCCGATGCCGTAGCCGCGCTTGGAGAACCCGGCCGGGTCGCGCTTCTCGTGGCTCAGCAGCCGGACGTTGAGGCCGCCCCAGTCGAAACTCTTGTCGAAGCGCGCCACCAGGTTCGGCAGGCGCTCGTTGGCGCTGCCGCCGCCGAACTGGTCTTCCGGATCCTCGGCCGCGAACACGAACTTGTAGCCCGCCTTGGTGTCGCCCCAGGTGTAGCGGATCTGCGTGCGGCGCGAGAACGGCACGCCGAGCTGTGCGTTGAAGTCCACCGTTTCGGCGGTGTTGTCCAGGTCCATGAAGGTAGACCAGGTCTGCCCGACCAGCCAGCCGGCGTATTCGCCGTAGGCGTGGCGCAGGCGCAGGCGGTTGCGGTTGCATTCGGAGCCGCAATACGCATAGAAGTCCATTTCCAGCTTGGTGGTGAATGGGCCGGTCGCAGTGGGCGTCGCGGTCTCGAAGCCGAAGCGTGATGCCTCTGCCGTCAGCTTCGTCTTGCCCTTGAGGGCACCGGAACCGGACAGCGGTTGTTCGGCCAGGTTGGTGAAGTTGTCGCCCGGCGCGGTCGCGTTGAAGTCGTGGATCGCGTGCGCCTCGGCATAGCCGTACAGGTGCACGGAGGTCTCCGAGCCCGGAATGCGGAATCCGCCGCCGATGTCGCCCACGACCACGGCGTCCTTGGCTTTGATTTCGAGCTGCTCGACGCGCTCGCTCAACCCGCTGGCGTCAGCCGCCTTGGCGTCGGCCGGCTTGCTCTTCTTCAGCTCGGCGACTTCCTCGCGCAGGCGCCTCACTTCCTGGCGCAGTTCATCGAACTCCTTGCTTGTCTGCGCCTGGGCGCACGGCACGGCGGCGAAAACCGCTGCGAGGGCGGCGGCGAGAACGGTCTTGTTGAACATCATGATCTTGGCTCCTGGTCTTGTCGTTGAATCACTTTGAAATCTGGCCCAGAAAGGCACGAATGCGCTCGTTGCTCTGGGTGCCGAAGAACGCTTCGGGCGGTGCGTCGGCAGCGATGCAGCCCTTGTCGAGAAACAGCACACGGTCGCTGACCTCGCGCGCGAAGCCCATCTCGTGCGTGACGACGATCATCGTCATGCCCGAGGCGGCGAGCTGCTTCATCACGTCGAGCACCTCCTTGACCATCTCGGGGTCGAGCGCCGATGTCGGTTCGTCGAACAGCATCACTCGCGGCGCCATCGCCAGCGCGCGCGCGATCGCCACGCGCTGCTGCTGCCCGCCCGACAGCGCGAACGGGTGCTTGTGCGAGTGGGCCTGCAGCCCCACGCGCTCGAGCAGTTCCAGTGCCTTGGCTTCAGCCTGTGCGCGCGGGGTCTTGCGAACGCGGCGCGGCGCCAGCATCACGTTCTCCAGCACCGTGAGGTGCGGAAACAGGTTGAACTGCTGGAACACCATGCCGACCTCGGCGCGCAGCGCGTCGAGGTGCTTCAGGTCGTCGTCGACCTCGATGCCGTCGACGACGATGCGACCGCTGTCGTGGCGCTCCAGGCGGTTGAGCATGCGCAGCAGCGTGCTCTTGCCCGAGCCCGAGGCGCCCAGGATGACGGTGACCTTGCCGGCATCGAAATGCGTCGTGACGTCGTGCAGCACATGTGCCGGACCGAAATGCTTGTTGACGCGCTCGACGGTGATCAGGGGCGCCGCAGCGCCATTGCTTGCAGCGTGGTTCATGGCTGGCGTCCTTCCACGTCGAAGCGGCGTTCGACCGCATTGGAAATCTGGGTCATCACCGTCGTGAGCAGCAAGTAGATCGATGCCGAGGTCAGCAGGATCGGCAGCGGCTGGAAGGTCGCGGCCTGGATGCGGTTGCCGACGTTGGTGAGCTCGACCACGCCGATCGCGTAGGCCAGCGACGAGTCCTTCAGCAGCGCGACGATGTTGTTGACCAGCGGCGGCAGCGAGATCTTGAAGGCCTGTGGAAAGGTCACGTCGATGAAGGTGTACCAGCTCGACAGGCCCAGCGAGCGTGCCGCCTCCATCTGGCCCCTCGGCACAGCCAGCAGGCCGGCGCGGATGGCCTCGGCGTTGTAGGCACCGACGTTGAAGCTCAGTGCCACGCAAGCGGAGACGAAGTCGCTCAGCTGCAGCGCCGGAATCATGACCGGCAGCGCAAAGAACACGAACAGCACCTGCACCAGCAGCGGCGTGCCGCGGATGACCCAGATGTAGCCGGACGCGATCCACCGCAGCGGCGGCCACTTCGACGTCTTGCCTAAAGCGGCGAGCACGCCGATAACCACGCCGAGCACCGCCGCGATGGCGGTGAGCTGCACCGTCACGCGCGTGCCCTCGGCAAAGAACTGCGCGTTGTTGCCGATCGGGTCGGGCACCCACGACATCGGGGTCGCCATCAGCCACAAGATCAGCACCAGGATGACCGAGGCGGTCAGCATGGTCGCCGAGCTGCGCTGCTGGCGGCTCCAGCCGGCGGGCCAGATTCTCAATGCGGTTGCCATGATTCGTCTCCTTTGTTGGCACTCGAGGCGCCGTCGGCGTCACCCGCCGAGGGGGTGTCGTCGGCTTGGGTCGGTTCGGGGGCGACTGCGCAGGTAGGCCTGCGGCAGATCACTTGCAGCGGATGTCTTCGTTGAACCACTTCTTCGAGATCGCGGCATAGCTGCCGTCGGCCAGCATTTCCTGCAAGGCGGTGTTGAATGCGCCGGCGAGCGACTTGTTGCCCTTGGCGACGGCCGCGGCGTTGCGCTCGACGAACAACATGCCGCCGATCTTCAGACCCGCAGCCGGGTTGGCCACCAGCGCGGCACGGGCGACCGCGGGGTCGGTGATCCACGCGTCGGTACGCCCGGAGATCATGGCGCCGCGCGCGTCGGTGTCCTGCGGGAAGTTCTTGACGTCCTTGACGCCCGGGACCTTCTTGACCTCATCGAGGAAGGTGGTTCCGGTCTGCACCGAGACGGTCTTGCCTGCCAGGTCCTTGCCTTCCTGGATCGGTGCGTTCTTGCTGACGATGATGCCGCCGCCGCAGAAATGCGGTTCGGTGAAGCTCACGGCCTTGGCGCGATCCTCGGTGATGGCGTGGCCCGCGATGACGAGGTCCCATCGGTCGTTGCGCAGACCGGCGAGCAGTGCGTCGAAGCTGAGCGCCTTCCACTCGAGCGTGAGGCCCCATTTCTTGACGATGGCCTCCGCGAGTTCGACTTCGAAGCCGGACAGCTTCGAGCCCTGGAAGTAGTTGTACGGCGGGTATTGGCCTTCGGTCGCGATGATGATCTTGCCGTCTTTCTTGATCTCTTCGAAGCTGCGTGCCTGCGCCGAGAGCGCTGCCGCGACGCCGATGACGCATGCGATAAGGGTGCTCAAGATCTTCATGGTTGTCTCCGTTGGTCTGGTTGTGGAATGGGATGGGAGCGTGCCGGTTCAGGGCGCGGCCCGCCAGTGGGATCAGGGCAGGGCGGCGATGACCTGGATCTCGACCTTGTCGTCGGGCGAAGCCAGGCGGGCCTCCACAGTGGCTCGGGCCGGACCTTGCGCGTTGGGTCCGAGCCATGCGTCCCAGACTTCGTTCATCGCGGCGAAGTCGCCCATGCTGCTGAGATAGATCGTCGCGCTGAGGATGTGCGCCTTGTCGCTGCCGAGGCCGGCGAGCAGTCGATCGATCTGGTCGAGCACGCTGCGCGTCTGCGCCTGGAGCCCTGCGCTGGCGTCCTCGGGCACCTGGCCGGCCAGGTAGGCCACGCCGTTGAAGACGGTGACATCGGACAGCCGATTGCCCGGGTTGATGCGGCGGATCGGATTCATGCTGCCTTCTCCTGCTGTGTGGGTGTGGTTTTCACCGGGGTCGCAGCCGGCGCGGGCGCTGCGCCGGTGGCGGCGAGATGCTCGACCAGCCAGTCGCGGAATTTCGCCACCTTGGCGCCCGGTGCGCTGCGCGTGGGCAACACCAGGTCGTAGTGCTGACCGGTGGGCAGCGCCAGATCGAACGGCCGCACCAGGCGGCCGGCCGCGACGTCGTCGGACATCAGCAGGCAGTCGCCCACCGTGACGCCGAAGCCGTGCACGGCGGCGTCCATCGCCAGGTCCATGGTCTCGAAGTTCTGGCCGCGTTCGGCAGAGACATCACTCGCCCCGGCGGCGTCGAGCCAGCGCCGCCAGTCGGCATGGTCGCGCGTGGGGTGCAGCAAGGTGTGCCCGGCGAGGTCGTCGGGCCGGAGCAGAGGGCGCTCCACCAGCAGGGCCGGCGCGCATGCCGGTGTCAGCACCTCGGCAAACAGGGTGACCCGTTCGCCGTGACCGGTCGCGGCGTGTTCGCCGTAGACGATCGCGGCATCGAACGGCTCGCAGTCGAAGTCGACCCGGTGCGACAGCGTGGTGGTGATCTGGATGTCGATGTCGGGCTGCACGGCGCGAAAGCGCATGATCTTCGGCAGCACCCAGCGCATCGCGCAGGTCGGGATCTTCAAGGACAGGCCCGTCGCACGCTGGGTCAGGCGCTGCGTCACCTCCTGCAGCGAACGAAAACACTCGCGCACCACCGGCACCAGCATCTCGCCTTCATGCGTCAGCGACAGGTCTTTGCGCGGGTGGCGCACGAACAGCGCAAAGCCGAAGAACTGCTCCAGTGTCTGGATCTGCCGGCTCACGGCGCCTTGCGTCAGGTACAGCTGTTGCGCTGCCTGCGAAAAGCTCTGGCACCGCGCGGTGACGTCGAACACGCGCAGCGCGTTGAGGGGTGGCAGTTCGCGCATGGCCTCACCACCCCCCGATCGTCGAATCTCGGTCGGTCTTATTCATACGCGTGCAGGATCGGCGCGATGCGCTTCGAGTCGACGTTGCTGCCGGTGACGATGTTCAATATCTTCAGGCCGCCGATGTCGGGCAGGTGGTGCAGCAGCGCGGCCACGCCGACGGCGGCCGAGCCTTCGACGATCTGGTGGTGGTACTTCACCATCCAGTGCATCGCCTCGGCGACCTCGCTCTCCTTGACCACCAGGAAGTCGTCGACGTAGCGCAGCACCATGTCGAGGTTGGCGGCGCCCACCTCGCCGAGCAGGCCGTCGGCCAGGGTCTCGCCGTATTCCACCTGGACCACCCTGCGCTCGCGGAACGAATGAACCCACGGGTCGGAGGCCTCCGTCTGCAGGCCGATCACCTTGATGCCGGGGTTGATTGATTTGGCGATCATCGACACCCCCGACAGCAGCCCGCCGCCACCGGTGGGCACCAGGATCAGGTCGAAATGCGGCTCGGCCATGAAGGCCTCGAGGGCAGCCGTCGCCTGACCGGCGACGACCCAGGGGTCTTCGTAGCTCGACACATAGGTGCGGCCCGTCTTCAGTGCCAGCGTCTTGGCATGCGCATAGGCGGCGTCGTAATTGGCGCCTTCGATGACCAGCTGCACGCCGAGTCGCCGGATCGATTCGAGCTTGGTCTCGGGCGCCGTCGTCGGCACCACGACGATCGCGCTGACATGGGCCAGGCGCGCGGCGGTGCCCAGGCCGAGTGCGAAGTTGCCCGAACTTGCCGTGACGACGCCGCGCGTGCGCTCGGCTGGGGTCAGCGCCAGCAGGCGGTTGGTGGCGCCGCGCAGCTTGAACGAGCCGGTGCGCTGCAGCGACTCCATCTTCATCCACACGTCGGCGCCGCGCAGCTCGCTCATCTTGTCGGAATAGACCAATGGCGTCTGCGTGATGCTGCCGGCGATGCGCTTCTGCGCGATCAGCACGTCCTGCAGGGTGACATTGATCATGTGGTCCTCATGCACGGTAGTTCACGCCGGGCAGCACGCACAACATCTCGTACAGCAGGTTGGCGGCCAGCAGCGAGGTGTTGCCCGACGCATCGTAGGGCGGCGCCACCTCGACCAGGTCGCCGCCGATCACGTCCATGCCGCGGCAGCCGCGGATGATCTCCAGGCCCTGCACGGTGGTCAGCCCGCCGACCTCGGGCGTGCCGGTGCCCGGCGCGCACGACGGGTCGAGCCCGTCGATGTCGAAGGTGATGTAGACCGGTCCGCGGCCGAAACTCTCGCGCACCTCGTCCATCAAGGGTGCGAGGCTCTTGTACCAGCACTCCTCGGCCGCCACGACGCGCACGCCGTGGCTGCGTGGCCAGTCGAAGTCCTCGGCGGTGTAGCCGGTGCCGCGCAGGCCGATCTGGACCATGCGCTTCGGCGCGATCAGGCCCTCTTCGATCGCGCGGCGGAACGGCGTGCCATGCGCGTAGCGCTCGCCGAACATGTCGTCGTTGATGTCGGCGTGCGCGTCGATGTGAACGATGCCGATCGGCCCGTGTTTCTTGGCCAGCGCGCGCAGGATCGGCAGCACGATGGTGTGGTCGCCGCCCATCGTCAGCGGGCAGGCGCCGGAGGCGGCGATGACGTCGTAGGCGGCCTCGATGATCTTCAGGCTGTCGAGCAGGTTGAAGGTGTTGATCGCCACGTCGCCGATGTCGGCCACCTGCAGCGAGTCGAACGGCGCCGCGCGCGTGGCCATGTTGTAGGGCCTGAGCAGGCACGACTCGGCGCGGATCTGGCGCGGACCGAAGCGCGCGCCCGAACGGTTGGACGTGCCGATGTCGAACGGGACGCCGACGAAGCAGGCGTCGAGCCCGGCCGGCGAGCTTGCCGCGGGCAAGCGCATCATCGTCGCCGGGCCGCCGAAGCGCGGCATCGCGTTGCCGCCCAGCGGCTGGTTGAACGAGCGGTCGGTCATGGCTGGCCTCCTCGACGGTCGGGGGATCGTTGCTCCGCCACGCGGGCGCGGCACCTTGCCATCGGCGTCGTCGCCGATCGAGTGGCGAGCATTGTGCGCGGGCGGTGTGTCATGGTCATTGGCGTATCCACTCGTCGTCGCACCGTCATTCGGCCTGGTAGCGCGAGAATTCCAGCCCGTCGACGTCGATCGCCGGCGCGCGACCGCCGATCAGGTCGGCCAGCACGCGTCCCGAACCGAGCGCCATCGTCCAGCCGAAGGTGCCGTGCCCGGTGTTGAGGTACAGGTCGCGCAGCGGGCTGCGCCCGACGATCGGAGTGCCGTCGGGCGTCATCGGCCGCATGCCGGTCCAGAACGTCATCTGCTCGCGTTCGAAGCCGCCCGGGAACAGGTCGTTGAGCACGTAGACGATCGTGTCGAGCCGGCCTTGGCGCAGGCTGCTGTCGTAGCCCCCGACTTCGGCCGTGCCGGCGACGCGGATGCGCGAGCCCAGCCGCGTCAGCGCGACCTTGTAGTCCTCGTCGACGATCGACGATTGCGGTGCACGCGCCTCGTCCTTGACCGGCACCGTCAGCGAATAGCCCTTGACCGGATAGACCGGCAGGTCGATGCCCAGCGGCCGCGTCAGCAGTGGCGACCAGCTGCCCAGCGCCAGCACCGTCGCGTCGGCGCTCAGCGTGCCTTGTGCGGTGCGGATGCCGCTGATGCGATCGCCGTCGCGCTGCAGGCCGTCGATGGCCGTGCCGAAGCGGAACTTCACGCCCATGGTCTTCAGGCGCTCGTGCAGCAAGTCGCAGAACATCAGGCAGTCGCCGGTCTCGTCGTCGGGCATGTGCAAGGCCCCGGCGATGCGCTCGCGCACGCTGGCCAGGCCCGGCTCGACCCGCACGCAGCCCGCTGCATCGAGCACGTCGACCCGCACGCCGAAGCTGCGCAGCACGTCGAGGTCGGCGTTGACCGATTGAAGACCGTCGGGATCGCGAAAGAACAGCAGCGTGCCCTGTTGGCGGTCGTCGTAGCGCCAGCCGGTCTGGCGCCGCATTTCGATGAAACAGTCGCGCGAGTAGACAGCCAAGCGCTGCATGCGCTGCAGGTTGCGCTCATAGGCGCGCGTGTTGCAGTTGAGCAGCATCTTCCACAGCCAGCGCCACTGGGCGAGGTCGAGCTGCGGATAGAGGCGAAACGGCCCGTGCTTGGCCAGCATCCAGCCGATCGCTTTCTTGATCACGCTCGGGTTGGCCCAGGGCGCCGAATAGCTGGGCGAGATCTCGCCTGCGTTGGCGAAGCTCGCCTCCAGCCCCGGGCCGGACTGGCGATCGACCACCGTGACCTCATGGCCGTCCTGCGCGAGGTACCACGCCGAGGACATGCCGATCACGCCGGCGCCGAGCACCATCACCTTCATGGGGTTGTCTCCGAGGGCTGCACGACATGCTTGATCTGCTGGAAGGCGGCCAGGCCCCAGGGCCCGAGCTCGCGCCCGATGCTGGAGCGCTTCATGCCGCCCCATGCGGTCTGGGGAAAGATCAGCTGCGGCATGTTGACCCAGACCAGCCCGGCCTCGACGGCGTCGGCCACCCGCGCGGCGCGCGCGGCGTCGCGCGTGATCACGGTCGAGACCAGGCCGAACTCGCTGTCGTTGGCCAACGCGATGGCCTCGGCCTCGCTGGCGAAGCTGCGCAAGCAGGCGACCGGCCCGAAGATCTCCTCGCGCCACAGGCGGCTGGTGCTCGGCACATCGGCATACAGCGTCGGCGGCATGAAGAAACCGCGCGTGCCGATGCGCTCGCCGCCGCACAACCGTTGCAAGCCCTCGTCGGCGGCCACCGCGACGTACTGCTGCACGCGCTCGAGCTGCGCGCGGCTGGCCAAGGGGCCCATCTCGGTGCCGTCGACCAGCGGGTCGCCGATGCGCAACGCACGCGCGCGCGCCACCACGCGGCGCGTCAACTCGGCAGCGACCGCTTCGTGAACCAGTATCCGGGAGGTGGCCGAACACATCTGGCCCGCATTCATGAACGCACCGGCGAACACCAGCTCGGTGGCCTGGTCGAGGTCGGCGTCTTCGAACACCAGCACCGCCGACTTGCCGCCGAGCTCCAGGCTCACGCCCTTGACGCCCTCGGCGGCGGACTGCATCACCTGCCGGCCCACGGCGTTGGAGCCGGTGAACGACAGCTTGCGCACCAGCGCGTGCGCCACCAGCGGCGCGCCCACGTCGACACCGGTGCCGACAACGACGTTGAAGACGCCGCGTGGCACCCCCGCATCGTGCATGACTTCAGCCAGCGCGAGCTCCGGCAGCGGTGTCACCTCGGACGGCTTGAGCACGACCGCATTGCCGGCGGCGAGCGCCGGCGCGACCTTCCATGCCGTCGTGACCATGGGGAAATTCCAGGGCACGATCAAGCCGACCACGCCGTAGGGCTCGCGGCGCATACGCGCGACGAAACCGGGGTCGGGCAGCGGCACCGGTGCATCGCTGCGACCCGGCCCGGCATCGGCGCCTTCGATCAGGTCGGCGTAGTAGGCGAAGCAGCTCACCACGTCGGCGACGTCGAGCCGCGCCTCGGCGAGCGGCTTGCCGTTGTTGCGCGCCTGCAGCCGCGCCAGCTCGGTCTCACGCGCGCTCACACCGTCGGCAATCCGGCGCAGCGTCCGTGCGCGTTGCGCGGCACCGGAGCGTGCCCAGGCCGGTTGCGCCGCCGCGACGGCCTGCACGGCGCGTGCGACATCCGACGCATCGCCCAGCGCAACCTCGGCCAGCTGGCTTTCGTCGGCCGGGTTGAACACCGGCATGCGGCGCCGGCTGGTGCTTTCGCACCAGCGCCCGTCGATGTAGTGCTCGCTGCGCATGTTCATTCCGCGACCCGCGCCAGCCAACTCGTTTCGTCGATCTCGATCAGCGTCGGCACGGTCCGCCCGGCGGCGGCCTTGAGCGAACGACGCAGCTGGGCCGAGTCGGCCACACGCTCGGCCTGGCAGCCGAAGCCTTGCGCGATGGCGATGAAGTCCGGCGTGTGCAGGTCGACACCGATCGGTGCGACACCGTGCCGGAGCATGTATTTCTTGATCTCGCCGTATCCCTGGTTGTTCCAGAGCAGCACGATCACCGGCAGTTGCGCCTCGACGGCGCTCGCCAACTCGCTCAAGGTGAACAGCAGTCCACCGTCGCCGACCAGCGCGACCACCGGTTGCCCCGGCGCCGCCAATTGCGCGCCGAGGGCGGCCGGCAAACCGTAGCCCAGCGTGCCGTAGCCGGTGGACGCATTGAACCAGCGCCGCGGCGCGTCGGCGTTGAAGCTCAGGTTGCCGGCGTAGACCGTCTGCGTCGAGTCGCCCATGAAGATGGCACCGGGCAAGGTGTGCGCGACCAGGTCGATCAGCGCGGCGATCTTGCGCGTGGCGGGGTCGAACTCACCCCAGGCGGCGTCGCGCGCGGCCTGGGCCCGCGCGGCGCCCCATGTCGGCTCGCCCGCGCTGCCGGTCAGTGCCATGCGCAGCGAGGCGAGCGCGAGGCCGGCGTCGGCGAGCATCGCCAGATGCGGCCTGAAATTGCGGCCGAGCTGCTGCGCGTCGATGTCGACCCGAATCAGTCGCCCGGGCAGCTCGAAGCCGCCGTCGAATACGGTGTCGTAGTCGGTCTCGCCGAGTTCGGTGCCGACCGCCAGCACCACGTCGGCCTCGCGTGCGAGCAGGCGGCCCGACTGCGTCGACTGGATCGAGCCGGCCAGCAGCGGGTGTTCGGCCGGCAACAGACCCTTGGCGTTGATCGTCAGCTGGACCGGTGAGCGCAAGGCCTCGGCCAAGGCCTGCAGTTCCGCCGCAGCGCCGACCGCGCCGCCACCGGCCAGGATCAACGGGCGCCGCGCTTCGCCGAGCAGTGCCGCGGCGCGCTGCGCCAGCGCCCAGGACGGCGCCGGCGGCGGCGACGACGGGGTGGCAGCCAAGGCCAGGTGATCGGCGCTGGCGACGATCACATCGAGCGGAATCTCGATGTGAACCGGCCGCGGGCGGGCGCTGCGAAAGACAGCGAAGGCGCGCGCCAACACCTCGGGCAACGCATCGACCGACATGAGGGTGTGCGAGAACGCGCTCACGCCGGCGAACAGTGCCTGCTGCGACGGCAGCTCATGCAGGTAGCCACAGCCGCGGCCCAGTTGGTGGCGCGAATTGACGCTGGAAATCACCAACATCGGCACCGAGTCGGCGTAGGCCTGCGCCATCGCGGTAGCGATGTTGGTCATGCCCGGGCCGGTGATGATGAAACACACGCCCGGCTTGCCGCTGACCCGCGCATAGCCGTCGGCAGCGAAGCCGGCGCCCTGTTCGTGGCGCGGCGTGATGTGGCGCAGGCCCGATTCGGCGACCCCGCGGTACAGCTCGACTGTGTGCACGCCGGGAATACCAAAGATGCATTCCACGCCGTAGCCAGCCAGCAGCTTGACCAACACTTCGCCACCTGTCGCCATGCTTGTCCCCAAAGGCCCCGCTGTCGAGCCGCAATGTCCGTGCGACACGGACGCGGCGGTGGCAGCGGTGGGGGCGGATTATGAGCTTCGCAAACCCGGCGGTACATCGGATTTCTTTGCATGGCAGCCATGCAATCTTCTCGTGACTGGTCGGTGCCGATCTGATCTAAGGTGCCCGCCGTGGACCGCCGCGCTGCGCCGGTCTGCGTGTGTACCGGGCCGCCGCCGAATCGGCAGTGCGGCCGCCTTGGAGAGACCCATGAATGCTCGTGAAATGAATACCAACGCGCTGCTCGATGCTCGCAAAGTCGCCGCCACCCCGCGCGGCGTCGGCGTCATGTGCAGCATCTACGCCGACCGTGCTCGCAACGCCGAACTCTGGGATGTCGAGGGCCGCCGCTACATCGACTTCGGGGCCGGCATCGCTGTGCTCAACACTGGGCACCGTCACCCGCGCGTGGTCGAGGCCATGCGCGCGCAGCTCGATCGCTTCACGCACACCGCCTACCAGATCGTTCCGTACGGCAGCTATGTCGAACTGGCCGAACGCATCAACGCGCTGACACCGGGCAGCCACGCCAAGAAGACCGCGTTCTTCACGACCGGTGCCGAAGCGGTCGAGAACGCCATCAAGATCGCGCGCGCCGCGACCGGGCGCCCGGGCGTGATCGCGCTGACCGGCGCGTTCCACGGGCGCAGCTACATGGGCATGTCGCTCACCGGCAAGGTGGCGCCATACAAGATCGGCTTCGGTCCGTTCCCGGCCAGCATCTACCACGTGCCGGCGCCGATCGCGCTGCACGGCGTGAGCACGGATGACTCGCTGGCCGCGATCGATGCGCTGTTCAAGGCCGACATCGAGCCGCGCCAGGTCGCCGCGATCATCGTCGAACCGGTGCAGGGCGAAGGCGGCTTCCACATGATGCCCGCCGACTTCATGCGCGCGCTGCGCCGCTTGTGCGACGAGCACGGCATCCTGCTGATCGCCGACGAAGTGCAGACCGGTTTCGGGCGCACCGGTCGATGGTTCGCGATGCAGCACTACGACGTGCTGCCCGACCTGATGGCGCTGGCCAAGAGCCTGGCCGGCGGCATGCCCTTGTCGGCCGTGTGCGGGCGCGCGGAACTGATGGACGCGCCGGCGCCCGGCGGGCTGGGCGGCACCTATGCCGGCAACCCGATGGCCGTGGCCGCGGCCCACGCCGTGCTCGACGTGATCGAGGACGAGCGCCTCTGCGAACGCGCCAATGTGCTCGGCGAGCGCCTGAAAGCGATGCTCGGCGCGGTACGCGCGACGCAGCCGCGCATTGCCGAGGTGCGCGGCCCGGGTGCGATGGTGGCGGTGGAGTTTCGCGACCCCGCGACACGCGCGCCGGATGCGGCTTTCGCCAAGGCAGTGCAGCAACGCGCGTTGGCCGAGGGCTTGCTGCTGCTCAGCTGCGGCGTGCACGGCAACGCGATACGCTTCCTGTTCCCGCTCACTGTCGAAGACGCCGTGTTCGAAGAGGGACTGGCGATCCTGAACCGCGCCCTCCAGGGCTGAACCGGAGACCACCATGATCGAACTCAAGGACCCCTCGCTGCTGCGCCAGCAGGCCTTCCTCGCAGGCGCCTGGGCCGACGCCGACAACCGCGAGACCGCTCCGGTGACCGACCCGGCCAGCGGCGCGACGATCGCCAGCGTGCCGATGATGGGCGCGGCCGAAACACGGCGCGCGATCGCCGCCGCGGAATTGGCGCAACGCGGCTGGCGGCGCACCACGGCCAAGGACCGTGCTGCGGTACTGCGCCGCCTCGCGCTGCTGATGCACGAACACAAGGACGACCTGGCGCTGCTGATGACGCGCGAGCAGGGCAAGCCGCTGGCCGAAGCGGCCGGTGAGATCGTCTACGCCGCGTCGTTCATCGAGTGGTTCGCCGAGGAAGCGCGCCGCGTCTACGGCGAGACGATTCCGGCGCCGCAGGACGACCGGCGCATTCTGGTGTTGAAGGAACCGGTCGGCGTCTGCGCAGCGATCACGCCGTGGAATTTCCCGACGGCGATGCTCACCCGCAAAGTCGGCCCGGCACTCGCGGCGGGCTGCGCGATGGTCGTCAAGCCCGCGCTGCAGACCCCGCTGTCGGCGTTGGCTTTCGCGGTGCTTGCCGAACGCGCCGGGGTACCGGCGGGGCTGCTGTCGGTGCTGACCGGCAAGGCGAGCGCGATCGGCGGCGAACTGACGGCCAACCCGGTGGTGCGCAAGCTCAGCTTCACCGGCTCGACCGAGGTCGGCCGCACACTGATGCGCCAGAGCGCCGACACGATCAAGAAGCTGTCGCTGGAGCTCGGCGGCAACGCGCCCTTCATCGTATTCGACGATGCCGACCTCGACGCCGCCGTCGAGGGCGCCATGATCTCGAAGTACCGCAACGCGGGCCAGACCTGCGTCTGCGCGAACCGCCTCTATGTGCAGCGCGGCGTGTACGAGGCCTTTGCCGCCAAGCTGGTGCAGAAGGTGCGCGCGCTCAAGGTCGGCCCCGGCGTCGAAGCCGGCGTCACACAAGGTCCGCTGATCGACGCGAGCGCGGTGCGCAAGGTCGAACAACATGTCGCCGACGCGCTGGCCAAGGGTGGCGAATTGCTCACCGGTGGACACCGGCACGCGCTCGGCGGCAGCTTCTTCGAGCCGACGGTGATCGGGCGCGCGACGCGTGAGATGCAGCTGGCGCGTGAAGAGACCTTCGGCCCCTTGGCGCCGCTGTTCGTGTTCGACACCGAAGCCGAGGTCATCGCTGCGGCGAATGACACCGAGTTCGGCCTGGCCAGCTATTTCTACAGCCGCGACATCGGCCGCATCTGGCGCGTCGGCGAGGCGCTCGAGTACGGCATGGTCGGCGTCAACACGGGGCTGATCTCGACTGCCGAGGCACCGTTCGGCGGCGTCAAGCAGTCGGGGCTGGGCCGCGAGGGTTCGCGTCATGGCATCGAGGACTACCTCGAGATCAAGTACCTGTGCCTGGCCGGGGTCGACCGATGAAGCCGGCGCCGGCTCGGTTCGCGATCGCCGGCGTCCAGATGGCGGTGTC
Source organism: Piscinibacter sp. (assembly GCA_041496605.1). Classification (GTDB taxonomy): domain Bacteria; phylum Pseudomonadota; class Gammaproteobacteria; order Burkholderiales; family Burkholderiaceae_C; genus Albitalea. Next base: position 51,390 of record JBGQEX010000010.1, read on the forward strand.
GGCGTTCGACGACAACATCGCCCGCATGGGCCGCTACGTCGCACACGTGCGGCAGCGCTTTCCCTGGGTCGGCATGGTGCTGTTTTCCGAGTTGGCGCCCTTGGGGCCCAGCCATGACAAGGCGCAGCCGCTGCCCGGCGACGCCGAGCAGCGGCTGTGCGAGATCGCGCGCCAGCACGGTGTCTGGCTGATTCCGGGATCGCTGTTCGAGACACGCGACGCAGCGATCTACAACACCACGCCGATCATCGACCCGCAGGGTCGCGTGGTCGACCGGTTCTCCAAGCTGTTTCCGTTCCGGCCCTACGAGAAGGGCATTGCCGCGGGCCAGCGCTTCGTCGTGTTCGACGTGCCCCATGTCGGGCGTTTCGGCATCTCGATCTGCTACGACATGTGGTTCCCCGAGACCACGCGCCAGCTGATGGCGATGGGGGCCGAGGTGATCCTGCACCCGACGATGACCGACACCATCGACCGCGAGGCCGAGCTGGCGATCGCGCGCGCATCGGCGATCACCAATCAGGTGTACTTCTTCGACATCAACGGCGTCGGCGACGGCGGCGTCGGCCGCTCGATCGTGGTCGACCCGGCCGGCTATGTGCTGCACCAGGCCGGCAGCGGCGCCGAGATCATCCCGATCGAGATCGACCTGGCGCGCCTGCGCCATGAACGCGAACACGTGGCACGCGGCCTCGGCCAGCCGCTGAAGAGCTTTCGCGAGCGCAGCTGCGAATTCGAGGTCTACCGCGACCGGGCGCAGCCCGGCGCCACGTTGGCGGCACTCGGCCCGCTGGTCAAGCCGGGTGAGCGCCACTGAACGGATCCAACCAGGAGACAAGTCGATGGACAAGGTGCGCAACGTATCCGACCTGCTGCTGATGTTCCACCGCAACGAGCGGCCGATCTACTTCATCAGCGCGACCAACTTCAACCTGCTCGGCATCGACCGATGGGTGAACCGCTTCCGCTACATCAGCTACATCGACTGCTTCGACGGTCGCCACCCGAACGTGTTCGTTCCTGCGCCCACGCCGCACGAGGAGTTCGAGTCGATCGAGGAGATCGTCAACCACCTGCTGCAGCACAAGGACGTGATCGACTTCATCGAGCGCCGCGGCGGTCGGCCGGTGGCCACCTTCCTGATGTTCGACGAGAAGACCGAGGCGCTGGCGCGCGACATCGGCCTGGAGATCTGGTTCCCGCCGGCGGCGCTGCGCACGCGCTGCGACAACAAGATGGAGACGGTGCGCATCGGCAACAAGGCCGGCGTGCACTCGGTGCCCAACGCGCTGGAAAAGGTCGACAGCTACGAGCACCTGATGCAGATCGCCGACCGCGCCGGTCTGGGCAAGGACCTCGTGGTTCAGTCGGCGTTCGGCGACTCGGGCCACAC
>JBGQEX010000011.1:0-51373 GCA_041496605.1 Piscinibacter sp.
GCGTTCGTCGTGAAGCCCGCGGTGCTGCTTGCCGACGAACCCACTGGCAGCCTCGATTTCGCCACCGGTGAGAAGGTGATGGAGCTGATGTTCGAGCTCAACCGCGAGTCGGGCACGACGCTCGTTCTGGTCACGCACGACAGCAGCATCGCCGCGCGCTGCGACCGCCAGCTGCACATCGAGGCCGGGCGTGTCGAGGCCAGTGTCGGGCTCGCTTAGGCGCGCACCCCGGAAAAACAAAAGAGCGCCCTTGGGCGCTCTTTTTCCGTCCGCGCGAAGCGATCAGTTCTCGAACTTGTAGTCGGTCTTCGCCTTGGCGCGAATGTCGTCGCGGAACTTGGCGAGCTTTTGCTGGCTCAGGCGCTGTTCGATCTGACCCTTGATTTCGGCCAACTCGGGGAACTTCGCCTCGCGCGTGTCTTCGAGCTTGATGATGTGAAAGCCGAACTGCGACTTCACCGGCGCCTCGGTCATCTCGCCCTTCTTCAGCTTGACCATCGCCTGCGAGAACTCGGGCACGTAGGCATTGGGGCCGGCGAAGTCGAGGTCGCCGCCATTCTCGGCCGAGCCCGGGTCCTTGGAGCTCTTCTTGGCGAGGTCCTCGAACTTGGCGCCGCCCTTGATCTGCGCGATCAGCGACTTGGCATCGTCTTCCTTCTCGACCAGGATGTGGCGGGCGCGGTACTCGGTGCCGCTGGACTGCCCCTTGAACTTCTCGTACTCGGCAGTCACCTCGGCGTCGCTCACCGGGTTCTTCTTCTGGAAGTCGGCGAACAGTTCGCGGATCAGGATCTGCTGGCGCGCGAACTCCATCTGCGTCTTGTAGTCGGGCGATGCGGCCAGGCCGCGCTTCTCGGCTTCCTGCAAGAACATCTCGCGCAGCACGACTTCGTCGCGTGCCTGCTTTTCGAGTTCAGGCGTGCGCGGCTGACCCTGTTTGGTGGCCTGCGCGATCAGCGCTTCGACGCGTGCCTTGGGCACCGCCTTGCCGTTGACGATGGTGATGTTCTGCGCCGACGCGGCCAGCGGGGCCAGCAGCGCAGCGGACAGGGCCGCGAGCGAAACGCATGCGGCAACGGACAACTTCTTCATGGGCAGGAGCCTTTCGAACTCGAATGCGGGGGTTGGGTCTCGACGCGTGACAAACGCGCCGAAGCGGGTGAAAAGCGGGTGTTCAGGTCTCGCCCGGAGCACGGGCTTCGATGGCAAGCGCGTGGATGCCGCGCGGTATCAACTTGTTCAAGGAATCATATACGAGGCGATGCCGCGCGAGCCGTGACAAACCGTTGAAGCGTTCCGACGTCAGCCGCACGGTGAAGTGGCGTCCTTCGCGGGCTCCGGCGTGGCCCGCGTGCAGGTGGCTGTCGTCTTGCACGAGCAGTGACAGCGGCGCGAGCGCTTCGCGCAGCGCCTGTTCGATGTCGTCGGCGCAAACGGCCGTGGCCGGGTTCAAGACGGCAGCTCCTGCGATGGGGTTTTGTCCTCTTCGGGCTTGATGTGGCGGCTCAGGTACAGCACCTGGCCGATCGAGAACAGCAGCATCAGGCCGGTGGCGCCGAACACCTTGAAGCTGGCCCAGGTGGAGGTGGAAAAGCTGTAGGCCACGTAGAGGTTGAGCAGGCCCATCAGCGCCAGAAACGCCACCCAGGCGAAGTTCAGCCGCTGCCAGACAACGGGGGGGAGCACCAATTCCTCGCCCAGCATTTCCTGCAGCAGATCTCTGTGAAACAGCGCGCGGCTGAGCCAGAACGACAGGCCGAGTGCCCAGTACGCGATGCTGGGTTTCCACTTGATGATGATCGGGCTGTGGAACCAGAGCGTCGCGCCGCCGAGCACGATCACGAGCGCGAGCGTGATCCACAGCATCAGGTGAACCTGGCGGCGCATCAGCTTGAGCGCGCTGACCTGCACGATCGTGGCGATGCTCATCACCACCGTGGCCAGCAGCACCGGTGCCTCCTCGATGCCGACCGTGCCGCCCGACACCATGAAGCCGAAGCCGCTGGTGGCGAACGCCGCGGCCCAGTCCTTGTGCCCATCGGCGTACTGAAAGGTGCCGAAGAACAGGAACAGCGGCAGGAAGTCGAGGAAGAGTTTCATTCAAGGGCCCGGGGGGTCGGTGCTTTGCTGTCTGGCGTGCGCAGGCACACCGTGCATTATCGGATGCCCCGTCCGCCCGATCAGCCGCTCACTTGCCGGGCTCGAAATCGATGGACGCCGAGTTGATGCAGAAGCGCTCGCCGGTGGGTTGCGGCCCGTCCTCGAACACATGACCCAGATGCGAGCCGCAGCGGTTGCAGCGCACCTCCACCCGCACCATGCCATGGCTCTTGTCGACAACGCGCTCGATCACCTCGCTGTTGATCGGCTCGAAGTAGCTCGGCCAGCCGCAGCCCGCGTCGAACTTGGTGGCCGACTCGAACAGCGGCGTGCCGCAGCCGACGCAGTTGTATTTACCGTTGCTCCAGTGGTCCCAGTACTTGCCCGTGAAGGCGCGTTCGGTGGCAGCGTGGCGCGCCACGTCGTACTGCGTGGGGTCGAGCTGGGCTCGCCACTCGGCGTCGGTCTTCTTGACCTTGTAGTCGCTCATGATGAACAGGACACCTCGATGTGTTGCGCCCAGTCGGGCGGGAAGTCGGCATAGGCCGACTGCTCAGACTGTTCGTCGAACGGGCGCTGCAGAACTTTCAGCAGGCGCTGCACCTCAGAGAAATCGCCGCCGCGCGCCTGGCGGATCGCCACTTCGGCCAAGTGGTTGCGCAGGACGAACTTGGGGTTGACCTGGTTCATTGCCAGCCGGCGCGCCGCATCGACGCTGCCAACGGCCAGCAGCCGCTCGCGGTAGTGGGCGGCCCAGCCATCGAAGGCCTCGCGATCGAGGAACAAGTCGCGCACCGCGTGGTTGTCGGCGCCGGCGGCGGTGCTGAACTCGGCCAGGCGGCGGAAGGTGATGCTGAAGTCGGCCTTGTCCTGCGCCATGCGCTGCAGCAGGCCGTCGATCAGCTCGCGGTCGCCCGCGTGCTCGCCCGTCAGCCCGAGCTTGGAGCGCATGCGCGACTCCAGTGCCTGCGGGAAGAAGCTCTTGTACGATTCCAGCGCAGCAAGCGCCTCGTCGCCGTCGGTCAGCAGCGGCAACAAGGCCTGCGCCAGCGCGTGCAGGTTCCAGAACGCCACGTTGGGCTGCCGCGCGTAGGCATAGCGGCCCTGGTGGTCTGAGTGGTTGCAGACGTGGCCGGGGTCGAATGCATCGAGGAAGCCGTAGGGGCCGTAATCGATGGTCAGGCCGAGGATCGACAGGTTGTCGGTGTTCATCACGCCATGGCAGAAACCCACTGCCTGCCAGTGCGCCATCAGGTCGGCGGTGCGCCGCGTCACTGCTTCGAGCAGTGCGGCATAGGGCTGCGGCGCGTCGCGGCAGGCCGGGTAATGGGAGTCGATCACGAAGTCGGCCAGCTGGCGCAGCGCGTCGACGTCGTCCGCGGTGTGCGTGAAGTGCTCGAAGTGACCGAAACGGATGAAGCTGGGTGCCACGCGGGTGACGACGGCCGCGGTCTCGATCTCCTCGCGGCGCACCGGCAGCGGTGAGCCGGTGACACACAGCGCGCGTGTCGTCGGCACGCCCAGATGATGCATGGCCTCGGAGCAGAGGAATTCGCGGATCGACGAACGCAGCACGGCGCGGCCATCGCCCATGCGCGAGTAGGGCGTCAAGCCGCTGCCCTTGATCTGGATTTCCTGCGGACCGGCCGGCGTGTCGACCTCGCCGAGCCACAGCGCACGTCCGTCCCCGAGCTGTCCCGCCCAGGCGCCGAACTGGTGCCCGCTGTAGACGCTGGCGAGGCTGCGCATGCCGGGCCACAAGGCGCCGCCGCTGAAGACACCCAGCGCCTGCCATGCGTCGCGACACCACCAGTCGTCGGGCAGCCCGAGCGCGCGGGCACAAGGCTCGCTGATCGCGACCCAATGCGGCTCGCGCAGCGGCTGCGCATTCAACGCGGTGAAGAAACGCTCGCCGAGGCGGCGGAAGCGGTTCGACCAGGCCAGCGGCGGGCTTTCCAACGCTGGCGGGGCAGGCAAGACAGCACTCATCGGCCCAGTTTAGCGAGCGACCAAGGCTGCCTCGGCGCCATGGACAAAGGCGCGTGCTGGACGCTGCAGCGAGCACCGGGGCGGGCAGATCTGGCCGGCACGACAAACAAGCTGCACGCTGTCCAGCTCAACGACCACGCTCGATGCGCTGCCCCCCGAAGCGAGACACCCCACACGGCCACCGGCAAGATCCGGAAACTCAAGTTGCGCGAACAATTCAAAGAGCACAAGCTGCCAACGGCCTGATGAGCCGACCGATTCGCGCTGTCCCAGCGGCGACAGGCGTTCGGGGTAGTCCCTGAACGTCATCGGCGCCGGCTTCGATTAACCTCAGTTCAGACCGATTGACCATGGAGATCACTATGAAATTGAGCCGCAGAACCCTGTTTCTTGGCATGGCGCTGGGTGCAACCGTCGCGGTGCCCCTCGCGCAGGCCGCGGCGCCCGCGGTGAAGTTGAACGAGACGGTGAAGATCGCCTGGATCGACCCGCAGACCGGGTTGATGGGGCCGGTGGGCAACAACTTCATCAAGACCTTCCAGTTCTTCGCCGAGAAGTTCAACGCCAGCAATCCGGCCGGCGTGAAGTTCGAAATCGTCTACCTCGACAACAAGCTGAGCCCGGCCGAGAGCCTGAACGCGTTGAAGGCGGCGCTCGACCAGGGCGTTCGCTACATCGCCCAGGGCGCCGGGTCGTCGGTGGCCGGCGCACTGATCGATGCCGTCAACAAGCACAACGAGCGCAACCCGGGCAAGGAAGTGCTGTACCTGAACTATGCGGCGGTCGACCCCGACTTCACGAACAGCAAGTGCAGCTACTGGCACTTCCGCCTCGACGCCGACACGTCGATGAAGATGGAGGCGATGACGACCTTCATAAAGGACCAGAAGGACGTCCAGAAGGTCTACCTGCTGAACCAGAACTACGCCCACGGCCAGCAGGTTTCGCGCTTCGCGAAGGAAGACCTGGCGCGCAAGCGCCCCGACATCCAGATCGTCGGCGACGACCTTCATCCGCTGGCGCAGGTGCGCGACTTCGCGCCCTACGTCGCCAAGATCAAGGCCTCGGGCGCGGACACCGTGATCACCGGCAACTGGGGTTCCGACCTGTCGCTGCTGGTGAAGGCAGCCAACGAGGGCGGCTACAACGGCAAGTTCTACACCTACTATGCCGGCTTCGTCGGCGTGCCGACGGCGCTCGGAACGACCGGTGCGGGCCGTGTCTATCAGATCGGCTACGGCCACTACAACATGGGTGGCCAGATGGACGCGTGGATGAAGGAGTTCAACCAGAAGTTCAACGACGACTTCACCACCGGCGCCGTGGTCCATCTGTACACGCTGCTCGGCGAGGCGATGGCCAAGGCCAAGTCGACCGACCCGCTGAAGGTGGCGGCGGCGCTGGAGGGCCTGAAGGTCAAGAGCTTCAACGGCGAGGTCGAGATGCGCAAGACCGACCACCAACTGCAGCAGCCGCTGTACCTGACGGTGTGGCAGAAGGCGGATGCGAAGTATCCGTACAGCGCCGAAAAGACCGGCATGACCTTCGCGCCGGTGAAGGAGTTTCCGTCGTACATCTCGAGCACGCCGACGAGCTGCCAGATGAAACGCCCGGGCGCCGGCGCTAGCTGAGTGCCGTGCCCGGTCCGGCACGCCGGACCGAGCCTGTCGCGTCGCGCCCGCGCCTAAGCGGGTCCTTGTCGTTCAATCCATCCTGGGCCCTGTTGCGGCCTCGACAAGTCGGAGCACGATGGAGTTCTTCACCATCTCGATGCTCAACGGGCTGAGCTACGGCCTGTTGTTGTTCATGCTGAGTTCGGGCCTGACGCTGATCTTCAGCATGATGGGCGTGCTGAATTTCGCCCACGCGAGCTTCTACATGCTGGGTGCCTATGCCGGCTACACAGTGGCCCAGCTGGTGGGGTTCTGGCCGGCGCTGGTGGTCGCGCCGCTGGTGGTGGGCGTGCTCGGCTCGCTGTTCGAGCGGGTCTGCCTGCGCAAGGTCCACAAGTTCGGCCATGTGGCCGAGCTGCTGGTGACCTTCGGCCTGTCGTTCGTGATCCTGGAACTGGTGCAGCTCGTGTGGGGCCGCACGGCAGTCGAGTTCCAGCCGCCGGCGGCGTTGCAGGTGCCCGCGTTCACGCTGGTGCACAGCTCGATCGACGGCTTGAGCCTGGTCTGGGGCGCAGCGGCGCCTGCCCTGTGCCAGGCGGCGGATGCGACGGTTCGCGTCGTCTGCTCGCCGTTCCCGGCGACCCGCAGCTTCATGATGTTCGTGGCCGTATTGATGCTGGTGGCGCTGTGGCTGTTGCTCACGCGCACGCGCATCGGCCTGGTGATCCAGGCGGCACTGACCCACCCCGATGCGGTGGAGTCGCTGGGCCACAACGTGCCGCGGGTGTTCATGCTGGTGTTCGGCGCCGGGGCGGCGCTGGCCGGCCTGGCCGGCGTGATCGGTGGCAGCACCTTCGTGACCGAGCCGGCGATGGCGGCGTCGGTCGGCCCGGTGATCTTCGTCGTGGTCGTCGTCGGCGGCATGGGCTCGCTGACCGGCGCATTCCTCGCGTCGCTGATCATCGGCGTGGTGCAAAGCTTCGCCGTGGCCCTCGACTATTCGCTCGCCGGCCTGGCCCAGCAGATGGGCCTGCACTTGAGCGCGCGCGCCATGGACAACTCGATTCTCAAGCTCACGCTGTCGCAAGCGGCACCGATCCTGCCCTACCTTTTCCTCGTGCTGATCCTGATCTTCCGGCCCAAGGGCCTGCTGGGCACGCGGGAGGATTGACGCCATGACAAGCCAAACCGTGGCGCCCCGATCGATGGCAAGCCCTCAGTTCACCTTCAAGCCCTACAACGTCGGCCGCGCGGTCGTCTGGAGCCTGTTCGCGCTCGTTCTGACCTGCGCGCCGCTGCTGTTCACCAGCAGTCTGGCGGCAACGATGCTGTCGCAGATGGGCATCGCGATCATCGCGTGCCTGTCATACAACATGCTGCTCGGCCAGGGTGGCATGCTGAGCTTCGGTCATGCGGTGTACACGGGCCTCGGCTCCTACCTCGCCATCCATGCCATGAACGCGATTGCCAGCGGCGCGCTCGCACTGCCGGTCAGCCTGGTTCCGTTGGTGGGCGGCGTGGCCGGCATGGGCTTCGCGGTGCTGCTCGGCTTCGTGACGACGCGCAAGTCCGGCACGCCGTTCGCCATGATCACGCTCGGCGTGGCGGAACTCGTGTCGGCGATGTCGCTGATGTTCTCCGACTTCTTCGGCGGCGAGGCCGGCGTGGCCGGCAACCGCGTCTCCGGCCAGGCATTCCTCGGCATCACCTACGGCCCGCAGATCCAGGTGTACTACCTGATCGCCTTGTATACCTTCGTCTGCGTCGCGGCGATGTTCGCGTTCACGCGCACGCCGCTGGGCCGCATGCTCAACGCCGTGCGCGACAACCCCGAGCGCGTCGAGTTCATCGGCTACAGCACGCGCAACGTCCGCTACATCGCATTCATCATCGCCGGGTTCTTCGCCGGCGTGGCCGGCGGGCTGGCCGCGGTGAACTTCGAGATCGTCAACGGCGAAGTGGTGGGCGGCGCACGCTCGGCGGCCTACCTGCTGTTCACCTTCCTCGGCGGGGCGACCTTCTTCTTCGGCCCGATCATCGGCGCGGTGGTGATGGTCATCGCGCTGGTGATGCTGTCCGAGCTCACCAAGGCCTGGCTGCTGTACCTCGGGCTCGTCTTCCTGCTGATGGTGATGTATGCGCCGGGCGGCATCGCGAGCCTGATCATGATGAACCTGCGCGTGGCGGCGTTCGGCAAGCTGCGCCGCCTGTGGACCTCGTACCTCGCGCTCGGCGCCACCGCAGCCGTGATGCTCATCGGCGCGGCCGCGGTGATCGAGATGGTGTATCACCTGCAGCTCGACACCGGGATCGGGCCGAATGTGCGTTTTCTCGGCATGCAGCTCAACACCCGCGGCGTCGACAGCTGGTTCGGCTGCGCGTTCGTGCTGCTCACCGGCTTCGGCCTGTTCGAGCTGAGCCGCCGCCAGTTCGCGCGCGAATGGGGCGACATCCAGGGCGAGATCGACAGAGAAGTCAAACGCGGGGAGGCACGGTGATGGGTTCGCAGTACGCCGTCGAACTCGTCGACCTGCGCAAGAGTTTCGGCAAGACCGAGATCATTCGCGGCGCCAACCTGCAGGTGCGTGCCGGCGAACGGGTGGCCATCATCGGGCCCAACGGCGCCGGCAAGTCGACGCTGTTCAATCTGATCAGCGGACGCTTCGGCGCCACCAGCGGCGAGATCCACGTGAACGGGCAGCGCGTCGACGGCCTCACCCCGTACGAGATCAACCGCCTCGGCCTGGCACGCAGCTTCCAGGTCTCGAACCTGTTCACCCGGCTGTCGGTGTTCGAGAACGTGCGCTGCGCGGTGCTGTGGTCGCTGGGCTACCGCTACGCGTTCTGGAAGTTCCTGGCCGATTTGCGCGACGCCAACGATCGCGCAGCGCAAGTGCTCGAGATGATCCAGCTCGACAAGAAGCGCGACGTGCTGGCGATGAACCTCACCTACGCCGAGCAGCGCGCGCTCGAGATCGGCATCACCATCGCCGGCGGGGCCAGCGTGATCCTGCTCGACGAGCCGACGGCCGGCATGAGCCGATCCGAGACCACGCGCTTCATCCAGCTGATCCGCGACGTGACTGCGGGCAAGACGCTGCTCACTGTAGAGCACGACATGGGGGTGGTATTCGGCCTCGCGGACAAGATTGCCGTGCTGGTCTACGGCGAAGTGATCGCCTTTGACCAGCCAGACGCGGTGCGCTCCAACGCGCGCGTGCAGGAGGCCTATCTCGGCTCGGTGCTGGCCGAGGCGCAGGCCGCGGCGGTGGGGGGCTGACACGATGTTGCACATCCAGGACCTTCACGCGTTCTACGGCAAGAGCCATGTGCTTCACGGCGTGCACATGGACGTGAAGCCCGGCGAGATCGTCAGCCTGCTCGGGCGCAACGGCTCGGGCCGCTCGACGACCGTGAAGACGATCATGGGGCTGGTCGAAGGCACGGGCTCGGTCACCTGGAACGACCGGCAGCTGCTGGGGTTGAAGCCGTTCGAGATCGCCCACCACGGCATCGGCTACGTGCCGGAGAACCGCGACATCTTTCCGAAGCTCACCGTGCACCAGAACCTGCTGCTCGGCGAAAAGCGCCGCAACAAGACGCCGCGCTGGCACACCGACGACATGTACAAGATGTTCCCGCGCCTGCGCGAACGCCAGCACACCGCCGCCGGCGTGCTGTCGGGCGGCGAGCAGCAGATGCTCACGCTGTGCCGCACGCTGATGGGCGACCCCGACCTGATCATGATCGACGAGCCCACCGAGGGTCTGGCGCCGAAGATCGTCGAGCTGGTGGCCGAATACCTGAAGGAGCTCAAGCGCCGCGGCATCTCGGTGCTGCTGGTCGAGCAGAAGCTGACCATCGCGCTGGAGATCTCGCAGCGCTGTTACGTGATGGGCCACGGCAGTGTGGTGTTCGAAGGAACACCTGCGGATCTGCGCTCGAATGCCTATATTCGCAAGGAGTGGCTGGAGGTCTAGCTCCGGCCGCGGCGGGCCGTCACACCGGCGCAGGCCGGTGTCCACTGCTGCAGTGGATCCCGACGTCCGTCGGGATGACGCTGTTCTTGTTCTTCTGTCGCCGCAGCGACAACACGCAGGCCGAACTGCCACCTAGAATCGCACGATCGTTCGTTTTTGTTTCAACGTCTTCTCTCGAGGGCAATCCATGAGCGCCAATTACGAAGTCCGCGGCAATGTGGCCGTGATCACCCTGGACAACCCGCCGGTCAACGGGCTGGGCTACGAGACCCGCAAGGGCATAACCGACGGGCTCGCGCGCGCCGAGGCCGATGCCGCCGTCTTGGCCATCGTCATCACCGGCGCCGGCAAGGCGTTCTCGGGCGGCGCCGACATCCGCGAGTTCGGCTCGCCGAAGGCGCTGGCCGAGCCGGACCTGCTGAGCGTGATCGCGCAGCTCGAAGCGACCGCCAAGCCGGTCGTCGCAGCGATCCACTCGGTGTGCATGGGCGGCGGGCTGGAACTCGCGCTCGGCTGCCACTACCGCGTGGCGTCGCCCGGCACGCAAGTGGCGCTGCCCGAGGTGAAGATCGGCCTGATCCCCGGCGCCGGCGGCACGCAGCGCCTGCCGCGCGTGCTCGGCGTGGAGAACGCACTGAACATGATCGTCAGCGGCGAGCCGGTGAAGAGCGAGCTGCTGGCCGCAGCGCCCGGCCAGAAGCTGTTCGACAAGCTCATCGACGGCGACTTGCTGGCCGGTGCCGTTCGCTTCGCACAGGAGAAGGCCGATGCGCGGCCGCTGCCGCTGGTGCGCAACCTGAAGGTCGAGCACCCCAACGCCGACGCGTACTTCCAGTTCGCACGCAATACCGTGGGTGCGATGGCCAAGAATTTCCCGGCGCCGCTCAAGTGCGTCGATGCGGTGGCCGCGTCCACGAAGATGAAGTTCGACGACGGGATGAAGTTCGAGCGCGAGCTGTTCACCGCGCTGATGTTCACGCCCGAATCGAAGGCGCTGCGCCATGCCTTCATGGCCGAGCGCGCAACCACCAAGATCCCGGACGTTCCCGCCGACACGCCGGTGCGCGCGATCAAGAAGGTGGCCATGATCGGCGCCGGCACGATGGGCGGTGGCATCGCGATGAACTTCCTCAATGCCGGGCTGCCGGTGGTCATCCTCGAGATGAAGCAGGAGGCGCTGGACAAGGGCGTGGGCATCATCCGCAAGAACTACGACGCCCAGGTCAAGAAAGGCAAGCTCAAGCAGGACAAGCTCGACCAGCGCATGGCGCTGCTGTCGACCACACTGAAGTACGACGACCTGAAGGACGCCGACCTGGTGATCGAAGCGGTGTTCGAGGACATCGGCGTCAAGGAGCAGGTGTTCAAGACGCTCGACGAGGTGATGAAGCCCGGCGCGATCCTCGCGTCGAACACCTCGACGCTCGACGTCAACAAGATTGCCGCGTTCACGAAGCGTCCGCAGGACGTGATCGGCATGCACTTCTTCAGCCCGGCCAACGTGATGAAGCTGCTCGAGGTCATCCGCGGCGAGAAGACCGCCAAGGATGTGCTGGCCACCGTGATGGCTCTGGGCAAGACGATCAAGAAGACCTGCGTCGTCTCCGGCGTCTGCGACGGCTTCATCGGCAACCGCATGATCGAGCAGTACTCGCGCCAGGCCGGCTTCCTGCTGGAAGAGGGCTGCACGCCGCAGCAGGTCGACAAGGCGATCGAGAAGTTCGGCTTCGCGATGGGTCCGTTCCGCATGGGCGACCTGGCCGGCAACGACGTGGGCTGGTACATCCGCAAGCGCCGCTACCAGGAAAAGCCCAACATGCGCTACAGCAAGACGGCCGATCTGCTGTGCGAGATGGGCCGCTTCGGGCAGAAGACCGGCGCCGGCTGGTACGACTACGTGCCGGGCAAGCGCGATGCGATCCCGAGCAAGGTGGTCACCGACATGATCGAGAAGCACCGCGCCGACCTTGGCGTGACGCCGCGCAAGATTTCCGACGACGAGATCGTGCATCGGCTCGTTTACTCGCTGGTGAACGAAGGGGCGAAGATCGTCGACGAAGGCATCGCGCTGCGTGCTTCGGACATCGATATGGTCTACCTCACCGGCTACGGTTTCCCGCTGCACCGCGGCGGCCCGATGTGCTACGCCGACACCGTCGGCCTGTTCAACGTGGTGGCCACGATGAAGCGCTTCGCGAAGAACCCGCTCGACGACGCCGAGTTCTGGAAGCCCGCGCCGCTCTTGGCCAAGCTCGCCGCCGAAGGCAAGAGCTTCAGCTGATCGAATTCAAAGGACTCACATCATGACCAACGCCGTCATCGTTTCCACCGCCCGCACGCCGCTCGCCAAGAGCTGGAAGGGTGCCTTCAACATGACCCACGGCGCGACGCTCGGCGGGCACGCGGTGGCAGCCGCCGTCCAGCGCGCCGGCATCGAAGGCGCGCTGGTCGAAGACGTGCTGATGGGCTGCGCCACGCCCGAAGGCGCGACCGGCAGCAACATCGCGCGCCAGATCGCGCTGCGCGCCGGTTTGCCGGTCACGACCGGCGGCGTCACCGTCAACCGCTTCTGCTCCAGCGGCCTGCAGACCATCGCGATGGCCGCGCAGCGCATCATCGCCGGCGAGGGCGACGTGTACGTGGCCGGCGGGGTCGAAAGCATCTCCTGCGTGCAGAACGAAGCCAACAAGCACATGCTGGCCGACCCGTGGCTGGTCGAGCACAAGCCCGAGATCTACTGGAGCATGCTGCAGACGGCCGAGCAGGTTGCCAAGCGCTACAACATCGCGCGCGAGCGCATGGACCAGTACGGTGCGCAGAGCCAGCAGCGCGCCACTGCCGCGCTCGAAGCCGGCAAGTTCAAGGACGAGATCGCGCCAATCACCGTCACCGCCGGCGTGGCCGACCCGGTGATGGGCCTGCGCACCCGGCAAGTCACCGTCAGCAACGACGAGGGCATTCGCCCCGGCACCACCTTCGAAGGCGTCTCGGGCATTCGCCCGGCGCTGGCGGGCGGCGTGATCGCTGCCGGTAACGCCAGCCAGTTCAGCGACGGCGCCGGCGCCTGCGTGGTGATGAACGAGACACTGGCCGAGAAGAAGGGCCTGAAGCCGCTGGGGCGCTTCCTCGGCTTCGCGGTGGCCGGTTGCGAGCCGGATGAGATGGGCATCGGCCCGGTGTTCGCCGTGCCCAAGGTGCTCAAGCGACTTGGCCTGACGGTCGCCGACATCGACCTGTGGGAACTCAACGAAGCCTTCGCGGTGCAGGTGCTGTATTGCGCCGACACGCTCGGTATTCCGATGGACCGCCTGAACGTCAACGGCGGCGCGATCGCGGTCGGCCACCCATACGGCGTGAGCGGCCAGCGCCTGACCGGCCATGCGCTGATCGAAGGCAAGCGGCGCGCTGCCAAACGCGTGGTCGTGACCATGTGCATTGGCGGCGGCATGGGCGCCGCGGGCGTGTTCGAGGTGCTGTGAGCACGGGCGGCGCGCCGGGCGTGACGCCGGAGGTCTTTCTGGCGATGGGCCGCGAGGTGCTGTCGCGGCAGCCCTTCAGCGTGCTGATCGCGGCGGAACTGACCGCGCTGGAGCCCGGCCGTTGCGAGCTGCAGGTCGCCATCACCGACCAGCTCAAGCAGCAACACGGTTTCGCGCATGGCGGCGTGGTGAGCTACCTCGCCGACAACGCGCTGACCTACGCCGGCGGCACCGCAATGCACGTGCCGGTGGTGACCTCCGAGTTCAAGATCAACTACGTCCGACCTGCCGTCGGCGATCGCCTCGTCGCGCGTGCGCATGCGGTGCACGTGAGCAAGTCGCAGGCGGTGTGCCGCTGCGATGTCTTCGCCGTCACTGATGGCCAGGAGAAGTTGTGCGCGATGGCCCAGGGCACGATCGCCCGGCTGGGTGATGCCAACGCGACATTGCAAGTAGCGTAAGGTGTGTAAGGTCCGGCATGCTCACGCTGGGCCGCAGTTGCCATGACCTATCGCCACACCGCCGACTTCCTGCTCTACGACTGGCTCGCGGTCGAGTCCTTGCGTGCCCGCCCGCGCTTCGCCGACCACTCGCGCGAGACCTTCGATTCGGTGCTCGACACCTGCGAAAGAATCGCGCGCGACAAGTTCGCGCCATTCAACCGCGTCGCCGACACCGAAGAGCCCTGGTTCGACGGCGAGAAGGTTCACCTGCCCGAAGCCAGCCATGCTGCCGCGCGCGCCTATGCCGAGTCGGGCATGCTGGCCGCGGCGCAGGACTACGAGATCGGCGGCATGCAGCTGCCCTGCGTCGTCGAGATGGCGGCCAACAGCTTCTTCTCGAAGGCCGGCATCGGCATCGGCGGCGGCGGCATGCTGACCAGCGGCAACGCCAACCTGCTGATGGCGCACGGCACGCCCTTGCAGAAAGAGGTGTTCGCGAGGAACGAGTTCGCCGGGCGCTTTTCGGGAACCATGTGCCTGAGCGAGCCGCAGGCCGGTTCGAGCCTGTCGGACATCGTGACGCGTGCCGTGCCCGATGGTGATGGCTTCGAGTCCGATCCGCTGGGCCCGCGCTATCGGCTGCGCGGCAACAAGATGTGGATCTCCAACGGCGAGCATGAGCTGTCGGAGAACATCGTCCACCTGGTGCTCGCCAAGATCCTGGGCGCCGACGGCAAGCTGGTGCCGGGCGCCAAGGGCATCTCGCTGTTCGTCGTGCCGAAGAAGCTGGTGTCGCGCGACGGCAGCTTGACCGGCGAGCGCAACGACGTCGCCTTGGCAGGCCTGAACCACAAGCTCGGCTACCGCGGCATCCCGAACACCTTGCTCAATTTCGGCGAAGGCAAGTTTGCGGTGCGCGGTGCCGGTGGCGCGATCGGCTACCTCGTCGGCCAGCCTGGCGAAGGCCTGCGCTGCATGTTCCACATGATGAACGAGGCGCGCATCGCCGTTGGCCTGGGCGCGACGATGCTCGGATATGCCGGCTTCGAGGCGAGCCTCGACTACGCGAAGAACCGCCCGCAGGGTCGGCCGATGGGCGTCGGCGGCAAGGACGCAAGCCAAGCGCAGATTCCGATCATTCGCCACGCCGACGTGAAGCGCATGCTGCTGGCGCAGAAGAGCTATTGCGAAGGCGCGCTCGCGCTGGAGCTGTATTGCGCGCGCCTCGTCGACGAGCAGCACACCGGCGAGCCGCAGGCCGCGGCCGACGCGGCGCTGCTGCTGGAAATGCTGACGCCGATCGCCAAGAGCTGGCCCAGCGAGTGGTGCCTGGAAGCCAACAGCCTGGCGATCCAGGTGCTCGGCGGCTACGGCTACACGCGCGATTTTCCGGTCGAGCAGTACTGGCGCGACAACCGCCTGAACATGATCCACGAAGGCACGCACGGCATCCAGGCGCTGGACCTGCTCGGTCGCAAGGTGGTGATGAACGGCGGCAAGGGGCTGGCGCTGTGGGCCGGCACGGTCAACGCCACCATCGCGCGGGCGCGGGCCGTGCCCGAGCTGGCGGCGCATGCGGAGGCGCTCGCCGGCACGCTGGCGACACTGGTCCGCGCGACCCGATCCGCCTGGGCCACCGGCAACCCCGAAGAGGCGCTGGCCAATGCCACGCCCTACCTGCAGGCCTTCGGCCACACGGTGATCGCCTGGATCTGGCTCGACGTGGCGTTGTGCGCGCAACAAGCCATGAGCCGGCGCGCCGACCCCCTCCTGCACGGGCTGCTTGCGGCGGCACGCTACTTCTTCCACTATGAGCTGCCGCGCGTCGGCGCGTGGCTCCGGGTCGTCGAGACGCGCGACGACACCTGCCGCAACATGAACGAGGACTGGTTCTGATGATCAAAGCCACGGCAGTCGAAGTGTGGGTGTGGGTGCTGATCTATGGCGGCCTGATCAGCGTGGCGCTGGGCCTGTCGATCCAGCGCAGCGAGGCCGCGCTGGGCTGGAGCGTCGTGACGCTCGGCGGCATCGCGGCCGCGGTGGGCGCCGTCCTGGTCTATGTCCGCTCCCGCATGAAAGGCGAAACATGAGCACACCGGTCCAGCAACTCTTCGACTTGAGCGGAAAGATTGCGCTCGTCACCGGGGGATCGCGCGGCCTCGGCTTGCAGATCGCCGAATCGCTCGGCGAGGCCGGCGCGAAGATCCTGCTAACCTCGCGCAAGTCGGGCGAGCTGGAAGAAGCGGCAGCGCACCTGCAGGCCAAGGGCATCGATACGCGCTGGATCGCCGCCGACGCGAGCCAGCCGGCGGAAGTCCAACGCGTCGCCAGCGAAGCGATGCAGCGTCTCGGCCACGTCGACATCCTCGTCAACAACGCCGGCGCCACCTGGGGCGCACCGGCCGAAGACCATTCGCTGGAGGCCTGGGACAAGGTGATGAACCTGAACATCCGCAGCGTCTTCCTGATGAGCCAGGCGATCGGCAAGCTCAGCATGATTCCGCGCCGCTTCGGCCGCATCATCAACGTGGCGTCGATTGCCGGGCTGTCGGGCGCGCCGTCGACCATGCAGTACATCGCCTACGGCACCAGCAAGGGCGCGGTGGTGAACTTCACGCGCACGCTGGCCGGCGAGTGGGGGCGCTACGGCATCACGGTGAACGCGCTGGCCCCGGGCATGTTCCCGAGCAAGATGACGCGCAGCACCTTCGAGAAGGTGGGTGTCGACGCGATCGCCAGCAGCGCGCCGCTCGGGCGCGTCGGCGACGACGACGACCTGAAGGGCGCGGCACTGCTGTTCGCGTCGCAGGCCGGCAAGCACATCACCGGGCAGATCCTCGCGGTCGACGGCGGCGTCAGCGCGATCCACGGGCACTGAACCCATGAACTCGGGCCCCCACGTCGCTTCACTCCTGCCCCAAGGGCCACCAAGGGGCCCCTTCGTGGCCCTTGGGGCGCACAGCCTCCTTGAGGCGGCTCGGCGGAGGCTGTGATGGAATTCCAGGTCCACATCCCCTTCGTCGAAGCGCTGGGTTTCGAGCTGCTGCGCTTCGAGAACGGCGCGGCCGAGATCGCGATGACGCCGCGCGACGAGCACCTCAACTCGTGGAGCGTGGTGCACGGCGGTGTGACGATGACGCTGCTCGACGTGGCGATGGCGCATGCCGCGCGCAGCCCGAAAGGCGGCGCCGCGCCCGACCCGCGCGGCGTTGTGACGATCGAGATGAAGACCAGCTTCATGCGCCCCGGCCTCGGTCGGCTGGTCGCGCGCGCCACGGTGCTGCAGCAGACCCACAGCTTCGCATTCTGCGAAGGCTCGCTGTTCGACATCGACGACCAGTTGGTGGCGCATGCCACCGGCACTTTCAAGTACCTCAAGGCGCTGCCCGCGGGCGGTCGCCAACTCAAACGGCTGAATGCCTCCGACTGAACAGGAAACACCATGACGACCAACCAGCAAATCCTCCTCGCCTCGCGCCCGCAGGGCGAAGCCAGTGCCGCCAACTTCCGCCTCGTCGAGACAGCGCTGCCGGCGCTCAACGACGGCCAGGTGCTGGTGCGCCACCACTACCTGTCGCTCGACCCCTACATGCGCGGGCGCATGAACGACAGCAAGAGCTACGCGCAGCCGCAGCCGCTCGACACGGTGATGATCGGCGGCACCGTCGGCGAGGTGGCCGACTCGCGGCACCCCACCTTCAAGGCCGGCGACAAGGTGGTCGGCATGGGTGGCTGGCAGCAGTACTCGGTGGTCGATGCCGGCCAGCCCGGCATGCTGCGCAAGGTCGACACGACGCACATTCCGCTGTCGGCCTATCTGGGCCCGGTCGGCATGCCCGGCGTCACCGGCTGGTATGGCTTGATGAAGATCTGCGAACCCAAGGCCGGCGAGACGGTGGTCGTCAGCGCCGCCAGCGGTGCCGTCGGCAGCGTCGTCGGCCAGCTCGCCAAGGTGCGGGGCTGCCGCGCCGTGGGCCTCGCCGGCGGCGCCGACAAGTGCAAGTACGTGGTCGACGAACTGGGCTTCGACGCGTGCATCGACTACAAGCAGCACCCCGATCTGAAGTCGCTCAGTGCGGCGCTGAAAGACGCGTGCCCGAAAGGCATCGACGGCTACTTCGAAAACGTCGGCGGCATGATCCTCGACGCGGTGATGCTGCGCGCGAATGCCTTCGCCCGCCTGGCGTTCTGCGGAATGATTTCCGGCTACAACGGCGAGCCGATTCCGATGACCTACCCGCAGCTGATCCTGACTAACCGCCTGAAGATCCAAGGCTTCATCGTCAGCGAGCACATGGAAGTCTGGCCCGAGGCGCTGAAGGAACTGGGCACGTTGGTGGCAGGTGGCCGCCTCAAGTACCGCGAGTCGATCGCGCAAGGCATCGCCGCGGCGCCGGAAGCTTTCCTCGGTTTGCTCAAAGGCAAGAACTTCGGCAAGCAATTGGTCAAACTCACCTAGTTGTTACCACCGATCGCGGAGGTCCCATGGACGTGACGCACGAGGTCTTCAACCAGCCGGCGCCGTTGGCGGGCTACAACCTGTTCGAGGGCAACCAGCCCTTGCGCGATGCACTGCGCTTCAACGCCGAAGCGCTGGACACGGCCGAGCTCGATCGCTTGGGCGCCACGCTCGGAACCTCCGAGATGCAGATCCATGCGCGGCTCGCGAATGTGCACACGCCGCAGCTGCGCACACACGACCGTTTCGGGAATCGCACCGATGTCGTCGAGTTCCACCCCAGCTACCACGCCTTGATGGAGGTGGCTGTTGGCGCCGGGCTGCACGGCACACCGTGGGCCGGCGCTGCCCATGACCACGTGCGGCGGGCCGCCGGCTTCATGCTGTTCACCGAACTCGAGCCCTCGGTGCTGTGCCCGATCTCGATGACCTATGCAGTCACGCCGTCCCTGCGCAGCAACCCGGCCTTGGCGGCGGAGTGGGGGCCGCGCCTGACCAGCCGCGTCTACGATTCGCGCTTCGTGCCTGCCGCGCAGAAGGCCGGCGTGACCATGGGCATGGGCATGACCGAGAAGCAGGGCGGCTCCGACGTGCGGGCCAACACCACGCAGGCGGTGCGCGACGGCACCGACGGCTGGGGCGAGCGCTACCGGCTGGTCGGTCACAAGTGGTTCATGTCGGCGCCGATGTGCGACGCCTTCCTCGTGCTCGCGCAGACGTCGGGCGGCTTGAGCTGCTTCTTCCTGCCGCGCTGGCTGCCCGACGGCAGCGTCAACGCGGTGCGCATCCAGCGCCTGAAGGACAAGCTCGGCAACAAGGCCAACGCCAGTTCCGAAGTCGAATTCCACGGGGCACAGGCCTGGCGGGTCGGCGACGAGGGGCGCGGCGTGCCGCAGATCCTCGAGATGGGCAACATGACGCGGCTGGACTGCGCCTTGGGCACCAGCGGGCTGATGCGCCAGGCGCTGGCTATCGCGCTGCACCACACCGCGCAGCGCAACGCCTTCGGCAAGCCGCTGATCGCCCAACCGGCGATGCGCAACGTGCTGGCCGACCTGGCGCTCGAAAGCGAAGCCGCCACCGCGCTCAGCCTGCGGCTGGCGCGCACCAACGACCGCCCGCGCGACGCGCACGAAGTGCTGATGCGCCGGCTGCTGACGCCGGTGGCCAAGTTCTGGATCTGCAAGCGCGGCAGCCAGTTTGCGCAGGAGGCGATGGAGTGCCTCGGCGGCAACGGCTATGTGGAGGAAGGCGGCGAAGGCGTGATGGCGCGCATCTACCGCGAGATGCCGGTCAACTCGATCTGGGAAGGCGCCGGCAACATCATGGCGCTGGACTTGCTGCGCGCGTTGCGAAAGGGCAGTGACATAGCCGATGCGCTGGCCGCGGAACTGGCGCCGGCACGTGGGGCGAATGCCGCCTTCGACCGTTTTGCGTCGGCGCTGCCGCAACGCATCGACGAAGCCACCGCGGAGACCGACGCACGGCGCCTGGCGCAAGACGTCGCGCTGGCCGTGCAGGCCGCGCTGCTGCGCCAGCATGCGCCCGAGGCCGTGTTCGAAGCGTTCTGCCGTTCGCGCCTCGGGGGCGACTGGGGCCAGGCCTTCGGCACGCTGCCCTCGGCCACCGACTTCGACTCGATCATCGAGCGTGCGATGCCTCAGCCGGCGCCGAGCCCCGTCAGGGCGGCGGAGCACCGCTTTGGGGGGCAGGAGCGACGCGACGTCGGGGCCGGCATTTCAGCCTGAGGCCCCATGCACGATCTCATCCTCCACCACTACGCCAGCTCGCCGTTCTCCGAGAAGGTGCGGCTGGTCCTTGGCTACAAGGGTCTGGTCTGGAAATCGGTGACGGTGCCGGTGGTGCTGCCCAAGCCCGATGTCGTCGCGCTGACCGGCGGCTACCGGCGCACGCCGTTCCTGCAGATCGGCGCCGACATCTACTGCGACACGGCGCTGATATGTCGCGTGATCGATCGCCTCGCGCCGACGCCGCCGCTTTTCCCGGTGGCTGCCAGCGGCATGCAGCACATGCTCGCGCAGTGGGCCGACAGCACACTGTTCTGGGTCGCCATACCGTACACGATGCAGCCGGCAGGAGCGGTGCACATCTTCGGCAACGCGCCGCCGGAGGTGCTGAAGATGTTCGCCGCCGACCGCGCCGCCATGACCGCCGGCATGCGCCGGCCCACCGTGGCCGATGCGCACGCGCAGCTGTGCAGCTATCTCGGCTGGCTCGAACTTCAGCTCGACGACGGCCGCAAGTTCCTCTGCGGCGACGCGGCATGCATTGCCGACTTCTCGGTCGCGCAGTCGCTGTGGTACATCCGCCGCGCTCCGCCGGTGGCCACGGTGTTGGGGCCCTACGCGCGTCTGGGCGAGTGGTTCGAACGCCTTCAGGCATTCGGCCACGGCAGCCATGAACAGATGAGCAGCGACGATGCCCTGGCCGTCGCGGCCGGTACGGCGGCTGTCGCCGTGACCGAGTTCGATGGGCATCAGGGCTTCGAACCCGGACAGCAAGTCAGCGTTACGCCGGCCGACTACGCGCAAGACCCGGTCGCCGGCACGCTGCGCGGTCTCACGCGCGACGAGGTGGCGATCGAACGCCACGACGAACGCGCCGGCCGGGTCATGGTGCATTTCCCGCGCATCGGCTACCAGATCAGGAAATCAGAAAAGAAGGACGCGTGAGATGAAGACATTCAAGGGCAAGACGGCCGTGATCACCGGTGCAGGCTCCGGCTTCGGCCTGGAGGCCTCGCACATCGCGGCGCGCCTGGGCATGAACGTTGTGATGGCCGACGTGCAGCAAGACGCACTGGCCAAGGCGGCGGCCGAGATCGAAGCCCTGGGTGCGCAGGTGCTGCCGTTCCGGCTCGACGTGGCCCGCGCCGCCGAGGTCGAGGCGCTGGGTGCCACCACGTTCAAGCGCTTCGGCGCGCCGCACTTCGTCTTTAACAATGCCGGCGTCGCGTGCGGCGGGCTGATCTGGGAGCAGACGCTGAAGGACTGGGAGTGGATTGTCGGCGTCAACCTGATGGGCGTGGCGCACGGCGTGCGCGTGTTCACGCCGATGATGCTGGCCGCGGCGAAGCAGGATCCCGGCTACGAGGGTCACATCGTCAACACCGCGTCGATGGCGGGCATGGTCAACATGCCGAATTCGGGCAGCTACAACGTCACCAAGCATGGTGTGGTGGCGATGAGCGAGTCGCTCTATCAGGATCTGGCGTTGGTGACGACGCAGATCCACTGTTCGGTGCTGTGCCCGTACTTCGTGCCGACCGGCATCAGCCAATCCGAGCGCAACCGGCCGGCCGAGATGGTCGAAGACGCGAAGCCGACCGCCAGTCAGCTGATCGCCAAGGCGATGAGCGACAAGGCGATCAGCTCGGGCAAGGTGTCCGCGGCGCAGGTGGCACAGTTCGTGTTCGACGCCGCGGCCGAAGAGCGCTTCTACGTATTCAGCCACCCGCACGCGCTCGGCGTCGTGCAGGCCCGGCTCGAGGACATCATGCAAGGCCGCAACCCGAGCGACCCGTTCCGCGACCGCCCGCAGGTCGGCCAGCAGCTGCGCGACGCGATACGCAACACGGTCTGACGCGGCTCGGCGCCGGCTGAGATTCACTTCCTCGCACGGGTCTGCCCCACATCAAGCTCTGCGCGGCGCGTCGCTGGCACGATGCCATCGACCGGGCATCGGTCGGATCGGATGGCACGATGAACACACGAAGCGGTTCGGATGGGGCGTGGCCGGCGGGTGTCGGCGCAGCGCGGACGGTGGCACTGGGCGAGATCGACGCGGGACGCGAGGCGACACCTGCCCTGACCCGCTATGACGGGTCGGAGCCGGTGTGGTCGCACGCCGTCCCGCCTTACCTGATGAAGAACTACTGGTGGGCCTATGTGCACCCGCGAGCGGTGCGCTTCTGGGAACGCCAGTGGCTCATCAACCTCATCCTGTTCGGCAACTTCGTGAAGCTGCGCGACGCGGCGCTGAGCGAACTCGGCGCGAGCCTTGGCGGGCGGACGCTCGAGGTGGCCTGCGTCTACGGCGACTTCTCGGTCAAGCTCGCCGAGCGGATCGCCCCGGGCGCGTCGCTCGACGTCGTCGACGTGCTGCCGATCCAGCTGCGCAACCTGAGGCGCAAGCTGCCCGACGGCGCGCCGGTCACGCTGCATCTCGGCGACTCGACGGCGCTCGGCTTCGCCGATACGACCTTCGACCAGGTCATCGTCTTCTTCCTGCTCCACGAACAGCCTGCCGGCGTGCGCGAACAGACGCTCAAGGAGGCGGTGCGCGTCGTGCGGCCGGGCGGCAAGCTGGTCATCGTCGACTACCACCGCCCGTCGCGTTGGCATCCGCTGCACCTGGTGCTCCTCAAGCCCATCCTGCGCGTGCTCGAGCCGTTCTCGCCCGACCTGTGGACGCACGAGATCAGCGAGTGGCTGCCCGCTGGCATCGCAGCGAAGGCCATGCGCAAGCAGACCTTCTTCGGTGGCCTGTACCAGAAGCTGGCCGTCACGCTGTAGCGGCGCCGCAACGCAGCGCGGGGCGCCTTCGGGCGCCCGTTTGGTCCGGCTCGGCTGCTCGCGCCGTCGGCGCAGCGTTTCACGAACCTGCCGGTCGTTTCGTCGCAACATCGCCCCGCGGGGACGCTGGAGCCTGCAGACTCACGCCAGTTCCACTCATCGGAGGCTGCTCATGCAACCGGTTGTACTGAAAGATGTCGCTCGAACCTACCGCCTCGACGCGGTCGACGTGCCGGCGCTTGTCGGCATCGACCTCGAAATCCTGCCGGACCGGTTCACGGTGATCTCCGGCCCATCGGGCAGCGGCAAGACGACGCTGCTCAACCTGATCGGCTGCATCGACCGGCCCGACCACGGCACGATCACCGTCAACGGCCAGCCGGTGCAGACCTTGTCGGACGACGCCTTGTCCGACTTCCGAGCCCGTCACCTTGGCTTTGTGTTCCAGAACTTCAACCTGCTTCCGGTGCTGACCGCGTTCGAGAACGTCGAGTACCCGCTGCTGCTGGCGCGCGTGCCCAAGGCCGAACGGCGCGAACGGGTGCACAAGCTGCTGGCGGCGGTCGGCCTGGCCGACTTTGCAGAGCATCGCCCGGGGCAACTGTCGGGCGGGCAGCGCCAACGCGTGGCCATCGCGCGCGCCCTCGCGATCGCCCCGCAACTGGTGCTGGCCGACGAGCCGACCGCCAACCTCGACAGCAAGACCGGCGCCTCCATCATCGACCTGATGCGCCGGATGCAGCAGGAACACCACGTCTCGTTCGTGTTCTCCTCGCATGACACGAAGGTGCTCGACGAGGCCGACGACGCGGTGCACATCCAGGACGGCCGCATCGTGGCCATCGAGCGGCACCGCATGCCGGCGGGAGCAACCGTATGAAGACGCTGTCGCTCGCGCTGCGCAACCTGCTGCGCAACCGCCGCCGCTCGCTGATGACGCTGTTCGCGATGGTGATCGGGCTGATCGCCGTGCTGCTGTTCGGCGGCTACATCAAGAACATCAACTACGGCCTGCAGTCCGACTACGTGCAGCGCAGCGGCCACCTGCAGCTCCAGCACAAGGACTACTTCCTCTACGGCAGCGGCAACCCGGCCGCCTACGGCATCGCCGACTACGACCGCATCATTGCGATGCTGAAGAAAGACGAGGTGCTCGCGCCCATGCTCACCGTCGTGACGCCGACGCTGCAGCTCGGTGGCATCGCCGGTAACTTCGCGGCCAGCGTCTCGCGCACGATCTACGCCAGCGGTGTGGTGGTCGAAGACCAGAACCGCATGCGGCAGTGGAACGACTACCAGTTCCCGATGCGTCCGCGCAGCTTGACGCTCACCGGCACGCCGAGCGACACCGCGGTCATCGGCACCGGCGTGGCCCGCGTGCTGCAGCTGTGCACGGCCCTGGCGGTGCCCAACTGCACGTCGGCGCCGACCGTGGCGGCAGCGCAAGGCGCTGCGCTGCCGGCCGACATCGCCGACCTGGCCGCCTCGGGGCTGGCTGATGCGCCGGCGGCCACCGGGCCGAAGCTCGCGCACATCGAGATCCTGGCGGCGAATGCGCACGGCGCGCCGAACGTGGCCGGCGTGAATGTGCTGAAGGCGGAATACCAGGGCATCAAGGAGCTCGACGACGTCTACGTCGCGCTGCATCTGTCGCAGGCGCAGAAGCTGATCTTCGGTGCCGAGCCGCCGCAGGTGACGGCGATCGTGCTGCAGCTGCAGCACACCGCGCAGATCCCGGCCGCACGCGCCCGGCTCGAGCAGATCCTCGCGACCAGCCTGAAGGGCGAGCCGCTGGAAATCCAGGACTTCGAGACGCTGAACCCGTTCTACGGCCAGACGCTGAAGATGTTCGCTGCGATCTTCGGCTTCATTGCGGTGCTGATCGGCGCGATCGTGCTGTTCACCGTCAGCAACACGATGAGCATGGCGGTGGTGGAGCGCACGGCCGAGATCGGCACGCTGCGCGCGATGGGCCTGCGCCGCGGCGGCATCCGCGCCATGTTCGTCAGCGAAGGCCTGGTGATCGGCGTGCTGGGCGCATTGCTGGGCATCGTGGTGGCCTTGGCCGCAGCCTGGGTGATCAACCATGTGGGCCTGACCTGGACGCCGCCGGGGCGCATCGAGCCGGTGCCGCTGTTCGTGCGCATCGCGGGTGAGAACCGCATGCTGGTCGGCAGCGCGATCGGACTCGTCATCGTGGCCGCACTGTCGGCCATATTGCCAGCTGCGCGGGCGGCGCGCATGAACATCGTCGACGCCTTGCGTCACGTCTGAATGACCGGAACCATGAAGACAAGCCTCCTATCGACCGTGTTCGCCGCCTGCGTGGCCTTGGCCTCGATCGCGCACGCCGCGCCCGATGCGCAGGTGATCCTCGCCGCGAGCGACGCGGTGCGCAACCCGGGCAAGCCGTTCGGGCTCACCGTCACGCTGATCGAATACCGCAACGCCAAGCAGACCGACGGCAACACGCTTGCGGTCTACTCCAAGGCCGACAGCGTCGGCGGCCAGTACCGCAGCCTGATCCGCTTCGTGGCTCCGCAGCGTGACGCCAACAAGCTGATGCTGAAGAACGGCAACGACCTGTGGTTCTTCGATCCGTCGAGCAAGGCCAGCATCCGGCTGTCGCCGCAGCAGCGCTTGCTCGGCCAGGCGTCGAACGGCGACGTCGTCACCGTCAATCTCGCCAAGGACTACAAGGCCGAGCTGGCGGGCGAAGAGGACGTGGCCGACGGGGAGCGCGTGACGCGGCACTGCTACAAGCTCGCGCTCGCGGCGGTGTCGGCCGACGTGACCTATCACCACATCGAGATGTGGATCGAGGCGAACACGTCGCGGCCGGTCAAGGCGCGCTTCTTTGCCGAAAGCGGGCACCTGCTAAAGACCGCGTACTACCGCAAGTTCCAGCCGCAGCTCGGCGTCGAGCGGCCCACCGAGGTCGTGATCATCGACGGGCTCGACCCGAACTGGGTGACCGTGATGCGCAACAGCGACTACGCCTGGCGCGACGTGCCCGACGCCTGGCTGCAGCGCGACTACCTGCCGCGCTTCAAGCCGGAATGACGATGCGTCGCCTCGCCGTCACGCTGGCCGTGGCGCTGTGCGCGGCCGGGTCGGCCCGCGCCGCCGACCCGGCCGATGCCGATGCGCTGTCGCTGGCCGACCAGGCCCCTGTGGTGCCGCAGCGCGCACACGACTGGCAACTGTCCGCCGAGGCGGCGCGGGTGCACAGCGTGCTGCGCGGGGCGGCGTCGCCGGTGGAGGCGGCGCGCCTGTCCTTCGATCTGCGCTACGACGGCACGCCCGCCGCCGGGCTGCGCGCCGTGTTGTCGGACCGGCTCGACCTCACGCACAGCAACACGAGCCCGCGCGAAAGCAACGTCAACACGCTGCGCGAGGCCTATCTGAGCTGGCAGAAGAGTGCGGATGAGATCGTCGACGTCGGCCGCGTCAACCTGCGCTACGGCGCCGGGTCGGGCTACAACCCGACCGACTTCTTCAAGGCCGGTGCGCTGCGCTCTATCGTTTCGCCGGCGCCGGCGAGCCTGCGCGAGAATCGTCTGGGAACGGTGGTGCTGCAAGGCCAGAAGCTGTGGAGCGCGACCTCGCTGACGGCGGCCTACTCGCCGCGGCTCGGCAGCACGCCGAGCACCGACACCTTCTCGCTCGACTTCGGCGCGACCAATCCGCGCCATCGCTGGCTGATCGCGGCCAGCCACAAGTTCAGCGACGCGTTCAATCCGCAGCTGCTGCTGTACGGCGGTGCCGGCATGTCGCCCCACGCGGGCTTGAACCTGTCGGGCCTCGTCAACGATGCCACCGTCGCGTACCTCGAGGTGTCCGCCGGCAAGGGTCGCGCGCTCGTCGCGCAGGCACTGGCGCAGGCCGAGGCCGAGCATTGGCAGCGGCGCGCCGCCTTGGGGCTCACGACGACCACCGCTTTCAATCTGTCGCTCACAGCCGAAGCCGAACTCAACAGCGCAGCGCCGGACCGCGTGCAGTGGGACGCGCTGCGTGCCGGCGCGCCGTCGAATCCGCTGCGGCTGCTCGGGGCAGCGCAGACCCTGCAGGACCTGCCGGTGCGCCAGGCCCTGTTCTTCTATGCGACGTGGCAGGACCTGCTCGTCAAGCATGTCGATCTGTCGGCTTTCGTCCGCAGCGATCTCGTGACGCACAGCCGCACCCAGTGGCTCGAGGCGCGCTATCACTGGGATCGGGTCGACGCCGCGCTGCAGTGGCAGCTCTACTCGGGCGGGCCGGGATCGGTCTACGCCACGGTGCCGCAGCAGCGCAGTGTTCAACTGGTGTTGCGCGTGTTTCTATAGCCGTGTCAGCAGCCCAGGGCCAGCGCCTGCAGCGGACGGCCGCTGGCCGCGTCGATGACGACCAGGTTCACCTTGCGCGGGTGCGCCGCATCGGCAGCGCCGGCGGGGCTGAAGCTCAGCCGCTGCGGCGTCGTGCGTGTCGCCGACCACGCGCCCACCGGCTGGTATTCGCGGACCACGTAGTCGTGGTCCAGCGTCACGCCCTCGTTCTCTCCGGCCTTCACCGCGCTGCGATGCCCGAACTCGGTGACGGCCCAGTAGGCGGCGAGCCGGAGCGAAGCGTCGGCGCCGCTCGTGACGGCGGCGTTGATGTGCTCACCATCATGCGACAGCTCGATGCTCACCGCTGCGGCCGCCCGCTCGGCGCCGACGCTGGCGTGCCACCAGTCCTTGCGGTCCCGGCCGTCGATCACCACTTGCGGCGTGTACGCGAACCGCGCACCGTTGACCGCCTGTTGCTGTGCCTGGCGTTGCGTGAATGCCGGGCTGGCGAAGCGGTCGCGCCAGCCGAGCCGGTCCCAGTAGTCGACGTGGAAGGCCAGCGCGACCACGTCGGGCCGGGACTTGAGTGCGCTCAACCAGCGATCGGCCGCCGGACAGGAGCTGCAACCTTCGGAGGTGTAGAGCTCGACCAGCGGTGCCATCGCCGCGCCGCTGCGTGCCGTGCAGGCCGGGGCCGCGCGCGCCGATTCGACGCCGATCAGGCACGCTGCCGCGGCGAGACCGAGCAGGCAGCCCGCCGGCCATGGCAACGAAACACCGGCACGCAGGATGGATAGGGGCTGGCGCATGACGCACTCCGGATGCTCTGTGCCGCAGAGGTCGCGGCGGCACCGACGGTTCTTACACTGACACTGAGACCGTCGCCGGCCCGGCCGGTTCGCACACAGTCGTTACCATCCGGGCTCCTTGCTTCACCCCACAACTCCAACATGACTCACGCAAGTGCGCCCGCGGCGCAGCAGCCCGCGGCCCGGCACCGCCGCGCGATCCAGCGATGGCTGCGCACCTGGCTCACCGGTCTGGGCCTGGCCGGCAGCGGCCTGTCGTGGGCGCAGACCGACGCCGGCAGCAGCGCCGACCCGCTCACCGTCTTGCCGGCGCAGGTGCGCCTTGGCGTCGAGAAGCTTCGCCTGCCCGGCGACGAAAGCATGGGCCTGGTCGGGACCAGCTACCTGGTGGAGATCGGCCATGGCCTGTCCGTCGGCCCGGCCGCCTATGGCGCCATCAGCGGACGGCGTGGCGGTCTGTTCACCATCGGTGCCGAGGCGGCCTGGCATCGTCGGCTGGTGGGGCCGCTCGCGCTCGATGTCGGTTTCTACGCCGGTGGTGGCGGCGGCGGCGCGGCGCCGGTCGGGGGCGGCCTGATGCTGCGCCCGCACGCTGACTTGACGTGGGACTTCGGCCCCTACCGCGCCGGCGTGTCGCTGTCGCAGGTGCGCTTTGCGAACGGCCAGATCGACAGCCGCCAGCTCGGTCTGGTGTGGAGCACAGCCACCGATTTCCGCTATGTCGCGCCGGAGCGGATCGGCGCGCCCTCGTCGATCAGCGGCCGCTCCGGCATGGGCTTCGACCGGGTGCAAGCGGTGTTCGGCGTCTATCGACCGCGGTCGGGGTCGCTGCGCAACAGCGGCGGGCCGATGCCGTCGTCGATCGGTTTCGTCGGCACGCGCATGGAGCGCGCCGTCGACGATCACGCCTATTGGGGGCTCGAAGCCGCGGGCGCGGCCAGCGGCGGCGTCGCCGGCTATGCCGAGTACCTCGCCACCATCGGAACCGAGACCACGCCCTGGCGCGACCTGACCGTCGGCGCGCGCGTGGCGACCGGCATGGGGGGCGGCGGCGACGTGTCGGTGGGTGGTGGCCTGCTGCTCAAGGGCGGCCTGTACGGCACCGTGCGCCTCACCCGCGACCTCGGGCTGTCGCTCGAAGCCGGCGTCACGGCGGCGCCGCAGGGCAGCTTCAAGGCGCTGCATGCCGCGGCGTCACTGAACTGGATCCTCGATGACCCGAGCGACGTGACGGCGCCGGAGCGCACCACCCGCACCGAATGGGTCGGCGGCGTCGAGCGCTACAGCGCGGCGCGGCGCGACGGCAGCACACGCGAGCTGCAGGCGGTGACGCTGAAGGTCAACCGTTTCGTCGCGTCGCATGTCTATCTGTCCGGCCAGGCCCACAGCGCCTACGGCGGCCAGGCCGGCGGCTACACGGTGGGATTGTTCGGCCTCGGCGTGCAGGCGCCGCTCGGGTCGCGTTGGCGCGCCGGCGCCGAGGCGCTCATCGGCGCGGCGGGCGGAGGTGGTGTCGACACGCAGGGCGGGGCGATTGCGCAGCCGATGGCCTATGTGGGCGTCGACATCACGCCGGCGCTCTCGCTGCGCGTTGGCGGCGGCCGCATCAAGTCGCTGAAGAAGGGAGGCTTGAGCGCCGGCGTTCTGGACGTGGCGCTCGCCTTCAGCTTCGGCGTGGCGGGTCATGGCTATCGCTGAGCGGCAGCGGCAGCCCGCGCCGACGCGACGCGCCACCGTGATCGGCGGCGGGCCGGCGGGCCTGATGGCCGCCGAGGTGCTCGCCGCGGGCGGTGCGCAGGTCGACCTGTTCGACGCGATGCCGTCGGTCGGCCGCAAATTCCTGCTGGCCGGCAAGGGCGGCCTGAACCTCACCCACTCCGAGCCCTTCGATCAGTTCGCGGCACGCTATGGCGCGCGGCGCGAACAGATCGAGCCGCTGTTGCGCCGCTTCACGCCCGCGGACTTGCGGGAGTGGGTACAGGGTTTGGGCATCAGCACCTTCGTCGGCACGTCGGGGCGCGTCTTTCCGCGCGACATGAAAGCCGCGCCGATGCTGCGTGCATGGCTGCACAGGCTGCGCCAGCAAGGTATTCGTTTCCACATGCGGCACCGATGGATCGGGCTCGACGCCGCGCCGGCCACACGGCTTGGGCTGCGCTTCGCGACCCCGCAGGGCGAGCTCGCGGTCGAGGCCGACGCCGTCGTGCTCGCGCTCGGCGGTGCGAGCTGGCCGCGCCTCGGCTCCGACGGTGCGTGGATGCCGCTGCTGGCGCAATGCGGCGTCGCGTTGCGGCCGCTGCAGGCATCGAACTGCGGCTTCGACGTCGCGCGGCGCTCGGCGGACGGCTCGCCGACGAATGGCTGGACCGAACACTTTCGTTTGCGATTCGCCGGCCAGCCGCTGAAGAACGTGGCGCTGAGTTTCGAGGGCTTTCACCAGCAGGGCGAATTCGTCGTCACCGACGCGGGGGTTGAAGGCAGCCTGGTCTACGCCGCGTCGGGGCCGCTGCGCGACGCCATCGCGGCGGCAGGCAGCGCGGTCGCGCACATCGACCTGCTGCCGCAGCGCAGCGCCGAGTTCGTGCGCGACGAGGTCGCGCGACCTCGTGGTTCGCGTTCGATGTCCACCCACTTGAAGAGCCGGCTCGGCATCGATGGCGTGAAGGCGGCCCTGCTGCATGAACTGCTGCCACGCGAGCTGTTTGCCGATGTGCCGCGACTGGCCGCGGCGATCAAGGCACTGCCGTTGACCCTCGCCGCGCCGCGGCCGGTCGCCGAAGCCATCAGCAGCGCGGGTGGTGTCTGTTTCGAGGCCATGGACGATGCGCTGATGCTGCGCCAGATGCCGGGCGTGTTCTGCGCCGGCGAAATGCTCGACTGGGAGGCGCCGACCGGCGGCTACCTGCTCACCGCCTGCCTGGCCAGCGGCCGCGTGGCGGGGCAGGGGGCTGCGAAATGGTTGCAATCGGAGAGCTGAACCGCGCTGACCCTATGGCACACTGCGCGCCTTCTTTCGCAGACTGCTCTGACACGCCTTGGACAAGATCCTGCTGCAACTCGCGGCCGAGCTGAAGGTTCGCGCTTCCCAGATTCATGCCGCGGTGGAACTGCTCGACAGCGGCGCCACCGTCCCCTTCATTGCCCGCTACCGCAAGGAGGCCACCGAGGGTCTCGACGACACGCAGCTGCGCGACCTCGAGGCACGGCTGGCGTACCTGCGCGAACTCGAAGAGCGCCGTGCCGCGGTGCTCAAGAGCGTCGACGAGCAGGGCAAGCTCACGCCGGAGCTGCGTGCGGCGATCGAGGCCGCGCCGACCAAGCAGGAGCTCGAAGACGTCTACCTGCCCTACAAGCTGAAGCGCCGCACCAAGGCGATGATCGCGCGCGAGGCCGGCATCGAGCCGCTGGCGGACAAGTTGTTCGCCGACCCGTCGCTGGCCCCGCAAGCCGAGGCGCTGGCGTTCATCAACGCCGACGCGGGCTTCGCCGACGCAGCGGCGGTGCTCGACGGCGTGCGCGACATCCTGTCTGAGCGCTGGGCCGAAGACGCCACCTTGGTCGGCAAGCTGCGCGAGTGGCTGTGGGCCGAGGGCTTGTTCAAGTCCAAACTGATGGACGGAAAGGACGAAAACCACCCGGACGTGGCCAAGTTCCGCGACTACTTCGACTACGACGAGCCGATCCGCACGGTGCCGTCGCACCGCGCGCTGGCGGTGTTTCGCGCCCGCACGCAGGACGTGCTCGACGCCAAGCTCGGGCTCGACGAAGAGCCGGTGCCGGGTCGACTCGGCCTGGGCGAAGGCCGCATCGCGCGACACCTCGGCTGGACACACAGCCAGCGCGCCGGTGATGAACTGATCCGCAAGACGGTGGCGTGGACCTGGAAGGTCAAGCTGTCGCTGAGCCTGGAACGCGACCTGTTCGCGCGCCTGCGCGAAGAAGCCGAGCGCATTGCGATCAAGGTGTTCGCCGAGAACCTGCGCGATCTGCTGCTCGCCGCACCGGCCGGCAAGCGCGTGGTGATGGGGCTGGACCCGGGCATTCGCACCGGCGTCAAGGTGGCGGTGGTCAGCGACACCGGCAAGGTGCTCGACACCGCCACCGTGTACCCGCACGAGCCGCGCAAGGATTGGGAAGGATCGATTCACACGCTGGGCCGCCTGTGCGCGACACACGGTGTGAACCTGATCGCCATCGGCAACGGCACCGCGAGCCGCGAGACCGACAAGCTCGCCGCCGACCTCATCAAGCGCATCCAGCAGCTCGCTCCCGGCACGCAAGTCGAGAAGGTGGTGGTGAGCGAGGCCGGCGCCTCGGTCTACTCGGCCTCCGAGTTCGCCAGCAAGGAACTGCCCGATCTGGACGTGAGCCTGCGCGGCGCGGTGTCGATCGCGCGCCGCCTGCAGGACCCGCTCGCGGAACTGGTGAAGATCGATCCGAAGAGCATCGGCGTCGGCCAGTACCAACATGACGTGAACCAGAGCGAGCTCGCCAGGAGCCTCGACGTGGTGATCGAAGACTGCGTGAACTCGGTCGGTGTGGACCTGAACACCGCGTCGGCGCCACTGCTGTCGCGTGTGTCAGGCCTGAGCAGCGCGGTGGCCGCGAGCATCGTGCGCTGGCGCGACGCCCACGGCGCGTTTCGCAATCGCCAGCAACTGCTCGATGTGAGCGGCCTCGGTGCCAAGACCTTCGAGCAAAGTGCCGGCTTCCTGCGCATCCGCGGCGGTGACAACCCGCTCGACCAGTCGGGCGTGCATCCGGAAACCTATCCGGTGGTCGAGCGCATCCTCGCCGCGGTGAAGAAGCCGGCGGCCGACGTGATGGGCCGCAGCGACGTGATCCGCGTGCTGAAGCCCGAGGCCTTCGCCGACGACACTTTCGGCGCCATCACCGTCAAGGACATCCTCGCCGAGCTGGAGAAACCGGGCCGGGACCCACGCCCCGACTTCAAGGTGGCGCGCTTCAACGACGGCGTCGAAGACATCAAGGACCTGCTGCCGGGCATGACGCTCGAAGGCACGGTCAGCAACGTCGCGCAGTTCGGGGCCTTCGTCGACCTCGGCGTGCACCAGGACGGCCTCGTGCATGTGAGCCAGCTGGCCAACAAGTTCGTCAACGACGCACGCGAGGTCGTGAAGACCGGTGACATCGTCAGGGTGAAGGTGCTCGAGGTCGACCTGGCCCGCAAGCGCATCTCGCTGACGATGAAGCTCGACGCCACGCCGGTGGCGCGCGGCGATCGCGGCGACAACAGTTTCCGGCCCGCCGGCGGGCGCGCCGAGCGCGCCGCCGGGGCAGGGCGCGCTTCCCCGCCGGCGCAAGCGTCCGCGATGGCAGCAGCGTTTGCCAAGCTGCAGACCAAACGATGACGGCTACACTTTCCGCCCACGGTGCGTCCGGCACGATCTTCACCTCGTAGTTGACCCACGTGAGCGGCATGTTGCCCTTGCGAAATCTTCAATCGGAGGAGTCCGTCATGAATCGCATGATCAGCCTTACTACCCTGGCCACGGCCGCCCTGTTGAGCGCCTGCAGCAGCGTGGGCGAGCGTGGAGCGATGGCCAGCGGGCCGATGGCCACTGCCACGCTCGAGCCGACACGCGGCAACACGGCCGCCGGAACCGTGACCTTCCAGCAGGTCGGCGACCGCGTGCTGGTGACGGCCAAGGTCAGCGGCCTCAAGCCGAACCAGGAGCACGGCATGCATGTGCATGAGAAGGGCGATTGCTCCAGTGGCGACGGCATGAGCACCGGCGGTCACTTCAACCCCGACGCCAAGCCCCACGGCCCGCAGGGCGGCGATCACCATGCCGGCGACATGCCGGCCTTGACTGCGGACGCGAACGGCAACGCCAATGCCAGCTTCCAGCTGACCGGCGTGAGCGTCGGTGGTGGCGCCGCCGACCTGGTGGGCCACGGCTTGATCGTCCACGCCGCGCCCGACGACTACAAGACGCAGCCCACCGGCAACTCCGGCGCACGCATTGCGTGCGGGGTGGTCAAGCTGAGCTGAGGCCCCGACTTCAACTCCACGCTCTGGTCACGAGGCGCGGTGTTCCCGCGCCTCGTTCGTTTCCACGGTCTCCGAACCCTCAGCCATGCAAGCGCTCGAAATCTTCGCCGGCCCGCGCGCACGCGAGCACCTTCGCGAGCGCGGTTTGCGGCGCGAGGACGTGCGCATCGTTCCCGCCGCCGCCGGGGGACCGAAGGGCGTGGTGCTGAACCCGCTCGACCAGTTTCTGTTCGGCGACTGGCTGGCTGCGAGCGAGCACACGGTGCATCTGATCGGTGCCTCGATCGGCGCGTGGCGCATGGCCACCGCCTGCCTGGACGACCCGGCGCAGGCCTTCGCGCAGATGGCGCACGACTACATCCATCAGACCTACGAACACGCGCCGGGCAAGCAGCCCAAGGCGCAGCACGTCAGCGACGTGTTCGGCGCCAAGCTGACCGAGCGCTTCGGTGGCGCGCAGGCGCAGGTGCTGACGCATCCGCGCTACCGCTTGCACGTGTTCACGAGCCGCGGCCGCCACCTGCTGCGCCGCGAAGGCGGGCTGCGCACGCCCTTGGGCTATGCCGGCGCCTTCGCCGCGAATGTGCTCGGCCGGCGTGCGATGGGTGGCTGGCTGGAGCGGGTGGTCTTCTCCGACCCGCGCACCGCGATTCCGCTGCACCTGCACGACTACCGCACCCACACGGTGGCGCTGACGGCAGCCAACCTGCAGCCCAGCCTGTTGGCCAGCTGCTCGATCCCGTTCTGGCTGGCCGCGGTGCACGACATTCCCGGCGCGCCGCGCGGCGCCTACTGGGACGGCGGCATCACCGACTACCACCTGCACCTGAACTACGCGTCGATGCACGAGGGCGTGGTGCTGTATCCGCACTTCCAGCACACCATCGTTCCCGGTTGGCTCGACAAGGCATTCAAGCAGCGCCACCTCGCAACGGCGAAACTGGACAACGTGATCGTCTTGTCACCGCACCCCGAGTGGGTGAAGAGGCTGCCCAATGGCAAGTTGCCGGACCGCGCCGACTTCAAGCACTATGGCGACGACGTGGCGGCGCGCGCGGCGGCGTGGACGCGTGCGGTGCAGGAAAGCCAGCGGCTGCGCGACGAGTTCGCCGCGTGGGTGGGCGGGACGCTGAGCATCGACGTCCAGCCGCTGCGCTGAACCCTACGCATAGGCCGTCGGGTCGAGCGCGCCGTGCACGAAGAACAGCGCACCGACATCGGTGCTCACCTCGCCATGCTCGCTGCCCTGCGGCGCCAGCTGGTACTCGCCGCTGCGCAGCAGCATGTCGCCGATGAAAGCTTCGCCGGCGAGCACCATGCATTCCTCTTCCAGTGCATGCCGGTGCGCCTTTACGCTCGCACCCGCGCGCATGCGTACCAGCACCGAACGCCGCTCGCCGCCGGACCACAGCGCGCGGATGCGCACGCCGGGGCAGAAGTCGTCCCAGCCGGTGTCGTCGAGCGTACTGAAGTGCAGCGTCGTCGCGGCCGTCTCGGCGAGGCTGCGGCGCAGATAAAAGCGCGCACCGTCGGCGCCGGCGCGGATCGGGTGCGCGGCGTCGCTCGGCGCCAGCGCAGCGTCACCGGTGCGCAGTGGCTGCGTGCCCAACAGCACGCTGCCTTCGATCAGCACCGTCTCGCACAGCGTGTAGGGGCCGGTCGTGCACAGCACCGCGTGGGGCTGCAAGTGAACGAGCGACGACGAGGCGATGTCGGTCGTCGCGAGCGGGCGGACGCGCACGCCGTCAGCGAGTGCCTGCCATGGCTCGACATCGCGGCGCACGGTCGTGAACTGGCGTTCGTGGCCGCGGCTCGCCTGCACACGCAGCAGCAGGCGGCCGCGCAGCGCCGCGCTCGGAACGGGGGGCAACGAAGGATGCGCGCTCATGGCGTGATCGCCTCGCGGACTCGGCCGTCGCGTTGCGCGGGCGCGCACAGCAGGCCGCGCAGTGCCGTCAGCGCGCGGCGGATGTGCGACTTGACGGTGCCGAGCGGCAGCTGCGTCTGCTGCGCGATCTCGTTGTGCGTGAGCCCGCGCAGGAACGCCAGGCTCAGCAACTGGCGCGGCAGCGGTTCGAGCTGGGTCAGCGCGGCGCGCACGCTGCGCTCGCGCTCGGCAGCGGCGATCAGCTGGCTCGGGTTGGCTTGCGCGTCGCCGTCGTCGTGCACCAGGGTCTCGGGTTCAGGATGCGACGTTGCCGGGTCGGCCTGCCGCAGTCGATCGAGTGCGCGGCTGCGTGTCAGCGTGAGCAGCCAAGCCATCACCGGACCGCGCCGTCGGTCGAAGCGCAAGGCCTGGCGCCAGACCTGCCAGTAGACGTCTTCGGTCACTTCTTCTGCGCATTGCGGATTGCGGGTGATGCTGCGCGCCAGGCCGAAGACCCGGCTGGCCGTGGCGTCGTACAGCTCGGCCAGTGCTTTCGTCTGCGCGTCGGCCACGCGAGCGACCAGAATGCACAGCCGCTCGTCTTCGGCGCTGCGCCCCGCAAGCTCACGGGTGGGTTCGACGGTCTCGGTCATGCGGCACTCCTCCACGAGGGCGACAGCGGTGTCTTGTCGTGGCCGGTATACGTGCGGTCCCCTACTTTGGATGCAGGGCCCGCGGCGATACTCGAAGCCTTCAGTTGTGCGACCGAGGTGACACGATGAACCTGCCGAACCACGAACTCACGATGACGGTGCTGATGACGCCCGACATGGCGAACTTCAGCGGCAACGTGCACGGCGGCACGATCCTCAAGTTCCTCGACCAAGTCGCCTACGCTTGCGCGAGCCGCTACTGCGCTCGCTATGTCGTCACGCTGTCGGTGGACCAGGTGATGTTCCGCCAGCCCATCCACGTCGGCGAGCTGGTCACCTTCCTGGCGAGCGTGAACTACACCGGCACCACGTCGATGGAGGTCGGCATCAAGGTGGTGGCGGAGAACATCCAGAGCCAAACGCTGCGCCATGCCAACAGCTGCTTCTTCACGATGGTCGCGACGGACGAGCAGCGCCAGCCCGCAACGGTGCCGCCCTTGGTGCCGGTGACGCCCGACCAGTTGCGCCGCCACCAGGCAGCGCAGGCGCGCCGGCAGCTGCGCCAGGAATTCGAGCAGCGCATGAAGGCGATGCACGTCGGTTGAAATGCTCGTGGTCGGTCTGCATCCGGTTTGAACAAGGCTGCGTAAAGCGGCACAGGCACTGACAACGGTGTCCGGATTCGGTCTCGTCGATACGAGGCCGGCAACCTTGTTTTGATTGAACCGGAAGGAAGACAGACCATGAACCACCATCGAGTTCCACCGGGCCGCGTTCTGCCCATCGTGGCCGCCGTGTGCGCCACGCTGGCCGGGCTGTGCGCATTGCCTGCCCAGGCGTCGAGCCACCGCGAGGCGCCATTCATCACCACCCAGCCGAAGGTCGACGCCACCGACCTCTACATGTTCGCGAGCTACGAGCCCGGTCGCGAGGGCTACGTCACGCTGATCGCCAACTACCTGCCGCTGCAGGCTCCGTATGGCGGGCCCAACTACTTCACGCTGGATCAGAACGCGATGTACGAGATCCACATCGACAACAACGGCGACGCAAAGGAAGACATCACCTTCCAGTTTCGCTTCAAGAACAAGCTGAACAACGTCACCCTGGCGATCGGCGGCAAGAACGTCGCGATTCCGCTGATCCAGGCTGGCACCGTCACCGACGTGAAGTCGCCGTCGCTGAACGTCAGCGAGAGCTACACGGTCGACGTGATGCGCGGCGACCGCCGCAGCGGGGTGCGTGCGTCGGTCACCAACGCCGCCGGCGGCAGCGCCACCTTCGACAAGCCGGTGGACAACATCGGCACCAAGACGATTCCCGACTACGCGGGCTATGCGGCCAAGCACATCTACAACGTCAACATTCCCGGCTGTGCCATGCCCGGCAAGCTGTTCGTCGGCCAGCGCAAGGACCCGTTCGCGGTCAACCTCGGCACCATCTTCGACCTGGTGAACGCGCCGGTGTCGGTGATCACCGATCCCGCGCTGATCAACGCCGTGCCCAACACCATCGATGACGCCAACGTCACGACGCTGGCGATGGAAGTCCACAAGAGCTGCCTGACCGCGGGCTCCGATCCGGTGATCGGCGCGTGGACCACGGCGAGCCTGCGCCAGGGCAGCTTGCTGAACCCCTCGCCCAAGAGCGGCTACCAGACGACCGCCGTCGTCGGCGGCGCCTGGACGCAGGTGTCGCGCCTGGGCATGCCGCTCGTGAACGAGGTCGTGATCGGCCTGCCCGACAAGGACAAGTTCAACAGCTCCAAGCCCAGGAACGACGCGCAGTTCGCCGACTACGTGACCAACCCGACGCTGCCGGCGCTGATCGAGATCGCGCTCGCACTGCCGAACACGGCGCCGAAGAACATCCCGCGTACCGATCTCGTCACGACCTTTCTGACCGGCATCAAAGGCGTGAACCAGCCGGCGACGGTGACGCCTTCCGAGATGCTGCGCCTGAACACCAACACACCTGCGACGCCCGACGGCCAACAGGCACGTCTCGGCCTGGCCGGTGGCGACAGCGCCGGCTTTCCGAACGGCCGCCGTCCGAAAGACGACATCGTCGACATCTCGCTGGTGGCGGTGATGGGCGGGCTGTGCATGCTCAACGGCGACGCCAACGGCCTCGGCCTGGGCGCCGACTGCAAGCCGGCGAACGTGCCGCTGGGGGCCACCTCGTTGAAGCTGCACGACGCGGTCGACCAGGCAGTGGTGCCGCTGCTGCCGGCCTTCCCGTACCTGTACACGCCGCTGCCCGGCGCGAAGTAAGGAGCTAACCATGAAAACGCACATCATGATTGCGTTGTTCGCCAGCGTGGCCTTGCTGTCCGCCTGCGGCGGCGGTTCCGACACGTCGCCTCCGCCGGCCCCGGGGCCGACCGACGCCGTGCCCGACAGCGCCAGCGCGTCCGCGGCGGGTCTGAAGGGCTACCTCAGCGACCTCGGCGCGATGCAGGTCGAAACCAAGGAGCCGGTGGGCCTGGACACGTTCTCGCCCAAGATGGACGAGGACACCGAGCCCGAGCCGGTGGCCTGACGCGCCCGTTCGCCGCGGGCCGCGCCCAGCGCGGTCCGCGGCCTGTGCTCCAACCTGAACCCACTTATGAACACGATGCGCCATGCGATCGCGACGCTCGCCTGTGTGCTCGGCTGTGCTGCCGCGCACGCCGAGACCGTGCTTCCTCGCAGCGACGCCGAGGTCATCGAAACGCTGCCCGCCGCGGTCGGCGGCCGCGCCGAGGAACGCCGGCTGCGCCGCGACTGGGCGGCCAACCCGCGCGACGCGGCGAAGGCCGTGGCACTCGCCAGGCACCACCTCGACCAGGCACGCAGCCAGGGCGACCCGCGCCATGCCGGGCAGGCGCTCGCCGTGCTGCAAGCCTGGCCCGATCCGGCCCAGGCGAGCGACGATGTGCTGCTGCTGCTCGCGACGATCGAGCAGTACCTGCATG
Source organism: Piscinibacter sp. (assembly GCA_041496605.1). Taxonomy (GTDB): domain Bacteria; phylum Pseudomonadota; class Gammaproteobacteria; order Burkholderiales; family Burkholderiaceae_C; genus Albitalea. The sequence continues at coordinate 39,207 of JBGQEX010000011.1, forward strand.
AATTCGACGCGTCGGCAGCACATCTGGAACGACTGGTGAATCGCCGGCCGCAACACGCGCAGGCCTGGTTGACTTTGGCGACGGTGCGCCGCGTGCAAGGCCGCTACGCCGACTCGGATCGGGCCTGCGCGGCGCTTGCCGCGACCGGTGCGGCGCTGTACGCGCAGGCTTGCCAGGCCGAGAACGATGGGCTGCGTGGCGACGTCGATGCCGCGCGCGACCGCTTAAGGCGCTTGGTCGCCGCTCCGCGCCTGCCCAGCGACAGCAGGAACTGGTTGCTCACGACCTTGGCCGAACTGGAGGCACGCGCCGGCCGCCCTGCCGAAGCCGAGGCGGCATACCGCATGGCATGGGCCGCGCTGCCCGACGCCTACACCGCAATGTCGTTTGCCGACTTCCTGATGCAGCAGGGACGCCATGCCGACGCCTTGATCCAGTTGAAAGGCCAGCCGCCGACCGACGCCGTGCTGCTGCGCCGCGCGATCGCCGGCACGCAGGCGCAGTCGCCGGATGCGCCGCGCGACGTGCGCGAGGTGCGCGAACGCATGGCGCTCGCCAACCTGCGCCCCGATGCCCGCACGACCCACGCGCGCGAGCAGGCGATGTTCGCGCTGTGGGTCGACGGCGCGGCGCAGCGTGCCATGCAACTCGCCCGCGCGAACGTGCGCATGCAGCGTGAGCCGCTCGACCTGTTGCTGCTCGCGCAGGCCGCCCGCGCGACAGGCGATTCGGCCGCGCTGCGCGAGGCCGACGCGATCAGAAAGGAGATGGGACTCCATGACCAGCGCCTGGATGCATTGCTGTAGGCGGGTCGCTGCCTCGTTGCTGCTCGCGCTGGCGGGCGGCCAGGCGACGGCGCACAAGGCGAGCGACGCCTACCTGCAACTCACGGGAACGCCGCAGGAAACCAGCCTGCGCGTCGACGTGGCACTGCGCGACCTGGATGTCGCGCTCGACATCGACGCCGACGGTGACGGGCGCCTGACCTGGGGTGAGATTCGCGCCGCCTGGCCGAGCATCGAGGCCTATCTGCACGCACGCATCGAGGTGGCGGGCTGCAACTTGGCGCCGGTGGCACAGGCACTGGAGCGTCGCATCGACGGCGTGTACGCGGCCTTGAGCTTGCGCGCAGATTGCCGGCTCGAAGATGCGCCGGCGATCCGCTACACGGTGATGGGCGAAGTCGATGCCACGCACCGCGGCATTGCCCGGATCGAGATTGCGGGTCATCCGACGGTGCTGCGGGTGCTGGACCCGATGCGGCCCGAGCGGGTTGACGCCGTCGCACGGCTGGCCACGACCGCGCAGCCCGTCGGCGCATCACGCCGCCCCACGACCGTCGCGGCGCCTTCCGCGGCAATGCAGTTCCTGCGCGAAGGCGTTCATCACATCCTGACCGGCTACGACCACGTGCTGTTCCTGATGTGCCTGCTGTTGCCGTCGGTGATGCGTCGCACGCCCGAGGGGTGGCAGCCGGTGCCGCGCCTCGCGCACGCGCTGCTGCCGGTGTTCGGCGTCGTCACCGCGTTCACGGTCGCGCATTCGATCACCTTGGCGCTCGCCGCGCTGAAATGGGTGGCGCTGTCGCCGGCGTTCATCGAACCGGCGATTGCCGTCACCATCGTGCTGGCGGCGCTCGACAACGTGCGGCCGATTTTTCGCGGGCGCCGCGCCATCGTCACCTTTTGCTTCGGCCTCATCCATGGCTTCGGGTTCGCCGGTGTGCTGGCCGAGCTGAACTTGCCGAGCTCGCAGTTTGTGTCGGCGCTGTTGCAGTTCAACGTCGGGTTGGAACTCGGTCAACTGGCGATCGTGTTGGCCGTGACGGCCATGCTGTTTCTGCTGCGCCGGCAACCGCGCTATCCGCTGTGGGCGATTCGCGGCGGGTCGCTCGCGGCGATGGGGATGGGCCTGCTGTGGTTCATCGAGCGAACCGCCGATGTCTCCCTGGTACCGCTGTAGACGCTCGTCTACAATCGCCCATCATCACTGAAAGGGCGAGAAAGGCATGTCGGTTATGACACCGCGAACTACCCCCAGCAGCACACCCGTGTAGCTGGCCGCGGCTCCGCACGTCCCGAACATTTCTCGTCCATCCAAAGCGCGGCTCACCCCGCGCTTTTTCGTTTTCGGAGTTCCCATGATCTCGATTCAATTGCCCGACGGCACGACACGCGAATACCCCGGCCCGCTGACAGTGGCCGATGTGGCGGCGTCGATCGGCACCGGTCTGGCCAAGGCGGCGATCGCGGGCCGGCTGGGTTCGGGCGACGCGGCCAAGCTGGTCGACACGAGCACGCTGATCGAGCGCGACACGGCGCTGGCGATCATCACCGACAAGGATCCGGCCGGGCTCGAAGTCATTCGCCACTCGACCGCGCACTTGCTTGCCTATGCGGTGAAGGAGCTGTTCCCCGACGCACAGGTGACGATCGGCCCGGTGATCGAGCACGGCTTCTACTACGACTTCTCGTACAAGCGCCCGTTCACGCCGGAGGACCTGGGCGCCATCGAAGCGAAGATGGCGGAGCTCGCGAAGAAGGACGAAAAGGTCGAGCGCCGCGTGCTGCCGCGCGACGAAGCCGTCGCCTATTTCAAGAGCCTGGGCGAAGCCTACAAGGCCGAGATCATCGCCAGCATTCCGGCTGGTGAAGACGTGTCGCTGTACCGTGAAGGCGCATTCGAAGACCTGTGCCGCGGTCCGCATGTGCCGAGCACCGGCAGGCTCAAGCACTTCAAGCTGATGAAGGTTGCCGGCGCCTACTGGCGCGGCGACCACCGCAACGAGATGCTGCAACGCATCTACGGCACCGCCTGGGCGACCAAGGACGAGTTGCAGCAGTACTTGCACATGCTCGAGGAGGCCGAGAAGCGCGACCACCGCAAGCTCGGCCGCGAGCTCGACCTGTTCCACGTCGACGACCACGCACCCGGCCTGGTGTTCTGGCACCCCAAGGGCTGGACGCTGTGGCAGCAGATCGAGCAGTACATGCGGCAGGTCTATCGTGACAACGGCTACAAGGAAGTGAAGGGCCCGCAGATCCTCGACAAGAGCCTGTGGGAGAAGACCGGCCACTGGGACAAGTACCGCGAGAACATGTTCACGACGGAGTCCGAGAAGCGCGAGTACGCCGTCAAGCCGATGAACTGCCCCGGGCACATCCTGATCTTCAAGCAGGGCATCAAGAGCTACCGCGATCTGCCGCTGCGCTTCGGCGAATTTGGCCAGTGCCACCGCAACGAGCCCAGCGGCTCGCTGCACGGCATCATGCGCGTGCGCGGCTTCACGCAGGACGACGGCCACATTTTCTGCACCGAGGAGCAGATCCTCGGCGAATGCGTGGCCTACACGACGCTGCTGCAGAAGGTCTATGCCGACTTCGGCTTCAAGAACATTCTCTACAAGGTGGCGACGCGGCCGCCCAAGCGCATCGGCTCCGACGCGGTCTGGGACAAAGCCGAGCACGCGCTGATGGAAAGCCTGCGGCGTTCCGGTTGCGAGTTCGTCGTGTCGCCCGGCGACGGCGCCTTCTATGGCCCGAAGATCGAGTACACGCTGAAGGACGCGCTCGGCCGCCAGTGGCAGTGCGGAACGATGCAGGTCGATTTCTCGATGCCCGAGCTGCTGGGCGCCGAGTACGTGAACGAGGCCGGCGAGCGCGTGACGCCGGTCATGCTGCACCGCGCCATCGTCGGCAGCATGGAGCGTTTCATCGGCATCCTGATCGAAGAACATGCAGGCGCCTTGCCGGCTTGGCTGTCACCGCTGCAGGTGATCGTGCTCAATATCAGCGAAGCGCAGGCCGACTACGCCCGGGACGTGACGAAAACGCTTCAAAAACAAGGAGTTAGAGCTGACTGTGATTTGCGCAACGAGAAAATAAACTATAAAATCCGCGAGCATTCGTTGCAGAAGGTCCCGTTTCTCCTGGTCGTTGGCGACAAGGAGAAGGCAAGCGGGGCCGTTGCAGTGCGCGCCCGTGGCAATCAGGATCTGGGTGTGATGGCGCTGGCCGACTTCTCCGCGAAGATCGCCGCCGACATCGCCCAGCGAGCGTAAGACGCAATCTGAAAAGCTTGGCGCGCTTTGTTTGTTTATGGATTCCAGCGCCTTGGAGTCCGCTGAAAGGTCTGAACCATCGCTACTTTTGCTGACCGCCGTACTCCCAACGCTGAGCGCAAGCACCGCCTGAATCGGGAGATCATGGCACCGGAAGTCCGCCTCAACGGCGTCGAGAACGAGCCGCTGGGCATCGTGAGCACCCAGGAAGCCCTGCGCATGGCGGGCGAATTGGATGTCGATCTGGTGGAGATCGCAGCGGCGGCAGAGCCGCCCGTGTGCCGCCTGATGGACTACGGCAAGTTCAAGTACCAAGAGCAAAAGCGCGCAGCGGAAGCCAAGGCCAAGCAAAAGGTCATTGAAGTCAAGGAAGTGAAGTTCCGACCGGGCACCGACGAGGGCGACTACCAGATCAAGATGCGAAACCTGCGCCGCTTCATCGAGGAAGACGGCGACAAGGGCAAGGTCACGCTGCGCTACCGGGGCCGCGAGATCACCCACCAGGACATCGGCATGCGGTTGCTGGAGCGCATTCGCGATGAACTGGCCGATGTGTCGGTGGTGGAAAACATGCCCAAGCTAGAAGGGCGCCAGATGATCATGGTGCTGGCGCCGAAGAGGAAGTAAAGAAATAGAAAGGCTGAGAAGAATCTCAGCCTCGGAGTTCAGCGGTTCGGTTTGGTCACCGGGCTGCTGCCAGAAGCGACTGCAGGCCTACAAGACGGCAAGAGTTTTGCCGGCGCCTGCAGCAGCAAACAAAGAAGGAGCAGTCATGCCCAAAATGAAGACCAAGAAGAGCGCGGCCAAGCGGTTCCGCGTTCGCCCGGGTGGCACCGTCAAGCGGGGCCAGGCGTTCAAGCGCCACATCCTCACCAAGAAGTCCACGAAGAACAAGCGCCACCTGCGTGGCGCTGTCGCCGTGCACGAGACCAACATGGGCCACGTCGCACAGATGATGCCCTTTGCTGGCCTCTAAGCCGCTTCAAGGAGACGAACCATGCCTCGCGTCAAACGTGGTGTAACCGCCCGCGCACGTCACAAGAAAGTTCTCGCACTGGCCAAGGGCTACCGTGGCCGCCGCAAGAACGTGTTTCGCATTGCCAAGCAAGCAGTCATGCGCGCTGGGCAATACGCTTACCGTGACCGTCGTACCAAGAAGCGTGTTTTCCGCCAGCTCTGGATCGCCCGTATCAATGCGGCGAGCCGGGGTCTGGGTATCACCTACAGCAAATTCATGGCTGGCTTGAAGAAGGCGTCGATCGACATCGACCGCAAGGTTCTCGCCGACATGGCCGTGAACGATCCTGCCGCCTTTGGCAGCATCGTCGAAAAGGTGAAGGCCCAACTCGCTTGAATGTCGTGAGCCGCCGGGTGCTGGAGCGCTCGGCGGTGCGGCAAGTCCCCCGGCAGCGGCAACGCTGCAAGGGGCAAGCCCTCAAGGCCGACTTCGTGTGCGGCCTTTTTTAATGCGTGCGTTGAACTGATGAACGACCTTGATCAACTGGTGCAGGACGCGAACTGCGACTTCGCGCGAGCCGCCATGCCCGCCGATCTGGAAAATGCCAAGGCGCGCTACCTGGGCAAGTCGGGCCGACTGACCGAGCAGCTCAGGGCGCTGGCCGCCTTGTCGCCCGACGAGAAGAAGGCGCGTGGCGCAATGATCAACGCCGCCAAGCAGCAGGTGGAGGCATCACTCCATGCGCGCCGCCAGGCCTTGGCCGACGCCGAGCTCGAAGCGCAGTTGAAGGCGGAATCGCTCGACGTCACACTTCCGGGCCGGCATCGCGGCACAGGTGCCGTGCATCCGATCTCACGCACGATGGAGCGCGTCGAAGCGATCTTCGGCTCGATGGGTTTCGAGGTGGCTGACGGCCCCGAGATCGAGACCGACTGGTACAGCTTCACCGCGCTGAACAACCCCGAGAACCACCCGGCACGTTCGATGCAGGACACGTTCTACGTGGACATGAAAGACACGCAAGGCCGCTGGCTCAACCTGCGCCCGCACACCTCGCCGATGCAGGTACGTCACGCTCTTGCGCACGCGAAGAAGTACGCCGATCAGGCAACGATGCCCGACATCCGCGTCATCGCGCCGGGGCGCACCTACCGCGTGGACAGCGACGCCACGCATTCGCCGATGTTCCACCAGGTCGAAGGCCTGTGGGTGGGCGAGAACGTGAGCTTCAAAGACCTGAAGGTGATGTACCTGAACTTCATCCAGGCGTTCTTCGAGACCACCGATCTGAAGCTGCGCTTCCGGCCGAGCTACTTCCCCTTCACCGAACCCAGCGCCGAGATCGACATCATGTTCGAGAGCGGGCCGCTCGAAGGGCGCTGGCTCGAAGTGTCCGGATCAGGACAGGTGCACCCGCAGGTGATCCGCAACATGGGGCTGGACCCCGAGCGCTACATCGGCTTCGCCTTCGGTTCGGGCATCGACCGTCTTGCCATGCTGCGCTACGGCATCAGCGACCTGCGCCTGTTCTTCGACGGCGACCTGCGCTTCCTGACCCAATTCAAGTAACCGGAAGATCCGAGCGATGCAATTCCCCGAGTCGTGGCTGCGCGAGTTCTGCAACCCGCCCCTGAGCACCGCCGCGCTGGCCGACCTGCTGACGATGGCCGGCATGGAAGTGGAAGACCTGCGCCCGGTCGCGCCGGCGTTCACCAAGGTGGTCGTCGCCCAAGTGCTGTCGGTCGAGCGGCATCCGAATGCCGACCGCCTCAGTGTGTGCCAGGTCGATGCCGGGTCGGGTTCGACGCTCAGCATCGTCTGTGGCGCGCCGAATGTGCGCCCGGGCATCAAAGTGCCCTGCGCGCTGGTCGGGGCGGAGCTGCCCCCGGCCGACGACTCGGCCGACGGTCAGCCGTTTCGCATCACGCTCGGCAAGCTGCGAGGCGTGGAGAGCCAGGGCATGTTGTGTTCGGCGCGCGAGTTGAAGCTGTCCGACGACCACGGCGGCCTGCTGGTCCTCGCCGACGACGCGCGCATCGGGCAAGACATTCGCGAGCATCTGGCGCTCGACGACACGCTGTTCACGTTGAAGCTCACGCCCAATCTCGGGCACTGCTTGAGCGTCTACGGCGTCGCGCGCGAGGTCGCTGCGCTGACTGGATCGCCGCTTCGCACACCTCCGTTCCCCGCGGCATCGGTGAAGCACCACGACAAGTTGCGCGTCAAGGTGGAAGCGAGCGACCTGTGCGGTCGATTCTCGGGGCGCATCATCCGCAACGTCGACACGAAGGCAACGTCGCCGGCGTGGCTGGTCGACCGCCTGGCGCGCTGCGGCCAACGCTCGGTGACGGCGCTGGTCGACATCTCCAACTACGTGATGTTCGAGTACGGCCGGCCGTCGCATATTTTCGACCTCGACAAGATCCACGGCGGACTGTCCGTGCGTTGGGGGCGCGCCGGTGAATCGCTCAAGCTGCTGAATGGCAACACCATCGAAGTGGACGAGGCTGTCGGCGTGATCGCCGACGACCGAGCGGTGGAATCGCTGGCCGGCATCATGGGCGGCGACCGTACCGCGGTGTCCGACGACACGCGCCACGTGTACGTCGAAGCCGCGTTCTGGTGGCCCGAGGCGGTGGCGGGGCGTTCGCGGCGCTACAACTTCACGACCGACGCCGGCCATCGTTTCGAACGCGGTGTCGACCCTGCTCTGACGGTGGCGCACATCGAGCGCATCACGCAGCTCATCATCGACATCTGCGGCGGCGACGCCGGCCCGATGGATGACCAGACGCTCGCCCTGCCTGCACGCCGCCCGGTGACACTGCGCGTCGACCGCGCAGCCAAGGTGATCGGCATGCCGGTCACACAGGAACAATGCGTCGGCGTGATGCGTCGCCTGGGCCTCGAATTCGTGCAAAGCGTGGGTGAGCTGCGCATCACGCCGCCGAGCTGGCGCTTCGATCTGCAGATCGAGGAAGATCTGATCGAGGAAGTCATTCGCGTCCTCGGCTACGACAAGCTCCCCGATACGGCGCCGCAGGCGCCAATCGCGCCGAAGGTGCGCAGCGAATCACAGCGCAGTGCGCAAGCATTGCGGTATCGCATGGCGGCGCTCGACTACGTCGAGACGATCAATTTCAGCTTCGTCGAAGAGCGCTGGGAACGTGAACTCGCCGGCAACGCCGACCCGATCCGCGTACTGAATCCGATCGCGAGCCCGTTGGCGGTCATGCGTTCCAGCCTGATGGGCAGTCTCGTCAACGTGCTGCGCTACAACCTCGCGCACAAGGCAACGCGCGTGCGGGTCTTCGAGGCCGGGCGTGCGTTCATACGCGACGCCAGCGTGGTCGACGATGAACTGAGCGTCGCCGGCGTGCACCAGCCAATGCGCTTGGCGGGGCTGGCCTACGGCAGCGCCGACGCCTTGCAGTGGGGGAGCAAGGACCGCCCGGTCGAATTCTTCGATGTCAAGGGCGACGTCGAATCGCTGTTCGCGCCGCACGGGGTTCAGTTCGTGCCGGCGGAGCATCCCGCCTTGCACCCAGGCCGCTGTGCCCGCATCGACGTGAACGGGCGGTCTGCGGGTTTCATTGGCGAGCTGCACCCACGCTGGCGCCAGGGCTACGAGCTGCCGAGCGCCCCGGTGCTGTTCGAACTCGATCTCGCGACCCTGCTGGAGCGAGCGATTCCGCAATTCGCGCCGATTCAGCGCCAGCAGTCGGCATGGCGCGACCTGTCGCTGGTTGCCAAGGAATCGATCACCCATGACGCACTGCTGCGCGCCATTCAGGCCACGCCGACCGCCCTGGTGCGTTCGGCACAGCTGTACGACATCTACAAGCCGGCGTCGGTCAGCGGCGACATTGGCGCAGGAGAACGCAGTATGACGGTGCGCTTGGAACTGCTGGACAACGACAACACGCTGACTGACGAACGCATCGATGCGGTCGTCGCGCAGGTGCTCGACAGTCTCGGCTCGCGCCTCGGCGTGCGGCTGCGGGGGTAGCGGCCATGGCCGGTGCTGACAAGGAAGTGTCGCGCGTGATGTTGCCCAGCCTCGAGACGCCGACGCTGACCAAGGCAGAGTTGGCCGAACTGCTGTTCGAACGCCTCGGGCTGAACAAGCGCGAGTCGAAAGACATGGTCGAGGCGTTTTTCGACATCATCCACACCACGCTCGTGAGCGGCGTGGATGTCAAGATGTCGGGCTTCGGCAACTTCAATATCCGCCGCAAAGCGCCGCGGCCAGGACGCAATCCGCGCACCGGCGAGGCGATTCCAATCAAGGCGCGCAACGTTGTTACGTTTCATGCGAGCCACAAACTCAAGGGGGTTGTGCAAGGCGACATACCTTCGGGAGAAGAGTTCGAGTAAAGTCTTAGCTTTCTCTCCTGAACTTGTTGATTTCAATGGAGAAAGCGCTTCCCGCCATTCCTGCCAAACGCTACTTCACCATCGGTGAAGTCAGTGATTTGTGCGGCGTGAAGCCGTACGTGCTGCGCTATTGGGAACAGGAGTTCACGCAGCTCAAACCGATGAAACGCCGCGGCAACCGGCGTTACTACCAGCACCATGAGGTGCTGCTGATCCGTCGCATCCGGGAACTGCTGTACGAACAGGGTTTCACGATCAGCGGGGCGCGCAACCGCTTGTCGGAAGGTCATGCATCGCGCGGCGATGCGCTCGCGCTCGAGCCGAACGACCTCGGCACTGTCGAGGTCATCGAGCTGATGGACGACGCGACGGTCCAACCAGCGGTCGATTCGGCTGTGGTCCATGCTGCGTCGTCGGAAGCGGTGTCGATGGTGCAGATGCGGCAGGAACTGATCTCCATACGCGGGCTGCTCACGGTCTGAGGCCGCGGGGATTCAACCTATAATCCCAGCTTCGTCGGGGTGTAGCGCAGCCTGGTAGCGCACTTGCATGGGGTGCAAGGGGTCGCGAGTTCGAATCCCGCCACCCCGACCAAAGAAGACAAGGGTTAGCACGTGAACGCGTGCTAACCCTTTTGTCTTTGTGAGCCTTGCGAGGCGCTCTGGTTGCCGTTCTGTTGCCGTTCGCATTTCACTGTTCATGTCAGCTGCGTCTGTTCGGCAGCGTCGCGAATGCACGACATTGCTGATCGCACTTTCGAAAGGAAAGCCACCTGCGGAAGGGGGCAGGTGGCTTCTGGCATCCGGCGCGAATCACTGCACGCGTGATCGCGTCTCGACCCACGTTTGAATTTCAGCTTGCGGCCATGCGACAGCGCGCCGCGACAGCTTCACTTGCTGCGGGAACTCGCGTTGGTCCATGAGCTTGTAGATGGTCGAGCGCGCCAGGCCGGTGATCTTCATCACCGTCGGCAAGCGGAGAAGTACGGGAACGGTTTGCATGTTGACCTCATGAAAGTTGGTGTGGTCGCTGCTTGCCTTGGAATGAGCAGCGGTCGAGAAATCGGATGTCGCGCGCCGCGGCAGGGACGCGCGGAAGCGGCGCTCAGGGTGGACGCGGCTTGTTGGGCATCGGGACGAGGAAGGCGCCTCGTCCGCTGGTAAGACGAGGCCGGTTCCGTTCTGCTGCCGATCGATCGGCGGATTGAGATGCCCACGCAATCGAGTACATGCCGTCAGCCTCCGGCACAGGTCGCAGTCGTCAACCCTCAGCAAGACTGGCGGCGCGGTGGTCCTGTGGGCAGCTGTCGGTGCCTCGGCAACGTCGGCGCCTCGATCATTGAGGACAGCGCCAACGCACCAGCAGTTGAGCCAGGCTGACGGCACGGCTGTGCACGCACGATGTGCGTGGCTCGAAAGCATCGGAGCACTGCTCCATGTTCACGTCGCGCGACCCGTCATCGCAGGCAGTGAACGACTCTAGGGTGGGTAACGGCCACACCGTCAGCGAGTTCGTTTGCACGGCATCGCTGAATGGCGGGTTGGCCGCCATGCGACCTTCGTCGCGATTGCGAAGGTATCGGTGTCCTGGCGATAGCGCAAGAGTTCGCCACCGCAAAGAGCGCCTCATTCGGCGCCCTTTGCGGCGTCGCTTGATTCAAAATTTCCCGTTAGTACGGAGCAACGGTGCCGGTGCGTTTGTGGTTGTTGCTGTGCCGAACAGCACAACGTTTTCTACGCGGCTCTCAAACGGCCAGCGAGGCGGCCGGTACGGTTGAGTCACTGTTTGCGACAGGCACTCCCGACCAGCTGCTGCCTCCCGACGACGGTCCGCTTTTGAGGCGACTGTTCCTGGTCACGGGCAACCGTTGGGGTATGCCTGCTTGTCGATGCGATGAATCTCCTCCAGCGCCTCATCAATCAGTCGTTGCAGCCGACGACGAGCCGCTGCACGGATCAGTCCTGCGAGTGGCAGGTAAAGAACGGCCGCCGGGACAGCGAATAGCAGCACGGGCGAGCCCCAGGCCAGAAGGCCTGCGATTGAGATCAGCAGCAGGCTCAACATGACGCCAACGTCCACGAAGCGAAGCAGTGACGGCGGACATTCGCGGACGTAGTTCACCGCGTCGCCGGTCGTTGCATTGACCAGGCCGACCACCCAGTCCTCAATTGTGAGCACGGTCACACGGTGCCCCCGGCGCGCGGGCATCGCCGTGCAATGGACGACGAACTTGCGATCCGGCGCGTCGGTCATGCCAAGCCATAGCCCTCGGCGCTCGCGAGACAGCTGACTGGCCGCGGTGGTCACTTGGGCGTTGATGAAGCGCTGCACTACGACAACGTGGCCGAAGGTGGTTTTGAACATCTGCATCGGGTTCTCCGGTGTTTGGCGTGATCAGCCTTCCACCGTCTCCGCGCGGTTCAACTCTCCGGACTTCCCCCGAAAGTGCCGCTGGTGCGGGCATGGTGGCACCACGCGGTTGTGACGCGCCCCCGGTATCGCAGTGCCGTTGGTGGGCAGGTCGGACCATGCTGGCACCTGAGTGCCATCAGCACTGAGCCCTCGCGACAGGTATCGGAATCAGAGGTATCGGAAAGCCACGTCAACCCCCGGCGGCGAACCGCCGGCCGCGACTAACGGCGCCCCCATCGGCACTTTTCTTGGTTGCGCTTTCGCTCGCCATATCGCATGCTTGCTGTGCTTCAACGCCGGGAGCTACCAGCCCGGGCGCGTCGAGCGCCGAAGGAAGCCCAAGAGTAGGTGGCCTCAAGC
>JBGQEX010000012.1:0-51089 GCA_041496605.1 Piscinibacter sp.
CCGGCGGGCAATACCGCGGCAGCGCCAGCATCGACGCTGAGCTCGCCCAGTTTGAAGACCGCCGCACCGCCGCTGCCGAGATCGCTGATCAGGCCCGTGACCTTCAGGTACGTCGGCAGGGCGGCTTTCTTCTCGATGCGCGTGGCTTGAATCACGAAGCTCGTTCCTCGGCGCGCAATCGGACCGTGTACTTCGACCGCGTCGGAGGGCATCACGTCGGCCGCGCTCATGTAGCCGCCGGCGAACTGCGTCACCGGCCCCGTCGCAACACTCGCATTGACCTCCACCGTCTGACCCAGCACGACGAACTGCGCCGCATTGACGATGCTGGAGACCGGGCCGGCCAGTGCGGCGTCCACGCGCAGGGTCTTGGCCACGCCGGCCTGCTCGAAGGCAACTTCCACGCGCTCGCCGAGCTGCACTTCGGTGACGACGTCCTTACCCGGTTCCAGTTCCTCCACGGCAGCCGTGTTGCGGTCGTCGAAGCGAATGCCGTCGATGATCACGCTGCCGAAGCCATTCACGGTGCCGACGGCCACACCTTGCGGCACCACACCGGTTCCACCGGAACCGACCGCGCCTCCGCCGCATGCGGCGATGACGATGCTGCAGGACAGTGCCGCGCAGAGGCGAATCCAGTTCGCGACGGCTTTACTTCTCATGGGTACTCCTGGAACGCTTGCCGCGCGGTGCGGGTGCGGATGTCGTGGGTTTCGTGGTGCGGCTGGCTTCCGGCGGGCGCTTGACGGGTTCGCTGTAGAAATACACACCGAAGCGCATGCGGACATCGGATTCGGTGTCGGCGTCGGCATCGACGCGCTCGCGTGCTTCGCCGACTATCGATGCAAAGGCCGAATCCCAGGCGCTGCGCGCGCACAGATGCAGGCGATCGATCGACTCCGGCGTCAAGCCGTCGGCAAACACGCTCTGCTCCAGATACTTGGGGGCCTCGACGGTCAGATTGTGGACTGCCGCGGCAATGTGATCGGACACGTTGGAGGAGAACAAGGCCGTCAATTCGTCGAGCTGGCGACTTGGCACGAACGAGGCTCGTGTCGGCACCACGTCATCACCGTCGAGCCTGGCCAAGCCGAGGCGCAGCAATTCGTCGAGCACGGTGCGAGGGTGCACGTCGCTGGACACCGCTCGTGCCAGCGATTCGAAGCTGTTGTCCGCGCCGCTGCGCAACAGCCTGCGCGGCTTCCCGTGGGCACTTCGGTACTTCGGATCGGTGATCCAACGGGTGAACACCTGCGAGGCCAGCGACACGCTGCGTGGCGCTGCCGGCGGTTCGGGTGACGTTTCCAGATTGCGAACGTCCTTGCGATGCACACCCGACAACACGCTCAGCGCGGAATGCGTGGGTCGCGCACCGCCGAGTTCCAGCTCTTCGCGCGCGGCGCTGACGAACACCGACTTCAGCATGTCGGCGAACGCGTTGTAGGGCACGCCGTGCCGCAGCAGCCAGCGCGCAATTGGCGCCATCAGAACGGCCGCTTCGCGCAGCGCCAGTTCGGCGTGCCGTTCGCTGGGCTGCACTGTGCGCTCCATCGCACTGGCAACGGGCTCTTGACTCGGGCGTTCCATGGATTCGTGCTTCAGGTCGGGATTCAACGGGCCATCGGTGACGGCACTTCCCGTCCGCGTCAACTTCGCTTGTGGACAGCGCGTCGCACGGCTGCGCAATTCAACGTGTCCTGGGGTGGGAATGTATTCCATGCAACGGAACTAACCAATTCGCACATCCCTCCTTGCGGCTTTCATTTCTGTAACCAACGGCATCGCATGCGGAGGTTTGCGTGCCCGGAGTCGCCGACTGGGAACCATTCACCTCAGCCGCGGCAGGCTTCGGTCGCGCGGGATTCTGTTACCGCGCTGCGACATGTTGATACCTTGTGCCCGTCACTCTTGCGAGTGCCATGTCAGTTTTCCGGCCCGAACGTATCGACCGGTGTCGTGGATTGCGCCGCGTCGACGCAATTGGTCCGTTGGCGCAGCCATTTCGCCGTCGGCCGCAGCCGGCACGATGGTTGCGGACGAACTGGCAACTGCCGCGCGACGCGGCCGGGGTGACGATGATGGAAGCGCGAGCCGTGACGACGTTTGATGCCAGCCGGTCGATGCTGCACCGCGGCTTGTCTGGCCTCATCTTCGCGCTGGCCGGCGCAGGTTCCGCTTGCGCCGGCGAGACCAATCGCGCGTTCGAGATCGGGGCGTTGCAGTTGGTGGAGATTGCGCCGGCGGGAGCCGGCCAGCGCCCGCACCGCGCGTTGCGCATCCGCCTGGACGGCGCCACGAAGGCGTTTCGTTCCATGGGTCTCGACGCCGCCGATTGCGGCTCGGTGCTGCGTTCGACCAGCGGTGCGCGCCGTCTCGCAGACGCCGGTTCGGCCAGCGGTGGCCCGCGCTACCAGCCGACCCTGTTCGTCGCGCTCAACTGCCGTTTCTGACGCCACCGCGGCATCACGCCGCCAGCGCCGTCAACACCTCGTAGCACGCGCCCATGGTGTGATAGTCGGTCTTCCCGGCCGGGCTCTTCTCGTCGCTGATCTTGCGATTGTCGTGGGTGAGGATGCGGTACCAGGCGCCATGTTCATGGTCGACGAAGTGCTGCCAGCTGTAGCCCCAGATCCGGTCGTACCAGTCCCAGTAGCCGCCTTCCCCGGTGCGCACGGCGAGCAGTGCGGCGGCTGCGAGGGTTTCGGCCTGGACCCAGAAATACTTGTCTGAATCGCAGATATAGAACCTGTCGCGGCCGGTATGCGTTTGGTCGCGGGCGAAACCGTAGAACAAGCCGCCGTGCGCGTTGTCCCAGGCGTTGTCGGTGGCGGCGGAGAACAACTCGCGGGCGCGCGGCAGCAGCCATTCCGCAGGTCGGCTGCGTTCCAGGATCAGCAGCAGCTTGGCCCACTCGGCGAGATGGCCCGGCTGGTAGCCCCATGGACGGAAGATGTTGGGTTTGCCGACACGGTTGTAGTCCCAGTCGGGTGACCACTGGGCGCGGTAATGCTCCCAGATCAGCCCGTTCGCGAGAGCGGCCTGGCGGCGGGTGATGGCGTCGGCGAGTGCTTCGGCGCGGTCGAGGTAGCGCGTTTCGCCGGTGGCGTCGAATGCCGCGAGCATGGCCTCGCAGGCGTGCATGTTGGCGTTCTGTCCGCGGTAGGGCGCCACGTCGTTCCAGTCGGGCGACGCCTCGTCCGCGTACAGGCCCGGCACCGGCTCCCAGAAGTGACGCTCCATCAGGTCGAAGGTCTCGGCCACGCCCTCTCGGGCTTCTTGCACTCCGGCCATCAGCGCGTGCGCGTGCGCGAGCAGCACGAAGGCGAGGCCGTAGCAATGATTGGTCGCATCGATGACCGACCGCTCGCCGTCGTTCCAACTCAACTGCCAGAGGTAGCCGCCGCTGGCGGCGTCGCGGTGGACGTCACGCAGGAAGCGAAGGCCGTGGCGTGTGGCGTCGAACCACTGTTGCCGACCGAACCGGCGAGCGGCCATCGCATGGGTGAACACGAAGCGCGTACTGCTGACCAGGTGGCGCGTGTGGCGGTCATAGACCGTGCCGTCGTCCTTGAAAAAATGGAAGAAGCCGCCGCTCGGGTCGATGCTGCGCCCCTCGTAGAACGACATGGTGTGCAGTATGTGGTCGCGCAGGAAAGTCGGCGATCGGAAGTCGGGACTGGCATGCATGGGCTTGGCACTCCGGAAACTGGGCCGGACGTACTGTGGGGCAATTGTCGGGGACTCGTGTTACCAGCGCAGGTTCCTTCGCCGTCGAGTACCGACAGCGTGGTCAGGCGCGGCGTGTTGCTGCGCTTCATGTTGACACGGTAACCCGCGATCGAGACGCTGCGCTGTGCGTCCAACGCGCGGGCCAGCGTGGCACCGGTGGGCGAGGCGCCGCTGCGCTGCAAGCCTTCGATCAGCACGCGGGCGCCGATGTAGCCCTCGGTCATGATGAGCGTCGGCATCACATCGGCCTGACCGAACTTGGCATACGCGGTGGCGAACTCGCGCATCAGCAGCGAGCGCTTGTCGCGCGGATTGGGAACCACCTGTGAAATCAGCACACCGCGTGCCGCCTCCTTGCCGACCACGGCAGCGAGTTGGGTTGCCTCGGCGGATGAGAGCGCGACGATCTGGCCGGTGCCGCCCGACCGCCTGTAGAGCTTGCAGAAGTAGGCCACGGCCGCCGTGTTCGATGCGATGACGACCGCGTGATGCGGCACGCTCAGTATCTTGGCGGCGGCTTCGTCGACCTGTGCGCTGTTGGCGAGGTGCCGAGTCACGCTGACCAGTTCGATGCCGGCAGCGCGGGCGCGGTCCTGCGCGGCGCTGACGACGTCTTCGCCCTCGGCATCGTCGACCACCAGCGGGGCCACCTTGGGGGTTCGAACCGTCGCGAGGTGACGAAACACGGTGTCGAGTTCGTCGACAACGCCGGGGCGGGTGACGAACACATAGGGGTCGTCGATGCGATGCACCGCCGGTGCGCTGGAATTGACCGCCACCATCGGCAACTGCAGCGCCGACGGCAGCTGGCTTTGGACCACGTTGGCGAATGACGAGGCGCCCACCATGCCGAACAAGGCGACCGCGTTCTCGCGTTGCGCCAGTTCACGCGCCTGTTCGACAACCCGCAACGGCGCCTCGTCGACCGTGACCAGCCTGATCTTGCGGCCATTGATGCCGCCGGCCGCGTTGACTTCGTCGAACGCCACCTGAGCGCCAAGCTCCATGTGCCATCCGACGCCGCCGTTCACACCTGACAGCGGGGCGATCTGTATGACGGCCAGATCGGCCGCCCATGCCGAGGCCGCGAATGTCAGCGCTTGGCAGATGGCCAAGGCCTTCAGGAGGGCGGGCAGCTTCTTCATGTTGACACCTTCGATCGGAAGCAGGCGCGGAATCGCGGCCGGACTCAAGCGACGCGTCGCTCGGTCTTGGCATCGAACAGGTGCGCGTCCTCCGCGGACCAGCGCAGGAACACGCGCTCGCCCACCGCGTGCGGCACCTTGCCGGGCACGCGCGCGATCATGTGGCCCACCGGTGTGTCGACCAGTGCGTAGGTCTCCGGGCCGGTCGGTTCGAGCATGGTCACCGTGCCGGGCAGCCCGGCATCGCCGAAGGCCAGGCTCTCGGGCCGCAGGCCATAGGTGATCTCGGGCGCGTTCGCCGCGTGCAAGGCGCTGCGTTGGGCCGGCGTTAACGCGAGGTCGATGCCCTTGGCCGTGATCGCGTCGGCAGCGCACTGGCCTACGACCATGTTCATTGCCGGCGAGCCGATGAATTCGGCCACGAAGCGCGTCGCGGGGCGGCTGTAGATGTCGTCGGGCGTGCCCAGTTGTTCGACTGCGCCTTCACGCATCACGGCAATTCGGTCGCCGAGCGTCATGGCCTCCACCTGGTCGTGCGTGACGTAGACGGTGGTGACCTGTGCGATCTTGTGCAGCCGCTTGATCTCGGCACGCATCTCGACGCGCAGCTTGGCGTCCAGATTCGACAGCGGTTCGTCGAACAGGAACAGCCGCGGGTTGCGGGCGAGTGCACGACCCATGGCCACGCGCTGGCGCTGTCCGCCCGACAGCTGGCCGGGCTTGCGGTCGAGCAGGTGTTCGATCTGCAGTGTCGTCGCGACGCGCTTGACCGCTGCCTCACGCTCGGGCTTGGGCACGTTGCGCATCTCCAGGCCGAAGCTGATGTTCTGCGCCACGTTCATGTTGGGGTACAGCGCATAGCTCTGGAACACCATGGCGATGTCGCGGTCCTTGGGCAGCGCGTAGGTCACGTCGCGTTCGGCGATGTGGATGCTGCCGTCGCTCGGCACGTCCAGGCCGGCGATGATGTTGAGCAAGGTGGACTTGCCGCAGCCCGAAGGCCCGACCAGGATCAGGAATTCGCCGGCTTCGACCTCGATGTCGATGCCTTTGAGGATTTGAATCGGGCCGTAGTTGCGGCGCACGTTGCGTATCGAGAGAGCTCCCACGTTCTTATCCTTTCACGGCGCCGGCGGTCAGCCCGCGCACAAAATACTTGCCAGCGATGATGTAGACGAACAGCGTGGGCAGCGCGGCGATCATCGCTGCGGCCATGTCCACGTTGTATTCCTTGACGGCGCTCGAGGTGTTGGCCAGGTTGTTCAAGCCGACGGTCACCGGCTTCGAATTGCTGCCGGAGAAGACGATCCCGAACAGGAAGTCGTTCCAGATCTGGGTGAACTGCCAGATCAGCGTGACCACCATGATCGGCGCCGACAAGGGCAGCACGATGCGCCAGAAGATGCGCCAGAAACCGGCCCCGTCGAGCATCGCCGCCTTGATCAGCTCGTCGGGCAGGCCGACGTAGTAGTTGCGGAAGAAGAGCGCCGTCGAGGGCAAGCCCGCGATGATGTGCACCAGCACCAAGCCCCAGATCGAGCTGGCGATGCCGAGCCAGCCGAGGATCTGCGACATCGGCAGCAGCACCACCTGGAAGGGCATGAACATGCCGAACAGCATCAGCGCGAAGACGAACTCGCTGCCCCTGAAACGCCACTTGCTCAGCACGTAGCCGTTGATCGCGCCCAACGTGGTGGACACGAGCACTGCGGGCACGACCATCAGAATCGAGTTGAGGAAGAAGGGCTTGAGGCCGCCGCAGTCGACTCCGGTGCAGGCCTGCGACCAGGCCTTGATCCAGGACGCGAAGCTCGGTGAAGAGGGCAGCGACAGCAGGTTGCCTTCGCGCACCTGCGCCATGTCTTTGAGTGATGTGGTCAGCATCACGTACATCGGCGTCAGGAAGAACAGCGCGAACAGCAGCAGCACCGACCACAGTGCGGCACGATGCCAGCTGAATGATGGGGGACGGGCGGTCATTGGAGCCCCTCGTCCGATGAGTACATCGGCCGTTCCCCCGTGGGGACGCGGGCCGACTTGGGCCACGAAGGGGCCCCTTCGTGGCCCAAAGCGGCCCGGCGCTCGGCCCGCCGAAAGCAGGTTGACACAGGATGGCTCATCGCTTGGTTCTCAGTTCCGAATACAGATAGGGCACGACGATGGCCGCCACGGTGGTCAGCATGATCGTGGCCGATGCCGCGCCCAGGCCGATATTTCCGCGCGAGAACGCCATCGTGTACATGAAGGTGGCCGGCATGTCAGTGGCGTAGCCGGGGCCGCCGGCGGTGAGCGCCATCACCAGGTCGAAGCTCTTGATCGCCAGGTGAGACAGCACCATCAGTGTGCTGAAGAACACCGGCCGCAGGCTGGGGATGATGATGCGCCAGTAGATACGCGGCAGGCTCGCACCGTCGATCTGCGCGGCCTTGAGAATCGAATCGTCGATGCCGCGCAGGCCGGCAAGGAACAGCGCCATCACGAAGCCGGCGCTTTGCCAGACCCCGGCGATCGCGACGGTGTAGATCGCACGATCGGGGTTGATCAGCCAGTCGAACTGAAAGCTCGCCCAGCCCCATTCGTGCATGAGCTTTTCCAGGCCGAGCCCGGGGTTGAGAATCCACTTCCAGGCGGTGCCGGTGACGATGAAGCTCAGCGCCATCGGGTACAGGTAGATCGTGCGCAACACGCCTTCGGCGCGGATCTTCTGGTCGAGCAAGATGGCCAGCAGCAGGCCGATGGCCATGCCGAAGAAGAGGAACAGGCCGCCGAAGATGCCGAGGTTGGTCAGTGCAACCCACCAGCGCTCGCTTTCGAACAGGTTGGCGTACTGCCGGAAGCCGACGTAGGTGTAGTTGGGCAGCAGGCGCGAGGCCGAGAGCGACAAGTAGCCGTTCCAGGCGATCAGGCCGTAGATGAAGAAGAGCGCAATGACGAACGACGGTGCCAGCACCAGCTTGGGCATCCAGCGACTCAGCCGTGCGGCGGGGGACAAGGAGGTGGTCATTGAATGCTGACAGGCAGGTAACGGGTGGGTAATGCCACACCCTCACCCGACCCTCTCCCTTCGTGGGGGAGCGGGTCGAGGCGAGGGCGGGCCACTACGCGGATTACTTCGACGACTTCACGGCCGCCACCAGGCGGTCCATGACTACGGTCGCGGTCAACTTGTCGTCGTTCCAGAACTGCGAAACGACGTCCTTGATCGCACCTTCAGTGGCCGACGGAACTGCCATGCCGTGCGCGATGGACGGCACCAGCGAACCTCCCTTGGAGCTCGCCACGAAGTCGGTGGCAGAGGTCTTGGCGCAGCTGTCGAACTTGGCAAGATTCATGTTCAACCGAACCGGGATCGAGCCCTTGTTCAGGTTGAACACCTCCTGGAACTCGGGCGACATGATGGCCTGGGCGAAGTCCTGCTGGGCCTTCTGATTGTCGGCACCCTTCACCCGGAACAACGCGAAACTGTCGACGTTATAGGTGTAGGACTTCGCGGTGCCCGGAGCGGCCACGCAGACGAAGTCCTTGCCGGGCACCTTGCCGGCGGCCAGGAACTCGCCCTTGGCCCAGTCGCCCATCAGCTGCATGCCGGCATCACCCTTGATCACCATCGCCGTCGCAAGATTCCAGTCACGCCCAGGCGCGTTCGCGTCGGTGTAGCCCTTGACCTTCTTGAACGTGGTGAGCACTTTCTCCATCGTTGCGCTCTTCAGCGAGCCCGGGTCGAGCTGCACCAGCGCCTTCTTGTAGAAGTCGGCACCACCGACGCCCAGCGCCACGCTCTCGAAGGTGGTGAAGTCTTGCCAGTTCTGGCCGCCATGCGCCACCGGAATCACGCCGGCCTTCTTCAGTGCTTCAGCGGCGACGAAGAACTCGTCCCACGTCGTCGGCACCTTGGCGCCGGCCTTCTTGAACGCTTCGGGGTTGGCCCACAACCAGTTGACGCGGTGCACGTTCACCGGTGCGGCAACATAGTGGCCTTCGTACTTCAGGCCGCTGGCGATGACCGGAGGCAGCAAGTCGTCCCACTTGTTGGCGTTGGCGACGGCGTCCATGTTGGCCAGCGCGCCTTCACGCGCCCATTCCTGAATGGAGGGGCCCTTGATCTGGGCCGCTGCCGGTGGGTTTCCCGATACCACGCGAGACTTCAGCACCGTCATTGCAGCGTCGCCGCCGCCGCCGGCCACCGCGAAGTCCTTCCAGGTGTGGCCCTTGGCCTGCATCATGGCCTTGAGCTCGGCAGCCGCCTTGGCCTCGCCACCCGAGGTCCACCAGTGCAGCACCTCGACTTCGCCGGCTTGCGCCAGCGTGGCACCCATCAAGCCGGCAGCGGCCAGGGCAACGGAAATACGCGTCATCGACATTTAAGTCTCCTTGTTCAAGAATCGTTCAGCTTGTTGAATCAAGCTGCAAGAAGTCTAATTTCGCGTTAAGGTTTCGGCAATACTCCTTAAGGCCGGACTTTCCCTAGTGTCGGATGCGGGGCGACCCCATCACAGGCCGTGTGTCGCCACGGAACACGGCGCTTGGCGGGCGTTGCCCGTCAGCTGCGCGGCAGCCGGATGACTGCCCGAAGTCCATGCGGCTGCGCTGCTTCCAGCGTCACCGAGCCGGCGTGACGATTGACGATTTCTTTCACGATGGCCAGGCCCAAGCCACAACCGTTGCCTTCGTGGGTGGCCCGCACGAAACGCTGGAACACGCGCTCGCGATCCGCCTCGGGCAAGCCCGAGCCGTTGTCTTCCACCTCGACGATGGCCTGCGCGCCCTGCGTGCTCACGCGCACCGTGACGGCGCTGCCGCGCCCGGCGTAGCGGATCGCGTTGTCGATGAGATTCGTCAGTGCTTCGCGCAACAGGAAGGCATGGCCCTGCACGAACACCGGGGGCATGTCGCCGCTGTCGTCGAACCCGAGGTCGATGCCGGCGGCGAGTGCGCGCGGCACCAGTTCGGCCGACAGCTCGGCCGCGAGCCGGCGCAAGTCGAATCGAGCGCGCCCCAGTTCGGTTGCGGACTCCGGCTCGGCGCGTGCCAGCATCAGCAGTTGGTTCACCAGGTGGGCACTGCGTGTCGCGCTCTGGTTCACGCGCTGCAGC
Source organism: Piscinibacter sp. (assembly GCA_041496605.1). Classification (GTDB taxonomy): domain Bacteria; phylum Pseudomonadota; class Gammaproteobacteria; order Burkholderiales; family Burkholderiaceae_C; genus Albitalea. The sequence goes on from JBGQEX010000012.1 coordinate 9,968, forward strand.
CTGGCCTTGAGTGCCGGATCCTGTGCTTCCTGCAGCGCCAGCTCGGTCTGGCTCTTCAATCCGGCCAGCGGCGTGCGCAACTGATGGGCCGCATCGCTGATGAAGCGCTTCTGCGAGGTCACGCTTTCGTTCACCTGCGCCAGCAGGGTGTTTATCGCCTTGGCCAGCGCGCGCACCTCCTGCGGCGCGGCCTCGAGTTCGATCGGCGCCAAATCGTTCGGTGCCAGGTCCTCGACCAGTGCGCGCATGCGCGACAGCGGGACCAGCCCGGCCCGAATGCCTGCCCACACGATCATCGACATCAACACCATCAGCGCCGACAGCGGCAGAGCCGTGTCGACGAGGATCTGCCGCGCCGCCTGTTCGCGGCTCGCGCGGCTACGGGCGATTTGCACCAGCATTCGCTGCGGCGGCGTGCCTTCCTCGCCGTAGGAGAGGTACAGCGCCGCCACGCGCACGTTCATCGCGTGTGCGCGGTCGCCCATCGTGCCGTCGTAGAAGTAGGGCTCGCCGAGCCTCGGATCGGCAATCGGCGGCGGGGCGGGAAGTTGCCGATTGCCGAGGATGAACTTGCCCGGCGGCGTGCTGACCATGTAGTAGACGCGGTCGCCGGGGTCGGCTTCGATGATGTCCTGCGCCGCACGCGGCAGGTCGATGAACAAGCCGTTGCCGATGGGTTTGACCTGGCGAGCCAGTGATCGCGTGGCCTGCGAGAGGCTGGCGTCGATCGCCCGGTTGGCGTAGCGCAAGGCGACGTCATAGGTGACGAATGCCGCTGCCAGCCACAACACGAGCTGCGGCAACAGCAGCCACAACAACAACTGCCGCCGCAATGAGCGGGCGCCGGAGAAGCGGCCGAACGCGCGCTGGATCCACGCGGCGCCCCGCAGGCCGATCAAGGGGCCACCTCAGCCTCCAGCAAGTAGCCCAGGCCGCGCACCGTGCGGATGCTCAGTCCCGAAGACTCGAGTTTGCGCCGCAGGCGGTGGATGTACACCTCGACCGAGCCGGGCCCGCTGCCACCTTCGCTGCGGTCGACCGCCCAGGTTTGTGCGATCTGGTCCTTGGTCACCACCTTGTCGCGCTGCGACAGCAGCAGGTCGAGCAGCATCCACTCGCGCGGCGACAACTCGACCGGCTCGCCGCCGATGCTGGCGCGTCGCGCATCGCGGTCGAAGGTCAGCCGGGCCATGTCCTGCGCGCTGGCAGCCGTGGGGCTGCGGGCGCGGCGCAGCAATGCATGCAGCCGCGCTTCCAGCTCGGGAAAGTCGAACGGCTTGGCCAGGTAGTCGTCGGCGCCGGCATTCAGTCCGGCAACGCGTTGGTCGAGTCCGTCGAGAGCGGTCAGCACCAGCACCGGCAGCGCGGGCTTGGCCGCGCGCACGCGCTTGAGCACGGTGAGCCCGTCGACCAATGGCAGCCCGAGATCCAGCACGGCGATGTCGAAGTGATGGCGCAGCAGCAAGTACTCGGCGACCGCGCCGTTGTCAGCGAGCTCGACCTGGAAACCCGCCTGACGCAGTTGGGCGGTCAGCGCGTCGGACAGGATCGCATCGTCTTCGGCTAGGAGCAGATTCATGCTTACAAGCGTAATTCGTTAACGCTACATGAACGATCCCTGAATACCCGAGTGTTTGTTGAACAGTGGGCCCCGTTGAGCGCCGCGGGCAACGTCACCGGCCAGGCCGCGTTCAACGGCAAGACCACGGGCACCAGCTATGGCGCCCAGGTCGAGATGTGGTTCTGAACCCGACGTAGTCAGGTCTCCTGGAGGCGAGACAGCGGCCGGGGGCTCGGGCGGCCAGCCCAGCCACGGCATTCGGGGACGCCTGAGAGGGAGTCCCCGTTTCTTCTGGTTCCTCACCGATCTGCGGGATGCGAACCGGGCCGTCACCCCGGCGAACGCCGGGGTCCACAAGTCGCCCGCCGCCGACTCGCCCAGTGGTCCCCGGCGTTCGCCCGGGTGACGCCGTGGGGTGGAGCCTCACGATGCCTTCCATCGTCCCTTCTCAGCATTCAACGATGTTGACTGCCAAGCCTCCACGTGCCGTCTCCTTGTATTTCGTCATCATGTCGGCGCCCGTTTCGCGCATGGTCTTGATGACCTTGTCGAGGCTCACATGGTGGGTGCCATCGCCGCGCAGTGCCATGCGCGCCGCGTTGATCGCCTTGACCGAGGCGATCGCATTGCGCTCGATGCACGGAATCTGCACCAGCCCGCCGACGGGGTCGCAGGTCAGTCCGAGGTGGTGTTCCATGCCGATCTCGGCCGCGTTCTCCACCTGAGCGGGCGTGCCGCCCATCACGGCGCACAGTGCACCCGCTGCCATCGAGCAGGCCACGCCGACTTCGCCCTGGCAGCCAACTTCAGCGCCTGAGATCGACGCGTTTTCCTTGTAGAGGATGCCAATCGCCGCGGCGGTGAGCAGGAAGTCGACCACCGCCGAGTCGCTCGCACCGGGAACGAAGCGCGTGTAGTAGTGCAGCACCGCCGGCACGATGCCGGCCGCGCCATTGGTCGGCGCCGTGACGACACGGCCGCCGGCGGCGTTCTCTTCATTGACCGCCAGTGCGTAGAGGTTCACCCAGTCGAGCACCTGCAGCGGGTCGCGCAGCGCCGCCTCCGGGTTGGCGCAAAGCTGACGGTACAGGTCCGCGGCGCGGCGGCGCACCTTGAATCCTCCGGGCAGCACACCGTCGGTGCGCACGCCGCGCTCGACGCAGGCCTGCATCACGCCCCAGATGCGCAGCAGCCCGGCATCGAGATCGCTGTCGCTGCGCCAATGCCTTTCGTTGCGGCGCATCACTTGCGCGATGCTGCAGGCCTCGCGCTGCGTCAATGCCAGCAACTCGGCGCCGGAATGGAACGGCAGCGGCAGCACCGTCGTGTCGGGCGCGATCTGCCTCTGCCGCGAGCCATCGGCCGCCACTTCGTCGCTGACGACGAAGCCGCCGCCAACCGAGTAGTAGATGCGCGACACGAGCTCGTTTCCTGCGCCGTCGAAGGCCGTGAAACGCATGCCGTTGGCATGAAAGGGCAAGGATTCGCGGCGATGAAAGATCAGGTCAGCCGCTTCGTCGAACGCGATGCGGTGCGTGCCGGCGAGGGGCAGGCTGTGAGCCTCTCGCAGTGCGGCGAGCAAGGCTGGAATCGCGTCGACATCCACCGTGTCGGGCTCGTATCCCGCCATGCCCAGCAGCACGGCCTTGTCGCTGCCGTGCCCCTTGCCGGTGGCGCCCAGCGAGCCGAACAATTCGGCCTTCACGCGCTGCGTGGCCGGCAAGACGCCATCGTGCTGCAGCCGCAGCGCGAACAGCCTCGCCGCGCGCATCGGTCCCACCGTGTGCGAACTGCTGGGCCCGATGCCGATCTTGAACAGGTCGAAGACGGAGACGGCCATGCGGCTTACCTCGAGCGTACGGCGTCGATCATGGCCAGCAGTTCGGCGCGAGGCCTCGACGCGTGCCGGCCTCAGTCCTTGTAGGCGCTCGTCGGCACGCAGCTGCAGAACAGGTTGCGGTCGCCGTAGACGTTGTCGACGCGGCCCACCGGCGCCCAGTATTTCTGCTGCCGCAGGCTTGCCACGGGGAAGGCCGCGTCCTCGCGCGAATAGGCGTGCGGCCAATCGGCTTTCAACAGCGCTTCGGTGGTGTGTGGCGCCGCCTTCAGCGGGTTGTCGTCCTGGGGCCAGACGCCCTGTTCGACGCGGCGAATCTCGTCGCGAATGGCGATCATCGCGTCGCAGAAGCGGTCGAGTTCCTTCAGTGGCTCGCTTTCGGTGGGCTCCACCATCAGCGTGCCGGCGACCGGGAAGCTGAGCGTCGGCGCATGAAAACCGTAGTCGATGAGGCGCTTGGCCACGTCTTCGGCGCCCACGCCGGAACCGTCTTTCAGCGGACGCAGGTCGAGAATGCACTCGTGTGCCACGCCGCCGCCCTTGATGCCGGCCAGGTTGCCGCTGTAGTGGATGTCGTAGTGGTCGGCAAGGCGCGCGGCCACGTAGTTGGCGCTGAGGATAGCGGTCTCGGTGGCTGCCTTCAAGCCCTCGGCGCCCATCATGCGCACGTACATCCAGCTGATCGGCAGCACCCCCGCATTGCCCAGCGGTGCGGCCGAGACGGCGCCGATGCCCGTGCGCTCGCCTTCGTGCACGGACGGCAGATAGGGAACCAGGTCCTCGACGACGCAGACCGGCCCGACACCCGGGCCGCCGCCGCCGTGCGGGATGCAGAAGGTCTTGTGCAGGTTCAGGTGGCTCACGTCGCCGCCAAACTCGCCCGGTGCGGCCACGCCGACCAGCGCATTCATGTTCGCGCCATCGACATAGACGCGCCCGCCATGGCGGTGCACCAGTTCGCACAGCTCTTTCACGCGCGTCTCGAACACGCCGTAGGTGGACGGGTAGGTGATCATCACGCAGGCGAGGTGGCTGGCGTGTTGTTCGCACTTGGCCTTCAGGTCGGCGAGGTCGACGTTGCCGTCGGCGTCGCACTTCGTCACCACCACTTGCAGGCCCGCCATGTGCGCGCTGGCCGGGTTGGTGCCATGCGCCGATTCGGGAATCAGGCAGATGTTACGGTGAGCCTCGCCGCGTGCGGCATGCCATGCCCTGATGACGAGCAGGCCGGCGTACTCGCCTTGCGAGCCGGCGTTGGGCTGCAGGCTGATGCCTGCGTAGCCGGTGGCCTGGCACAGCCAGTCGCGCAGCTGTTGGTCCAGCTCGGCATAGCCGGCCAACTGGTCGGCCGGCGCGAACGGATGGATGTTCGCGAACTGACTCCACGTGATCGGAATCATCTCGCTGGTCGCATTGAGCTTCATCGTGCAGGAGCCGAGCGGAATCATCGAACGGTCGAGCGCGAGGTCCTTGTCCGACAGGCTGCGGATGTAGCGCAGCATCTCGGTTTCGCTGTGGTGGCTGTTGAACACCGGGTGCGTGAGGAAGGGGCTGCGGCGCAGCCGAGCGGCCGGCAGCATCGGCACAACGCCCTTTTCGAACTGCGCGAACGAGGGCAGCAACTGCCCATCGGCAAACAGCTGCCACAACGCATGGATGTCGTCGCGCTGCGTGGTTTCGTCGAGCGTGATGCCGATCGAGGTGGCCGACGCCTGGCGCAGGTTGAAGCCGGCGTCGCGTGCGGCTTGCAGCAGCGCGGCGGTGTGGCTTCCAGTCGCCACTTCCAGCGTGTCGAACGCGCTCTCGTGAACCAGTGAGCGTCCGAGTTGCGCGAGCCCTGCTGCCAGCACGGCGGTGTAGCTTGCGACGCGGCGTGCGATGCGCTTCAGGCCCTCGGGCCCGTGGTACACCGCGTACATGCTCGCGACCACCGCCGGCAGCACCTGCGCCGTGCAGATGTTTGACGTGGCCTTCTCGCGGCGAATGTGCTGTTCGCGCGTCTGCAGCGCGAGCCGATAGGCCGGGTTGCCGTGCACGTCGACGCTGACGCCCACCAGCCGACCCGGCATCGAGCGCTTGAACTCGTCTTTCGTCGCCATGTAGGCGGCATGCGGCCCGCCGTTGCCCATCGGCATGCCGAAGCGCTGCGTGTTGCCCACGGCAATGTCGGCGCCGAGTTCGCTGGGCGGCGTGAGCAGCGTCAGCGCCAGCAGGTCGGCCGCGACGATGGCGAGGCCGCCGGCGGCATGCACTGCGGCGATGACCGGCTGCAAGTCGCGCACCACGCCGTTCACGCCGGGGTATTGCAGCAGCACCGCGAATGCATTCGAGGCGGCCGCCTCATTGACGGTGCCGGTGGCGACAGTGATGCCCAGCGGCGCCGCGCGTGTGCGCACCACGGCCAGCGTTTGCGGCAGCACGTCGTCGGCGACGAAGAAGGTCGTCGATTTGTTCTTGCCGACGCGCAGCGCCAGCGTCATCGCTTCGGCGGCCGAGGTGGCCTCGTCGAGCATTGACGCGTTCGCAATCGCCATTCCGGTGAGGTCGGTGACCATCGTCTGGAAGTTCACCAGCGCTTCCATGCGGCCTTGCGAGATCTCGGCCTGGTATGGCGTGTAGGCGGTGTACCAGGCGGGGTTCTCCAGCACGTTGCGCAAGATGACGCCCGGCGTGTGCGTGCCGTGGTAGCCCTGGCCGATGAAGCTCTTCAGCACCGTGTTCTTGCAGGCGATCGCCTGCAGTTCGGCCAGCGCCTGGGCTTCGGTGAGCGGCGCCGGCAGCGCCATCGGTTCGGCGCGCGCGATCGAGCGCGGAACGATGGTGTCGATCAGCGTGCGGCGCGACGCAGCGCCGATGACCGACAGCATGTGGCGCTCGTCGGCGTCCTCGATGCCGATGTGGCGGGCAACGAATTCAGACGCATTCTCGAGCTCGCCGAGCGGGCGAACGTTGAGTTGGTGGGCAGACATCAGCATGAAAGTTTCGCGGGGCGTCCTGTGGCGTGGTGGTTAGCTGTTCTTGACCAGCACGTCGTAGTCGGGGCCGTCCATGAGCTTCTCGAATTCCGCCATGTCGGACACGTGCACCTTGAAGAACCAGCCGTTGCCCATCGGGTCGGAGTTGGCGAGCGACGGGTCGGCACGCAGCGCTTCGTTCACTTCGACGATCTCGCCGCTGACCGGCATGTAGATGTCGGCGGCGGCCTTCACCGACTCGACCACGCCGGCCACTTCGCCCTTCTTGAAGTTGTGGCCGACCTCCGGCAGATCGACGAACACCACGTCGCCCAGCGCGTCCTGCGCGTGCAGCGTGATGCCGACGGTGGCCGCCTCGTGGTCTTCGATGTTGATCCATTCGTGATCGGGGGTGTACATGGTCGTCATGGGTGGGTGCTCCTGTGGGTCGTTCGGGTGGGTCGGTGTTCAGCCGCGGAAGTAGCGATGCGGCGAGAACGGCATCGGTGACACCCGCATCGGCAATTTCTTGCCGCGCACCTCGGCATACACCTCGTGGTTCGGTAGTGCGTGGTTGGCAGCCAGGTAGGCCATCGCGATCGGCTGGTTGACGCTGGGGGCGAGCGTGCCGCTCGTCACGCGCCCGAGCGCACGGCCATGGGCGTCGACGATCTTCGCGCCTTCGCGCACCGGCATGCGTTCCAGGCCGACCAGGCCGACCCGCTTGTTGACCGGCCCGGTGGAAAGCTGTCCGTCGATGACGTTGGCTCCGGGGTAGCCGCCGGCCCGTGCGCCGCCCGCGCGGCGCACCTTCTGGATCGCCCACGTGAGGGCCGCTTCCACCGGCGTCGTCGTGTCGTTGATGTCGTGGCCATACAGGCACAAGCCGGCTTCGAGGCGCAGGGTGTCGCGCGCGCCGAGCCCGCAGGGCTTGACCTCGGGCAGCGCGAGCAACGCGCGCGCCAGCGCCTCGGCCTGGGCCGCAGGCACCGAGATCTCGAATCCGTCCTCGCCGGTGTAGCCGGACCGCGTGACGAAGCAATCCGCGCCGGCGAGTGCGAAGTCGGCGCCGCTCATGAAGCTGAGTTTGGCCACGCCGGCGTTCAGCCGCGACAGCGCAGCCGCTGCCTTCGGCCCCTGCAGTGCCAGCAGCGCCCGATCGGGCAGTGGCTGCACGCTGCAGCGGTGGCCGATGTGCGTGACCAAGTGTTTGACGTCGGCGTCCTTGCAGGCCGCGTTGACGACCAGCAGCAAGTCGTTCTCGCGCCGCGTGATCATCAGGTCGTCGAGGATGCCGCCGTGCGAATTGGTGAAAAAGCCGTAGCGCTGCTTGCCCAGTTCCAGATCGACCACGTCGACCGGCACCAGCGATTCGAGCGCCTTCGCCGCCTCGGTGCCGGTGAGCCGCACCTGGCCCATGTGCGAAACGTCGAACAAGGCTGCCGATTCGCGGCAGTGCTTGTGCTCGGCGATGATGCCGCCGGGGTAGTTGACCGGCATGTCGTAGCCGGCGAAGGGCACCATCTTGGCGCCGAGTTCGAGGTGCAGCGCGTGCAGCGGCGTGGTGAGCAGTTCAGGGGCGGGCATGATGGTCTCCGAGGGCATTCGCTGAACCAACGCACCCGGGGTGCGTTGGGGAAGCCCTCTCTGTCCGCTTTACCTGAGAGATTGGTGGCCTCCGGGTTGCGGTCGACCACTTGCCCCTTCGGTGGGCCCACTCGGGGTGGGCCTCTCTCCAGCGAGGAACGCCTCTCGCGAAAGAGGCGCTTGCCAGTCCTTTTGCCTGAGCGTTCGGACGTCTCATCACTGATCGGCCCTGCGCCTTCGGCGGCTTCACCTGGAAGCTCTCTCCTGGCAACAGGAAGTGTAGCAGCGGCCCGCGTGAACAGGACCCTTGTATCGCCTGTCGCGCCGAGACGATGGCGCGAGTCCATGGCCGACGAGGCGCGGACCCGACGACAGGTCAACCGCATCGTCGAATCGGACGCACTCAATGCCTCGGCCGACAAGCTGCTCGCCAGCATTGTTTCCAAGCCGCACGTCATGTGACGTAACGCACGAGTTCTCGCGGCTGCGACGCGAGGGATGCGTCCGGGTGCATTCCAATACCCCAGGAAGGGGAAACCGCTGCATGGATGACACGGACTTTCGCCGTCTGGTGGCGCACTACGAGCACGCGAGTCGCCACGAGCCGCGCCGCTTTGCCAGCACCACGGCGGCCATGGCGGCGTTCGGTTATGCCGCGATCGTCGGAACGTTCGGCATCTCGGCGATGGGCCTCGCATGGGGGCTTGGTCAGTTTGCACACGGGCGCGTGAGCTACTGGCGGGTGATGATCGTGCTGGGCTGCGCGTCACTCTTGTGGTCCTTGGCGCGAGCACTGTGGTCGCGGCAGACCGCGCCCGAGGGCTTGCGCGTGACGCGCAACGACGCTCCGCGCCTGTTCGAACTGATCGACAAGGTGCGCCAGCGCTGCGGCGCCAAACGACCCGACGTGGTGCTGCTCGACGGCGAGCTGAATGCGGCCATCGTCCAGCAGCCGCGCCTCGGCCTGCTCGGGTGGCATCGTGACTACCTGATCGTCGGCCTGCCGCTGTTGATGGCGCTGGACGTGAAGCAGTTGGCCGCGGTGGTGGCCCATGAATTCGGCCACCTGCATGGCGCCCACGGCAAGCTCGGCGCCTGGGTCTATCGCACGCGCCGCAGCTGGTGGAAGCTGGCCGAAGCCCGCGAGCGCTCGCGTGTCGGTGCGTCATTCGCCGACTCGGCACTGGCGCTGTTCTTTCGCTACTTCTTTCCGCGCTTCAACGCGCGCGCCTTCGTGCTTTCACGCCAACAGGAATACGAGGCCGATCGCATGGCCCACAAGGTGGCCGGCACGAAGGCCGGTGCCGAGGGGCTGATCAGCATCGGCGTGCAGGCACGCTTCCTCGATGAGTGCTTCTGGCCCGACGTGTTCAAGCAGGCCGACCAGTCACCCGAACCGAAGGTGTTGCCCTACAGCGCAATGCGCGAGCGGCTGCGTGAGGCGCTGGTGCATCCACAGGCCGAGGCGTGGCTGCGCGAGTCGCTGAAACGCCTCGCCGACCCGACCGACACCCACCCCTCGTTGCGCGACCGGCTCGAATTCGCCGAGGTGGCACCACGCCTGCCGGCGCCGCCCGCGGCGTCGGCGGCCGACGCGCTGTTGCGCGACTCGCTGGACGCGTGGATTGCACGCGTCGATCAGCGCTGGCAATGCGACGTCGCCGAGCGCTGGGCCCGGTACCATCGTCACTGGAAGGCGCAGCGCCAGCTCGCGCAGGAACTGGCCGACGAGCGCGCGAAGGACAGGCTCGATCCGGATGACCATCTGTCGTGGGTGCGCGCGGTGCGCCAGGTCGATGGCGCCGCAGCGAGCGAAGTTGTACTGCGCCAATTGCTCGCCGACCATCCCGGCCAGCCCGATGCGCGCTACGCGCTGGGCCTGAGCTTGATCGGCGGTGACGTCGCCGCCAGCCCGTCGGTGGACGAGGGCGCGCAGTTGCTGCGCACGCTGGCCGAAGAGAGCCACGCCTGTTCGCTGGCCGCCGGGCAACGCTATGAGCAGTGGCTCGAGGCGAACGAGCGTTTCGCCGAACTGAAAGCCTGGCGCGAGCGGCTGCGCGTGCTCGAGCAGCAGTCCGAAGCGGCATGGGAAGCCTTGCACGACTTCGATGGTTCACCACAGTTCGCCGCGGCGGCGTTGAGCAAACGAGCCTTGCGGCCGGTGGTCGACCTGCTGCGCCGCGAGCCCGCCGTCGGCCGGGCCTTCCTGGTGCGCAAGTCCAGCGCCGGGACACCCAGCTGGCGCTTCTGCGTGCTCGTGATCGAACGAGCACGCCTGATCGCGCAACCCGATGCGCAACGCTGGTGGGCCGAACTGCGCGAACGCATCGACCTGCCATGCCCGTTCATGGTGGTGGACTTGGCGCACCCGTTCTGGAAAGACGACAAGCAGGCGCCGCTGGTTCGGCAGATTCTCGAGACGCGCGGCGCGCTTATCTATGCGGGGCGCCGGCTCTAGACGCGGCGCCTACATGCCGGAGTAGTTCGGCCCGCCGCCGCCTTCGGGCGTGACCCACACGATGTTTTGCGTCGGGTCCTTGATGTCGCAAGTCTTGCAGTGCACACAGTTCTGCGCATTGATCTGCAGTCGGTCGGTGTTGTCGGCGTCCTTCACGAACTCGTAGACGCCGGCCGGGCAGTAGCGGCTTTCCGGACCACCGAATTTGTCGAGGTTGATCGCCACCGGCACCGACGCGTCCTTCAGCGTCAGGTGCGCCGGCTGATTCTCTTCGTGGTTGGTGTTGCTGATGAACACGCTGCTCAATCGGTCGAAGGTGAGTTTGCCGTCGGGCTTGGGGTAGGTGATCGGCTGGCACTCGGACGCCGGCTTCAGGTACAGGTGGTCGGGCTTTTCGCGGTGCAGCGTCCATGGCGGGCGCTTGATGCCGAGCTTGGGGAACAGCCACTGCTCGATGCCGGTCATCACGGTGCCGACCAGCGAGCCCTTCTTGAACCACAGCTTGAAGTTGCGCGTCTGCTGCAGCTCGGCCGCCAGCCAGCTCTTTTCAAACGCCGCCGGGTAGGCGCTCAATTCGTCGTGCGAGCGCCCGGCAGCAAGGGCCTCGAATGCGGCTTCGGCCGCCAGCATGCCGGACTTGATGGCGGCGTGGCTGCCTTTGATGCGCGCCGCGTTCATGTAGCCGGCGTCGCAGCCCACCAACGCGCCGCCCGGAAATACCGTCTTGGGCAGGCTCTGCGGCGTGCCGTTGTTGATGGCGCGCGCGCCGTAGCCGATGCGCTTGCCGCCTTCGAGGTGCGCGCGGATGCTGGGGTGCGTCTTCCAGCGCTGCATCTCTTCGAATGGGCTGAGCCAGGTGTTCTGGTAGTCGAGCCCGACCACGAAGCCGAGCGTCACCTTGTTGCCCTCCGAGTGGTAGAGGAAGCCGCCGCCGAAGGTGTGGCTGTCCATCGGCCAGCCGGCGGTGTGCACCACGAGGCCGGGTCGGGCCTTGGCCGGGTCGACCTCCCACAGCTCCTTGATGCCGATCGCAAAGCTCGGCGGGTCGCGGCCCTCGTCGAGCTTGAAGCGGGCGATCAGTTGCTTGCCCAGGTGGCCGCGTGCGCCTTCGGCGAACACGGTGTACTTGGCCGTTAGCTCCATGCCGAGCTGGAAGGCGTTGGTGGGCTCGCCGTCCTTGCCGATGCCGAGGTTGCCGGTGGCCACGCCCTTGACGGCGCCCTGTTCGTCGTACAGCACTTCGGCCGCAGTGAAACCGGGGAAGATCTCGACGCCGAGCGACTCGGCCTGCTCGCCCATCCACTTGGTCAGCGCGCCCAGGCTGATGACGTAGTTGCCATCGTTGTGGAAGCACACCGGCACCAGGAAGTCGGGCGTGCGGCGGGCGCCGGTCTCGCTGAGGAAGAGCACATCGTCGTCCGTCACCGGCTGGTTCAGCGGCGCGCCGAGCTCCTTCCAGTTCGGGAACAGTTCGTTGATGGCGATCGGGTCCATCACGGCGCCCGACAGGATGTGCGCGCCCGGCTCGGAGCCCTTCTCGAGCACGACGACCGAAACCTCCTTGCCCGCGGCCGACGCCAGCTGCTTCAGGCGAATGGCCGTGGCCAATCCGGCCGGGCCACCGCCGACGACGACCACGTCGTATTCCATGGCATCGCGCGGGCCGTATTTTTCGAGCAGGGCTTGGGGTGTCATGAGAGCGTTCCTTGGAGGATGGGCTGGCGCATTCTAAGGTGACCCGGTCAAAAAAAGAACGATCGTGCTATTTGTCAGACGCATGCACTCCGCCGAGGCGCCGGCAGGCGGATCGTGTCACGCATGTGGCGCGGATACGTGCACCTTGCGTGCTATCGTTTCCGCAACGCAGAATCATCCGAGGAGTTGTTCCCATGAGCTACAGCATCGATTTGTCCGGCCGCGTGGCACTCGTCACCGGCGCGTCGAGCGGCCTGGGCATGCAGTTCGCGAAGACGCTGGCGTCTGCCGGCTGCGGTGTCGTGCTGGCCGGCCGGCGCATCGAGCGGCTGAAGACCTTGCGCGCCGAGATCGAGGCCAATGGCGGCGACGCCCACGTGGTGACCGTCGACGTGACCGACCACCACAGCATCAAGGCTGCGGTGGCACATGCCGAGACCGAAATGGGCACGCTCGACATCCTGATCAACAACTCGGGCGTCAGCACCACGCAGAAGCTCACCGATGTGAGCGAGGAAGACTACGACTATGTCTTCGACACCAATACCAAGGGCGCGTTCTTCGTCGCCCAGGAGGTGGGCAAACGCATGCTGGCGCGTGCCAAGGGCTCGGCACCCGGCACCTTCACCGGAGGGCGCATCGTCAACATCGCATCGATGGCGGGCTTGCGCGTGCTCGGTCAGATCGGCGTCTACGCGATGAGCAAGGCGGCGGTGATCCACATGACCCGCGCCATGGCGCTCGAGTGGGGCAAGTACGGCATCAACGTGAATGCGATCTGCCCCGGCTACATCGACACCGAGATCAACCACCATCACTGGCAGACCGAGCAGGGCAAGCGTCTCATCGACATGCTGCCGCGCAAGCGCATCGGCCAGCCGCAGGACCTCGATTCGGTGCTGATGATGCTTTGCGCGAATGAAAGCCACTTCATCAACGGCGCCGTGATCCAGGCCGACGACGGATTCGCCGTTTGAGCGTGAGAGAACTCTCGCCGCTCGAGGCACGTGTGCTCGGCGTGCTCGTCGAGAAGGCGCATACCGTTCCCGACAGCTACCCGTTGTCGCTGAACTCGCTGTTGTCGGGCTGCAACCAGAAGACGGCACGCGAGCCGGTGATCAATGCGACCGAGGCGGAAGTGCTGGTCGCCGTCGACGCGCTGAAGTCCTTGAGCCTGGCGTTCGAAAGCAGCGGTTCGCGCGTCAGCCGCTACGAGCACAACATGGGTCGCGCGCTCGGCTTGCCCTCGCAATCGGTCGCGCTGTTGGCGGTGATGATGCTGCGCGGGCCGCAGACCAGCGCGGAACTGCGCAGCAATGCCGAGCGGCTTCATCACTTCGCCGATGTTTCGTCGGTCGACGCGTTCCTCCACGAGCTGGCGGAGCGCGCGCCCGAGAAGGGCGGCGCGCTGGTGGTGAAGCTGCCGCGCGCGGCGGGTGCGCGCGAGCCGCGCTGGGCGCATCTGCTGTGTGGCGCTGTGGATGCCTCGGCCTTGCAGCTTGCCGCCGAATCCGAGGATTTCGTCGCGGCAGGCGAACTGGCGGCGCTGAAGGCGAACCAGCATGCGATGCAGGAGCAGATCGATGCGCTGCGCGAGCAGGTCGAACGCCTGTACGCCGAGCTGGGCATCGCCCGCTCGTGAACACTCGAGCTTGAAGCATGCGAATCGACATTCCCGAGCAGAAGAAACTGGTCTTCGAGATGACCATCCCGATCCGCTGGGGCGACATGGATGCGATGGGCCATGTCAACAACACGCTGTATTTCCGCTATCTCGAGATCGTGCGCATCGAATGGTTGTACCGGGTCGGTGGAGCACCCGACCCCCAGGGTCAGGGGCCGGTGATCGTCAACGCGTTTTGCAACTTCATCAAGCAGCTCGAGTACCCCGGCGACGTGCTGGCCAAGCACTATGTGGCGAACGCCGGCCGCACTAGCTTCGACACCTTCATCACGCTGGAGCGCACCGACGCGCCGGGCGTGCTGTATGCCAGCGGCGGCGCCACCACCGTGTGGCTCGACTTCCCGCAGCAGAAGTCGGTGCCGCTGCCCGATTGGCTGCGGCGCCAGATCGAAGGCGCGTGAGAGGCCGAGACGTGCGTCAGCCGGCGAGCAGCTTGTGGACGAGTTCGGGCGTGGTGGCTGCGCCGTACTTGCGCAGCAATCGGGCGCGATAGATGTCCACGGTTCGCGGGCTGACGCCCAGCCGCTTGCCGATCAGCTTGCTGGTCAGACCCTCGATGAGCAGCGCGGCGATCTCGCGTTCGCGCGGAGTCAGGTCCGCCTTCAGTTGACGCCGCGCCGACAAGTCCTCGAAACTCCAGATGCCGGCAGCATGGGGTTGCCCCGGGTTCAGCGCGCGGCCCGACACATGGCACCAGAACAGCTCGCCACCGGCGCGTTTCATGACCCGTTCGTCGGCATACCAGCCGCTGGTGTTGAGACTGGCGACGATCCGCTCGCCGGTGCGTTCGAACTCGTCGTGCGTGGGATAGAGCACCTCGAACGATTGCCCGATCAGCTGTTCGCGGGTGGCTGCGAACATGTCGAGCACCTGTTGGTTGCAGTCCACGATCAGCCGGTTTCGCGACAGCACGAGTCCGATGGGCGCGAGGTCGAACGCAGTCCGGTAGTCAAGGGCGGGGCGCATGCTTAGTCAATTCTACGTAAAGACTACTTAATGGGTTACGTAGTACGCTTCCCGATCGAATCGAAATCCCCTGGAGAAATGAATGAACAAGGTGTATCCCAGCGCGGCCGCCGCGCTCAAGGGCATCGTCAAAGACGACCAGTTGCTCGCCGTCGGCGGCTTTGGCCTGTGCGGCATTCCGGAGGCGTTGATCGGGGCGCTGCGCGACTCCGGTGTCAAGAACCTGACGGTCATTTCCAATAACGCGGGCGTCGACGGTTTCGGCCTCGGCATGCTGCTCGAAACGCGCCAGATCAAGAAGATGATCTCCAGCTACGTCGGCGAGAACAAGGAGTTCGAGCGCCAGTACCTGGCCGGCGAGCTCGAGCTCGAGTTCACGCCGCAAGGCACGCTGGCCGAGAAGCTGCGCGCCGGCGGCGCCGGCATTCCGGCCTTCTTCACGCGCACCGGCGTCGGCACACTGGTGGCCGAAGGCAAGGAAACGCGCGAGTTCGACGGCCACGTCTACGTGATGGAACGCGCGCTGTTGCCGCAGGTGTCGCTGGTCAAGGCATGGAAGGCCGACAAGTCGGGCAACCTGCTGTTTCGCCGCACCGCGCGCAACTTCAATCCGGCGGTCGCGATGGCCGGCAAGATCACTGTGGTCGAGGTGGAGCAGATCGTCGAAACCGGCACGTTCGACCCCGACTCGGTTCATCTACCGGGAATCTATGTTCACCGCATCGTGCTGAACGCCCACCCCGAGAAGCGCATCGAGAAGCGCACCCTCACCGAGAAGGCAGGAGTCTGACCATGGCCTGGACCCACGAGCAAATGGCCGCCCGCGCGGCGCAGGAATTGCAGGACGGCTTCTACGTCAACCTGGGCATCGGCTTGCCCACACTGGTTGCCAACCACGTCAGCCCCGACATCGAGGTGTGGCTGCAAAGCGAGAACGGCATGCTGGGCATCGGCCCGTTCCCGACCGAAGACGAGGTCGACGCCGACCTCATCAACGCCGGCAAGCAGACGGTGACGACCATCCCCGGCTCGTCGATCTTCGGCTCCCACGACAGCTTCGCGATGATCCGCGGCGGCAAGATCAACCTGAGCATCCTCGGCGCGATGCAGGTCAGCGAGCATGGCGACCTGGCCAACTGGATGATCCCCGGCAAGATGGTCAAGGGCATGGGCGGCGCGATGGACCTGGTGGGCGGCGTGAAGAGCGTCGTCGTTCTGATGGAACACGTCGCGAAGAAGAAGGACGGCAGCATCGACATGAAGATCCTGCCCACCTGCACGCTGCCGCTGACCGGCGTCGGCGTGGTCGACCGCATCATCACCGACCTCGCGGTGATGGATGTGACGCCGCACGGCTTGAAGGTGGTCGAGATGGCGCCCGGCGTCACGCGCGAAGAGCTTCAAGCCAAGACCGGCGTGCGCTTGAACTGAAGGCTGCCGCGGAGGCGGCGTCAGCCCGGCGCCGCCTCGCTCGAACGCTGTCGCCGCACTTCCTTGCGCTTCATGGCGAGGTACTCGCTCTGCTCGAGCTCGTGCAATTGCAGCCGGTAGCGCTCGGTGGCGGCGAACCACTCGTGCAGGCGGCGCTCCAGCCGCTCCTGCGGCGGTGAAGACAGCGCGTTCAGATAGGCGTCGATGGCAAGGTAGTAGCGCATCGTGTTGCGCTCCACGACGCCGCGCACGCTGCCCACGTACACCGGCCGGCCGTCGCCGCGCCGATCGACCACACTGAAGCCGACCTTGTCGCTGCCCAGCGTGCTGAGATAGCCCTGCATCGCCAGCCGCGCGGCCAGGCCGTAGGTGTAGGAATACGACATGTGGATGAACGATCGCTGGCTGTCGAGCTGAACCGCTTCCAACGCGATGCGGTAGTCGTGCGTGCCCAGCGGCCCGCTGTCGGCGTTGAGCAGGACCTGCAGGTAGTCGGAGGCGTGCTCCGCAATCCGGTAACTGAAGTCGACGCGGAAGGCGCTCGCCAACGGCTGGTCGACCTTGCGGCCGATGCTGACGGCCAGCGAACTCCGGGGCACGACCTCGCTGGCGCTGCAGCCCTTGACGTTGAGGTGCAGCATCAGGATGTCGCACCAATGGTTTGCCCCTTGCAGTGCCTCGTCGACGGTGGCGAACGGATGTTCGACGACGGCGTAGATGTCGCCTCGCAGGTCACCCGACGTCTGCGTCGACTGCAGGACGATCGGGCGGTCGAACGGGTTGTGGCTGAGCTGCTCGGTGAGCGCCGCATGCTGCGCTCGAAGCGCAGCCGCCAAATCCGGCGGGCCGGCCAACGCTGCGCCATGGCCGACCCAGACCAACGCGGTGACAAGCGAACAGCTGCGAACGAATCGCGCCGGTGCGCGCCATGTCGATGCCATGGCGGGTCGGACCGCGGTCGGCGCAAACGGTTCCGTGTCGGGCTACCGTGACACGCCGGGCAAGGGGCATCGACGAACAGAGTGTCGGGGCGACCGCTGCGTGTCAGCGCTGTGCGAAGGCTTCGGCCACGGCCTGCGCGGCCTCGGTGACCAGCCTGGGGCCGCGGTAGATGAACCCGGTATAGATCTGCACCAGGTCGGCACCGGCGGCGATTTTCGCCGCGGCGTCTGCTCCGCTCATCACCCCGCCGACGCCGATGATCGGGAACGCGCCGCCGAGCGCCGAGCGCAGCTGCGCGATCACTCGGTTGCTCGCTTCGAACACCGGCGCACCGCTGAGGCCTCCGGCTTCGTCGGCATGCGGCAAGCCCTTGACCGCCTCGCGCGCGACCGTGGTGTTGGTGGCCACCACGCCGTCGATGTCGTTCGCCTTCAACACGGCGGCGATCGCCGCGACCTCGGATGCGTCGAGATCGGGCGCGATCTTCACGAACAGCGGCACATTGCGGCCGTGCTGCGCCAGCAGCTGAGCCTTGCGGCGGCGCAGCGCGGCGAGCAGCACGTCGAGTGCCTCGTCGTCTTGCAAGGCGCGCAGGTTCTTCGTGTTCGGGCTCGAGATGTTGACCGTCACGTAGTCGGCGTGCGGGTACACGCCGTCCAGGCCCGCAACGTAGTCCTCGACTGCGTGCTCGATCGGTGTGGACGCGTTCTTGCCGATGTTGAGCCCGAGAATGCCGCCGCGTTCGCGAAACTTCGCGCGCTGCACGTTGGCGATGAATGCGGCCAACCCGCCGTTGTTGAAACCCATGCGGTTGATCAGCGCGTTCGCCTGCGGCAGCCGAAACAGTCGCGGCTTGGGGTTGCCGGGTTGCGCCAGTGGCGTGACGGTGCCGACTTCGATGAAACCGAAACCCATCGCTCCCAGCCCGTCGATGCAGCGGCCGTTCTTGTCCAGGCCCGCGGCCAGCCCCACGCGGTTGGGGAACTTCAGTCCTGCCACCGTCACCGGATCGTCGACGCGCTTCTGCGCCACCGTGCAGACCAGCGGCGTGCGCTGCACGCGGGCGAGCGCCGCCAGGGTCACGTCATGTGCCGCCTCAGCGTCGAGGCCGAACAGGAAAGGGCGGGCGAGGGCATAGGGAACGAGGGTCATGGAGTGGGTCTTGGATAATCACCAGATTGTCTCAAACGGACTCCGTGTCATGACCCAGGATGAACTCAAGGCACTTGTCGGCCGGGCGGCGCTCGCCTACGTCGAACCCGGCAGCGTCGTCGGCGTGGGCACCGGCTCGACGGTCAACTGCTTCATCGACGCGCTCGCGACGATGAAGGATCGGATCACCGGCGCGGTGTCGAGCAGCGAGAAGAGCAGTGATCGGCTGCGCATGCATGGCATTCGCGTGCTCGATGCCAACACGGTCGACGAGGTCCGGGTCTACATCGACGGCGCCGACGAAATCGACCACGCCGGCAACATGATCAAGGGTGGCGGCGCCGCGCTCACGCGCGAGAAGATCGTCGCCGACAGGGCCGAGCGATTCATCTGCATCGCCGACCAGTCCAAGCTCGTGACGACGCTGGGCGCGTTTCCGCTGCCGGTGGAGGTGATCCCGATGGCCGCCGCACAGATCGCCCGCAAGTTGCGCGCACTGGGTGGCGAGCCGACGCTGCGGCACGGTGTGGTGACGGACAACGGCTGCCACATCATCGACGTGCGTGGCCTGTCCATCACCGACCCGGCGGCCATGGAGTGCGAAATCAATCAATGGCCGGGCGTCGTGACGGTGGGCATCTTCGCGCGCAACCGCGCCAGCATCTGCCTGCTCGGCACTGCCGACGGCGTGAAGACGCTGGACTTCGGAGGCGCTTCGAAAACAGCGTAATCTCGCGACTGGTTCACTTGATGCGAAGGACGGCCCATGGCCAAGCCAAACTACTCGTTCGAAAAACGCCAGCGCGAACTGGCCAAGAAGAAGAAGAAAGAGGAAAAACTGAAAGAGAAAGAGGCTCGCAAGACGAACCCCGGGCAAGGTGTCGACGACGCGGCGCAGCCGCAGCAGGGCACTCCCCCGACGGACGGTGGCCAGGCCGCGGTCTGACCTGACCAGCCATGCCCAAGCGCCGTCGGCGGCCACCCGCCAGCGCGTCGTCGCCGCCGGGTGCAGCCGTGCCGCCGGCAGCGGCAGGCGTCTACGCCCCGGCACTGAAGACAGGGATTCACGCCACCACAACGCGGGTGCAGGAAATGCACCATGCCATCGCCGGCAAGACCTTCGACGCGCTGCAGAAGGTGCCCGGCCTGGCGCTCCCGGCTCGGGCAGTGCAGGGCGCCCACGATGCCATCACCAACGGGGTGTACGCCGCCGTGCGTCACGGTGCAGGTGCGCTGCTGTCGCTCGCCGGTCAGGCGGAGCGGCTGGTGGCCGACCCCGCGCGCGCGCCGAAGGGCAAGGAGCTCACCGTGCGCAGCGCCTTGAACGGCGTGTTCGGCGATGCGCTGCACGCGCAGGGCAGCGCGCTCGCGATGACGATGGGGTTTCACACTGCCGATTCGCCGCTGCGGTTGACGACCGATGCGCTTGCGGGGCTCGGGGAATGCGTCTGTGTGTTCGTTCACGGCTTGGCGTGTGACGAGCGAAGCTGGTTTCGGTCGAGCGACACCGCGGCCGGCGAAGCCACGAGTTACGGGACCCTGCTTGCGGGGGAACTGGGCGTCACGTCGCTCTATCTTCGCTACAACACCGGCCTGGCAGTCGCCGACAACGGGCAGCAGTTCGCTGCGGAGCTGGAGCAACTGGTGCGCGCCGCTCCGCGCCGTCTGCGCGAGCTGGTGTTGATCGGGCACAGCATGGGCGGGCTGGTGGCGCGCGATGCCTGCGAACGCGCGGCCGCCGATGGGCTGTCATGGCTCGGCCGTGTGAAGCTGGTGATCTGCATTGGCTCGCCGCACCAGGGCTCCCCGTTGGAGCGGGCGGGCCGGCTGGCTGCCAGCGCGCTGGGTGTGTCCAAGGTGACGCAGCCGCTGGAGCGCGTTGCCAACGCGCGTAGCCAGGGCATAAAGGACCTGCGCCACGGGCGGCGTGGCAAGAACGGCGCGGCGCCGGTGCCGGGGGCCAGCGCGGTGCCGCTGCGTTTCATCGCCGGCAGCCTCGCCGACGCCTCCGACGGCGTCGTGGCTTCGATGGTCGGCAATCTGCTGGGCGACGGGCTCGTGACGCGCCGCAGCGCCTCGGACGATGGCCTGGCCGGCGACGTTGAGCGAGTCGAACTGCCGGGCATCGGCCACATGACACTGTTGAACCATCCGCGCGTCTACGCGCAGATTCGCGCCTGGTTGGGCGCGGCGCCGTAGTCAGGGGCTGGACGCCCGCCGGCGGGCCTCGCGCACGACGAAACGAGCCGGGTCCACGGCGTCGAGCAGGCTGGCTTCGAGCGGCGATGGCGCGCCACTGATGGCCGAGGCCAGAACCTGCGCACCGAGCGCAGACCAGCTGATGCCGCGCGAGCCCAGGGCTGCGAAAACGAACAGCCCCGGCATGCGTGGGACGAGGCGTGGCTGGTCCAGCCGCAACCAGTGCCCGGCCGCCGGCGACGGCAACGCTTGTGGCGCGGCGCCGATGATCGGCAGCCGGTCGTCGCTGACCCAGCGCCAGCCGGTACGCCCTTGCAGGTCTTCGCTGCGGATGTCGAGCGCCGCGCCCGTCAGGCGCGCCAGTTGCGCGAGGTTGTCGGCGTGGTCGCTCGCGCGCACCGTCGGATCGTCGTCGCCGCGTTGCGAGGTGGCGCCGAACACCGCGAGGCCATCGACCGCCGGAAGCAGATAGCCGGCCCCGGCCATGGGCATTCGCGGCAGTGCGAATCGCGGACCATGGGGTCGCAACGGCAGCACGCTGATCTGGCCGCGCAGCTTCTCCACAGGCCACCCCGGATGGTCCAGCAGGCGCAGCGCGTCACCCGCGTTGGCCAGCACCACGACCTCGGATTCGTCGATCAGCTCGCCGCGTGCGTCGATCACCTGCCAGCGCTCATCGACTCGACGCAGCGATTCGACCTGCACCTGTGCGCGAAACCGCGCCGACGTGCCGGCACGTTTGAGGAACGAGGCGGCCAGCGCAGCGGGCTGGACCCAGCCGCCGCCCGGGTAGAACCAGGCGGGGTGTGCGATTGGCAGCCCGCAGGCTTCGCTCGCGGCGTCGCAGTCGAGCGCCTGCACATAGTCCGGCGGCAGTCGCAAGCGGTCGAGCGTCATGCGCATCGTGGACGCGTCGGTGCCCGAGGTTTCGAGGCGCAGCAGCCCGTCGACGCCACCCAGCGCGCCGTGGTGCGCCAGGGCCTCGCGCACGGCGCTCGTCGCCTCCAGCGCAGCGGCGCGATTGAAGCGTGCGTGGGCGCCGTCCTGCGGATTGACGATGCCATGGAAGAGCCCGCCGGGATTGCCCGACGACTCCTGCGCCGATGTCTCGCGACGGTCGAGCACAGTGCTGGTCCAGCCTTGCTCGGCCAACGCCCAGGCCGCAGCGCAGCCCGCCAGTCCGGCGCCGATCACGACGGCGTGCCGCGAGGCCGCAGCCGGCGCGGCCAGTCGCGACGGCGCACGGCGCGGCGTGAAGGCCGGTGCGTAGCGCGCGAGCGTGATGTCGCGCTTGCCGCCCTGGCCGGCTGCGAGCTTGACCTGGAAGCCCGCGGCGCTGAGGCCTTCGCGCACCGCGCGGGCGGCGGTCCAGGTGGCAGCGGTGGCGCCGGGTGCGGCGAGGCGCGCCAGCGCCTTGAAGATCCGCGGCTGCCACATTTGCGGGTTCTTCGCCGGCGCGAAGCCGTCGAGGTAGAACGCGTCGGCCTGTGCCACCAGTTCGGGCAGCCACGCCACCGCGTCGCCCAGCGCCAGCAGCAACTGCACCCGGCCGTCGTCCAAGCTCAGGCGGTGCAGGTTGGGCGTGAGCGGTGGCCAGGCGGCGATCAGTTGCTCAGCCAGCGGCGCGAGCGTGCTGTCGCGGTGCACTGTGCGCAGGTCGTCGCGCGCCAGCGGGTGCTGTTCGATCGAGATGAAGTGCAGCCGCGCTCCGGGCGGTGCGCTGTGCCGCCAGGCATCCCAGGTGGCGAGGAAGTTGTTGCCCAGTCCGAAGCCGGTTTCCAGCACCACGAAGCGATCGCGACCCAGCCAACGTTGCGGCAAATCGTTGCCGCCGAGGAACACGTGGCGCGCCTGCTCCAAGGCGCCGGCACGCGGGTGATAGACGTCGTCGTACTCGGGCGAGAACGGAACGCCGTCGTCGTTCCACTGCAGACGCGCTGGAATGATGGGCTGCGTCTTCATGTGTCGACGGTATCAAAACGCAAAAGGGCACCGAAGTGCCCTTGTGTCGCAGCGGTGTTGCAGGCTCAGACGCGTTTGCGGTACTCGTGCGTGCGGGTGTCGATTTCGATCTTGTCGCCGGTTTCCACGAACAGCGGCACCGCGACCTCGAACCCGGTGGCAAGCTTGGCAGGCTTGAGCACCTTGCCTGAGGTGTCGCCCTTGACGGCCGGTTCGGTGTACGTCACTTCGCGCACCAGGCTGGTGGGCAGCTCGACCGAGATGGCCTTGCCGTCGTAGAACACCACTTCCACCGGCATGCCGTCTTCCAGGTACTGGATCGCGTCGCCCATGTTCTCGGTCTCGACCTCGAACTGGTTGTATTCGGCGTCCATGAACGCGTACATCGGGTCGGCGAAGTAGGAGTAGGTGCACTCCTTCTTGTCGAGCACGATCTGGTCCATCTTGTCGTCGGCCTTGAAGACGACTTCGGTGCCCGAGTTGGTGAGCAGGCTCTTGAGCTTCATGCGCACCGTCGCGGCGTTGCGGCCGCCACGGCTGTATTCGGTCTTGAGAACGACCATCGGGTCCTTGCCCTGCATGATCACGTTGCCGGCGCGAATTTCCTGTGCAATCTTCATAGCGATTTCCGTGTGTATTTGCGTCTATGCGCGGGGGCGTCATTCGACACCCGGTGACTGAGCTTGTCCGACCCCAGTTGCGGGCGCGCACCAGAAAATCAAACCGGTTCGCGCAAAGCCTGTGATTTTAGCGTCTTTCAGCGACGAAGCGCTGCAGCTGCGTAGCCAAATCGTCCTGGGCGAGCAGGCTGTCACGCCAGACCACGCAGGCCGCTCGCCATGGCGCCAGCGGCGGCAGCGTGGGTGCGCCGTCGGCAAGGCCGTTCCAGTGGGCCCACAGCGCACGCACTGAAGCCGCTTGCGCCGCGTCGGACATCGCGAGGAAGCGGTCGGCGAAGGCCTGCAGCTTGGCCGCATGCGCTGCGTCGTGCTGCGGGTAGATCTGCCAGACAAACGGTTGGGCCGCCCACTGCGCACGCACGAACGAGTCTTCGCCGCGAACAAAGTTCAGCTCGCTGGCCCACAGCAGATGGTCGTATTCGACCTGCGTGAGCCACGGCAACAGCACGGCGCGCAGTGAGCGGCGCGCGAGCGTCGCCCCGAGCTCGCGCGCCACTTGCGTCGAGGCAGGGCCGGCAGCGGCCAGCAGCAGCGTGGGCTGGTCGGACAGCGTGTCGAGCAGCGCGGGCAGGGCGGGGTTGTCGTAGCAGAACAGGCTCACGATGCGCTCGCCGGGGCGGGCGTGGACTTGATGCCGGTCAAGCCACGCGGCGGCGTCGAAGCGCTGTTGCTGGCGCAGCAGATCGGCTTCACGGATCAGGCCGCCGGTGGCCGGAGTGAAGCCCGGATAGAAGAACCATTTGGTGAGGCCGGACGAATGCGGCGACGGCAGACCATGGCTGCGCTCGACATAGGCTTCGGCGCTCAGGTACTCGAGGTTGATCCAGGTCGGTGGCGTCGCTGCACGGGCCATGCGCTCGACGAAGGCTGGCGGCGGGTCGCAGCCGAAGGCCTCGATGACCACGTCACCGGCTTCGATGCCGGCTGCCTCGTCGGTCCAGCGCAGCACCTTGACGCCGGGGTGCACGACGCTGGCCATCCAGGCCAGTGCCGACGGGTCGTCGACCCACAGCCGAACCTCTTCGCCACGCGAAGCGAGATCGCAGCTCAGGCGCCAGCAGACGCCGATGTCGCCGAAGTTGTCGACGACGCGGCAGAACAGATCCCACAGCATGCGTGGATTATCGAGCGCGGCACAATCGCTTCCGATGACCGACCCGACTGCGACCGCTGACCCGCGCTTGAGCGACCCGGCCCAACACAAGCTGCTCGCCGACGTCGCTGCATTGCCCAGCCTGCCCGGCGTGTACCGCTACTTCGACGCGCAAGGCGCCGTGCTCTATGTCGGCAAGGCACGCGACCTGAGGAAGCGCGTGTCGAGCTACTTCCAGAAGGACCATGGCGGCACGCGCATCGGCCACATGATCAGCAAGATCGACCGGCTCGAGACCACCGTGGTGCGCTCCGAGGCGGAGGCGCTGCTGCTCGAGAACAACCTGATCAAGACGCTCAACCCGCGCTACAACATCCTGTTTCGCGACGACAAGAGCTACCCGTATCTGAAGATCGCGTCGCACGCGTTTCCGCGCATGACCTACTACCGCGGCGCGGTCGACAAGCGGCACCGCTATTTCGGGCCGTTCCCGAGCGCGTGGGCCGTCAAGGAATCGATCCACTTGCTGCAGAAGGTGTTTCACCTGCGCACCTGCGAGGACACCGTGTTCAACAACCGTACGCGGCCTTGCCTGCTCTACCAGATCAAGCGCTGCTCGGGCCCGTGCGTCAACTACATCTCGGCCGAGGACTATGCGCGCGATGTGAACCACGCCGAGCGTTTCCTGCTCGGCGAGCAGCAAGAGGTGATGGACGCGCTGCAGGCGCAGATGATGTCCCACGCGGAGGCGCTCGAATTCGAGCAGGCGGCGGAAATCCGCAACCAGCTTGGCGCCTTGTCGAGGGTGCTGCATCAGCAGGCCGTCGAGGACAACAGCGGCGTGACGACCAAGGATGCCGACATCCTGGCGGTGAAGGTGCAGGGTGGCCGCGCCTGCGTGAACCTCGCGATGGTGCGCGGTGGGCGGCATCTCGGCGACCGGCCGTACTTTCCGGCGCACGTCGATGACGCCACGGCGTTGACCGGCGACGAAGCCGAGGAACGCGACGGCGCCCCCGCCCCCGAAGTGCAGGTGCTCGAAGCCTTCATCGCGCAGCACTACCTCGATGGCGGTGTGCCGCCGCTGCTCGTGCTGAGCCATCCGGTCGACAAGGCCTTGATCGAGGCCTTGTCGGAGCAAAGCGGCATCAAGGTGACGGCGCAGCATCAGCCGCGCGAACCGCGCCGCGCCTGGCTCGACATGTGCATCACCGGCGCCGAGATCAAGCTCGCTCAGCTGCTGGCCGAGGAGGGCTCGCAACACGCACGCACGCGCGCGCTGGTCGAGGCGCTGGACATCGCGGTGGAGAATCCGGACACGTTCCGCATCGAGTGTTTCGACATCAGCCATACCGCCGGCGAGGCGACTCAGGCATCGTGCGTGGTGTTCGAGAATCACAAGATGCAGAACAGCCAATACCGCCGCTACAACATCGAGGGCATCACCGGCGGCGACGACTACGCGGCGATGCGCCAGGTGCTGATGCGCCGCTACGGCAAGCTGGCGGCGGCGACCGAGCAAGGCCTCGCTCGGCTGCCCGATCTGGTGCTCGTCGACGGCGGCCGCGGCCAGGTGAGCATGGCACGTGCCGTGTTCGAGGAGCTCGGCATCGACCTCGGCCTGATCGTCGGAGTCGAGAAGGGCGAAGGGCGCAAGGTCGGGCTCGAGGAACTGGTGTTCGCCGACGGGCGCGAGAAGGTCTACCTCGGTCGCGACTCCGCCGCGTTGATGCTGGTTGCGCAGATTCGCGACGAGGCGCACCGCTTCGCCATCACCGGCATGCGGGCGCGACGTGCCAGCGTGCGCACCGGCGGCAGCCGGCTCGAGGACATCGCCGGCGTGGGCCCGAAGAAGCGCGCCAAGCTGCTGCAACGCTTCGGCGGCGTTCGCGGCGTGGCCGGTGCGAGCGTCGAAGACCTGGCGACCGTCGACGGTGTGTCCAGAGAACTTGCCGAGGAGATCTATCGTGCATTGCATTGACCCGCGTACGAAGCTTCAATGGTTGGCTGCGCTCGCGCTGCTCGGCGCCTGCTCCACACCGATGCCGCCGCCAACCGGAGCGAAGCTGCAGTCACCCAACTCGGTGCGCAGCGTCAACGACCTGCGCGTGCAGGCGGCGCAGCGCATCGTCGCCGCCAACCCGGACGGCACTTACAGCGGCGCCGTGCCCGACCTGCTGCTGGCGATTCCCGTGCTCGAGGTCGAGCTCAACGCCGACGGCAGCATCCGCCGCATCGATGTGCTGCGCTACCCGACGCAAGCCAAGGACACGACGCAACTCGCCATCGATGCGGTGCGCCGCGCGGCGCCGTTCGGCGACGTGTCGCGGCTGCCGAAACCATGGCGGTTCGCCGAGACCTTCCTGTTCAACGACGAGCGCAAATTCAAGCTCCGCACGCTCGACAATTGAGGGCGGCCGGCCTGTCGTCCCGACTTCGGCAACAATGCCGGCATGTTCTTCAACCTGCCAACCTTGCTCACCTGGGCGCGCATCGTTGCGATTCCTCTGATCGTCGGGGTGTTCTATCTCGATATGCAGGGTCCGACCCGCAACCTGATTGCCACGGTGCTGTTCATCGTGGTTGCACTCACCGATTGGGCGGACGGCTACCTGGCCCGCAAGCTCAACCAGACCTCGTCGTTCGGCGCCTTCCTCGACCCGGTGGCCGACAAGTTCCTGGTGTCCGCGTCGCTGCTGATCCTGGTGCAGCTCGGTCGCGTCGGTGCACTGGTGGCGCTGGTGATCATCGGCCGCGAGATCGCGATCTCGGCCTTGCGTGAATGGATGGCGCACATCGGCGCATCGCGCAGCGTTGCGGTGCACATGCTCGGCAAGGTCAAGACGGTGGTCCAGATGGTGGCCATACCGTTCCTGTTGTTCGACGGCATGTTGTTCGGTGCGATCGACACGCGGCACTGGGGCACCTTGCTGATTTGGGCGGCCGCGGTGCTGACCATCTGGTCGATGATTTACTACCTGCAGAAGGCGCTGCCGGAGATCCGCGCCAAGGCGCGCTAGTTGAGAACGCGGGAAGCGGCACTGCTGGGCGCGATGCCCTGGCTGTTCGTGCTCATCTGGAGCACCGGCTTCATCGTCGCGCGGTTCGGCATGCCCTACGCGCCACCGCTCACGTTCCTCGTGATCCGTTATGCGCTGTCGGTGTTGTGCTTCGGTGTGTGGATCGTGGTCGCGCGGGCAGCCTGGCCGCGCGGCCGCGCCCAGTGGCTGCACCTCGCGGTGACCGGCCTGCTGATCCATGCCGGCTACCTCGGCGGCGTGTGGGCCGCCGTCAAGGCGGGCATCGGTGCCGGCACGGTCGCGCTGCTGGTCGGCCTGCAGCCGGTGCTGACGGCGCTGTGGTTGACCTTGTTCGCAGACACCACCCATCGTCACCGCGTGACACCCCAGCAATGGCTTGGCCTGATGCTGGGCTTGGGTGGCCTGACGCTCGTGGTCTGGCGCAAGCTCGGAGCCGGCGAGGTGACCGCGTGGAACCTGGCGTTGGCCACCTTCGCGTTGTTGTGCATCACTGCAGGAACGCTGTATCAGAAGCGCTTTGTCAGGCCCTGCGACGTGCGCACCGCCAACACGGTGCAGTTGCTCGCGGCCTTGGCCGTCAGCCTGCCCGGCGCGTGGCTGGAGCGCGAAGCCGTGGTGTGGCACCCGGCCTTCGTCGGCGCGATGGCATGGTCGGTGCTGGGGCTGACGCTGGGTGGCAGCTCGCTGCTGTACATGCTGATCCAGCGCGGTGCGGCGACTCAGGTGACGAGCCTGCTGTACCTGGTGCCGCCATGCACTGCGCTGATGGCGTGGGCGATCTTTGGTGAATCGCTGACACTGCTGATGCTGTTCGGCATGCTGGTCACAGCGCTCGGTGTGGTGCTGGTCGTGCGCGCGCCGCAGCACTGAGGCAGACTCCTTCAATGACTTCGAGGAGCGATGCGATGGGCGTGCAACGTATTGCGGTGATCGCCGGCGACGGCATCGGCAAGGAAGTGATGCCCGAGGGCTTGCGGGTGATCGAGGCTGCGGCGAGCCGCTTCGGCCTCGCCATGGCATTCGATCACTTGGACTTCGCGAGCTGGGACTACTACGAACGCCACGGCAAGATGCTGCCCGACGATTGGAAGGAACGCATCGGCGGACACGACGCGATCTACTTCGGCGCCGTCGGCTGGCCGCAGAAGATTCCCGACCACGTCTCGCTGTGGGGTTCGCTGCTGAAGTTCCGCCGCGAGTTCGACCAGTACGTGAACCTGCGGCCGGCGCGCCTGATGCCGGGCATCCGCTCGCCGCTCGTCGACCGCAACGGGCGAGCGCTTGCGCCCGGCGACATCGACATGATGATCGTGCGCGAAAACACCGAGGGCGAGTATTCAAGCATCGGCGGGCGCATGTACGAAGGCACCGAGCGCGAGATCGTCATCCAGGAAACGGTGATGTCGCGCGTCGGCGTCGACCGGGTGCTGCAGTTCGCGTTTGATCTGGCGCAAGGGCGGCCCCGACGCAAGCTGACCTCCGCGACCAAGTCGAACGGCATCTCGATCACGATGCCGTACTGGGACGAGCGCGTGGAAGCCATGGCGAAGCGCTACCCGCAGGTCAGTGTCGACCGTTTCCACATCGACATCCTTACCGCCCACTTCGTGCAGCGCCCGCAAGCCTTCGACGTGGTGGTTGCAAGCAATCTGTTCGGCGACATCCTGAGCGACCTGGGCCCCGCATGCACCGGCACGATCGGCATTGCGCCGTCGGCCAACCTGAACCCCACGCGGCAGTTCCCGTCGTTGTTCGAGCCGGTGCACGGCTCGGCACCCGACATCGCCGGGCGCGGCGTGGCCAATCCGATCGGCCAGATCTGGTCGGGTGCACTGATGCTTGACTTCCTCGGCGCGCACGACGCGCACGACGCGGTGCTGCGGGCGATTGAATCGGTGCTCGACCCGGCCGGCGGCGGGCCACGCACGCCCGACCTCGGCGGCACTGCGAGTACCGCGGATCTTGGCCGTGCGATTGCCGCAGCGCTTTGATGCGCGTCCTGCGGAATATGCCCGCATACCCTGATTGTCAAGCGAGGAAGCACGCTCGCTCCCCGCGAATCGATGCCGTTGATTACGCATAGAATCCGCTTCCGCGCTTGACACTGCGTGGTCGCACAGCTGTAATGAATTTGAGCCGTGGCGCCCACCATCACGCGGCCAATCACCATCCAGATTCCTTGTGAGACACCTTTGAGAGGGGGTACCTTCGTGAACAAATCCGAACTGATCGAGCACATCGCCAAGCAGGCCGACATTTCCAAGGCGGCTGCCACACGCGCGCTCGAGGCCCTGATCGGCGGCGTGAAGACAACGCTCAAGAAGAACAACAGCGTATCGCTGGTGGGCTTCGGCACCTTCAGCGTCAGCAAACGTGCGGCGCGCGCAGGTCGCAATCCGCGCACTGGCGCCGCCATCAAGATCAAGGCTGCCAAGGTGCCGAAGTTCCGTCCCGGCAAGGCACTCAAAGACGCAGTCAACTGACAAGGTGAATCGGGTGCTTAGCTCAGTTGGTAGAGCGGCGCCCTTACAAGGCGTAGGTCGGGGGTTCGAACCCCTCAGCACCCACCACCCCGACCGGCTTGAACCCCCGATTCCGCGCGTCGCGGTCGGCTAGAATCCCCACAAGCCCCACCCTGCAAAGGCGAACCTCGGTTCGCCTTTGTTGCGTTTGCAGCCAAGCGTTTGGAACCGGACGCTTGCGCATTGACTTTCCGGCTCATTGTTCGAGGCCTTCCATGTTTGAATTCGTCCGCACGCACACCCGTCTGCTGCAGTTCGTGCTGGTGTTGCTGATCTTCCCGTCGTTCGTGTTCTTCGGCATTCAGGGCTACAGCCGCTTCACCGGTGGCGGCAATGCCGCCGTCGCCAAAGTGGCCGGCCGCACGATCACTCAGGCCGAATGGGACGCCGCGCATCACGAGCAGGTGGAGCGTGTGCGCCGGCAGATGCCGGGCGTCGACGCCAAGCTGTTCGATACGCCCGAGATGAAGCGCCAATCGCTCGACGGTCTGGTGCGCGAACACGTGATGTTGGCCGCGGCCGACCAGCTCCACCTCGTCACCACCGACGACCGCCTGCTGCGCCTGTTCAGCACCGACCCGCAATTCGCGCCGATACGCAACCCCGACGGCAGCGTGAACAAGGATCTTCTGGCGGCGCAGGGCATGTCGTCGGAACTGTTCGAGCAACGCCTGCGCCAGGACCTGTCGGTGCGGCAGGTCCTGCAAGGTGTCGGTGGCACCGTGTTCGCGCCTGCCGCCGTCGCCGGTTCGGCGCTCGACGCGTTCTTTCAACAGCGTGAAGTGCAGGTGCAGCGCTTCGACACCAAGGACTATGCCGCGAAGGTGAGCGTGAGCGACGCGGACGTCGAGAACTACTACAAGGACCCGGCCAACGCAGCGCAGTTCCAGGCGCCGGAGCAGGCGAGTGTCGAATACGTTGTGCTCGATCTCGATGCACTGAAGAAGGGCGTGGCGGTGTCCGATGAAGACCTGCGCAAGTACTACAGCGAGAACGAAAAGCGATACACCACGCCCGAGGAGCGGCGCGCCCGGCACATCCTGATCAAGGCCGACAAGAGCGCCCCCGCTGCCGAGCGAGCGAAGGCGAAAGCCAAGGCTGAGACGCTGTTGGCCGAGATCAAGAAGAACCCCGCGTCGTTCGCCGAACTGGCGCACAAGAACTCCGAAGATCCCGGATCGGCACCAAACGGCGGCGACCTCGACTTCTTCGCGCGTGGCGCGATGGTCAAGCCGTTCGAAGACGCCGCGTTCTCGCTCAAGCCCGGCGAGACCAGCGGCATCGTCGAGAGCGATTTCGGCTACCACATCATCCAGCTCACCGCAGTGCGCGGTGGTGACAAGCGCAGCTATGAAACGGTGCGGGCCGAACTGGAAGACGAGGTGCGCCGCCAGCTCGCGCAGAAGAAGTTCGCCGAAGTTGCGGTCGACTTCACCAACATGGTCTACGAACAGGCCGACAGCCTGAAACCGGTGGTCGACAAGTTCAAGCTCGAGCTGCACAAGGCCCAGGGCGTGAAGCGCACGCCGGCGGCCGACGCCGTCGGACCGTTGGCCTCGGCGAAGTTCCTCGAAGCACTGTTCGGCAATGACGCGATCCGCAACAAGCGCAACACCGATGCGGTGGAGACGGGAGCGAACCAGCTCGTGTCGGGTCGCATTGTCAGTTACTCGCCCGCGCACCTGCTGCCGTTGGCGGAGGTCAGCGCCAAGGTGCGCGACAAGGTGGTGGCGCTGCAAGCCGCCGCACTGGCACGCAAGGAGGGTGAGGCGCGCCTGGCCGAGTTGACAAAGGCACCGCAGACGGCGCTGGCCGGCGAGCCGCAGTTGGTGTCGCGCGCTCAAGCCAAGGACTTGCCGCGGGCCATCGTCGACGCGGTCCTGCGTGTCGATACCGGCACGCTGCCTGCGTTTGCTGGCGTCAGTCTCGGCGAGCAAGGCTATGCGGTGGTCCGCGTCAGCAAGGTTCTCGGGCGCGACCCCGTCGCCGCCGACGCCGCCCGTGCGCAGGCACAGTACGCGCAAGCCTGGGGCGACGCCGAGACGCAGGCCTACTACGCCGCGCTGAAGAGCCGCTTCAAGGTCGAGCTGAAGGAAGGTGCCGTGGCCAGTGACGCTGCGTCCAGCGCGGCGGCCCGATAGCGCCCAAGCAAGTACCTCGCCGCGAGTGCATCGCTTATAATTCGCCGCTCTGCGGTGGCTGTAGCTCAGTTGGTAGAGTCCAGGATTGTGATTCCTGTCGTCGTGGGTTCGAGTCCCATCAGCCACCCCACCTGCATCTGCTGACGAAACGGCCTCCGAGGACATCGGAGGCCGTTTCCGTTTCGGCCCCGCCGTCAGTGGCGGATCGAGAAGTCGCGGATGATGACCCGGCAACCGATGCCATGCGGCGACATCTCGCGCCACTCGACCTCGCCGCCCAGCTGCTTCACGCGCTTGCGCACCCCGCCCAGACCCAGGCCGTGCGACCAGGCACGCGGGTTGCGCCCCACGCCGTCGTCGACGATCGACAAGTCCAGCCGGTCTTGTTCGAGGCTGAACTCGATGTCGACCCGGCGTGCCTGCGAATGCGCAATGATGTTGCTGACCAGTTCGCGCATCACCCGCGTCAGCGCCGACCATTGCACCACGCTGAGCAGGATGTCTTCGTCGAAGCTGAAGGTCCAGCCGAGTTCCACGTGCGCCGCGGTCAGGCGCTGGGTGAGGTCGGCTTTCCACTCGGCGGCGGCATGTGACAGCCGATGGCTGGGCGCGGCCAGGCCGCGCGTCAGCGTCTTCAGGTCTTGCAGCGTGTGGCGAACGTACTCTTCCATTTCCGGCGAGTGCGCCTTGTACATCAGGGTCAGCAGCCGCGCGCCGATGTCGTCGTGCAGATCCTGCGCGAGCCGTGCGCGCTCTTCGCTGCGGCCCTGTTCCACCGCCTTGTCGAAGGCGACGGCGCGGCGCAGCTGTTCGACGATGCGGTCCGCGAGCCGCGCGTCCTCGGACGTGAAGAGCCGACGCCCGCGGTGCGCGAAGCGCAGCACGATCGAGCCCGGCGGGTCGGTGCCGTCGTCGCCCCCGAGTTGCGGCACCGGCAGCGTCATCGCCGATCCGTCGGCCACCACGCGGGTGTCGACGCTGCGCTTGTCGACGATCACGACCTCCATCGGCTCGAACAGCTCGCGCAGCAATTGCGACAGCAGCTTCGGGGTGCGCTCGGGGTACGCTTCCACCTCGCGCGCGATTCGATAGAGATGCTCGAACATGCGCTCGGTGGTGAGCATGCTGTTGCCGAGCAGCTGATTCAGGATCCATTGCCGGGCGCCGGCATACACGCCCAGCGAGAGGAACAGCGACAAGGTCAGCGACGCGAACTGGCTGAACGAGAACACTGCGACGAACAGCAAGTCGAGTGACGTCGCGACGGTGCTGATGGCCGCCAGCAACGAGAACTCGCGCATGATCTGCTGCGACTTCGACAGGAATGGCACCAGCAGGAGCAGCGACGCGAGGAATACGTACCAGATCATCGAGCCGATGGCGGCGATGTTGTGCTGCATCCCGGGGGTTTGGGTGGCAGCCGCCAGAGCGATCGTCAGCAGCATCCAGGTGCCGATCGTGACGATGGCGAAGCGGCGCAGCACCATGGCGAAGGGGTGGGGTTCGATCTGGTACGACCAGGTCAACAAGGCGATCACCGCCAGGCCCAGCAGCGAAACGCTGCCCTGTGTCCACCACCACGGCTCGGAGAGCGTGCCCTGACCAATCAGCAGCACCAGCATCGACACCAGGCTCCAGGCAGTCAGCGCGATCCAGCCCGAACCGGGCAGGCGCCGCGGGTGCATGCAGGCAGCGTTGATCATTGCCGCCGCGGTGACCAGGTCGAACGCCATGCGCAGCGGCATGTCCAGTAGCGCGAACGGCCCCGGCAATGCGAGCTCCAGTGTCGACTCGACCGCGATGAACGCGAGGTTGCCCGTCTGGCACAGCGCCATCACCGCGTACAGCAGATTCAGCGCGGTGGGCTTGGCCAGCAGCACGACCATTGCCACCAGGTACAGCGCCAGCGCGAACGCGCTGAGCAGCCAGAACATGCCGCCCAGGCTCCCGAATCCGCGCTTTTGCAACTGCAGCGCGACCATGTCGCCGTCGGAAAAGAACAGCTTCACGTCATGCTGGGCCAGTGCCGCTGAAATCTGTTCGTGCATCGCGCGATGGCGTTGGCGTTCGGCGTCCGAGATCAGCCAGCGCGACGAGCGTTGCAGGGTCAGGGCGTCGGGCACCGCCACCAACACCTCGCCGCCGACGATGCCGATCAGCGCGTGCCCCTGATGTGCACGCAGCGCCGGTTCGCCCGACGCCGCCAGTTCCAGCTGGCCTTGCGCGTTCGGGCGCCAGCTGGCGTCGATGTGCAGTGGTTCGACCAGCCAACGCGCCAGCAGGAACAAGCCCATGCAGCCGAGCAGCGCCGCGCCGACCAGCAGGCGCAGTCGCCAGCCCATCCAGCGCGACGCGCTGCGATCGTCTGCCAGGTTGCGTTCGAGCAGCCCGGAATCGAGTGTCGATTCGACACCGACGGTCAGAGGCGGCGGCGCGCTGCCCCCACGCTCGCGGGACTGCAGGTCGGAATGCGACACACCCGAGGTCGAGATGGCCATGTCGATCCTGCGCGGCGTGCCTGGACGCTGGTGGTGGCGCTACACCAGCCCTTGCTTGCTCGCGAGCACCGCGGCTTCGGCCCGACTCGACACGTTCAGCTTCTTGTAGATCGACTTGATGTGGTCGTTGACGGTGAACCACTTGATGCCCATCAGGCTCGCGATTTCCTTGATCGTGAAGCCCTTGCTGAGGTAGGTCAGCACCTCGCTCTCGCGCGGCGTGAGCCGTTCATGGTCCAGTGGCGCGCCCTTGCCGAGCGGCATCGGTCGACTGCTCTGAAACCCCGAGGGCAGTGGCGCAAATCCCGAATCACCCGCTGCGCCGCCCGAACCGTGCCGGAAATGTGTCAGCAGGCGGCGTGCGATGGCAGGCGACAAGGGCGGCTGGCCGCGCACGATCTTCTGCAGCTCCTCGACCAGCACCTCGAAGCGGTCTTCCTTCAGCAGATAGCCGTCCGCGCCGCACTGCAGTGCGGGGAAGAGATGATCGTCGTCCGAGTACAGCGTGGTGACGATCTTGGTGGCGGGATAGCGCGCCAGCTCGGCCAGCAGCTCCATCCCATTGCCATCGGGCAGTTCGAGGTCGACCAGCACGAGCTTGAAGGGGTCGGTGGGCGCCGCCGGGTTCGGCCCGCTCTGCGTGGCGACATGGCGGCGCGCGGACTCGAGGTCGCCGGCTTCGGTGATGACGATGGTGTCGCTGAAGCTCTCGCGCACCACGCGACACAGGAAGCTGCGCGCGACAGGATTGTCTTCGACGATCAGAACCTTCACAGCCATGCCGTCACACCTTTGGGAGAGGAGGCTGATCGTAGCAGTCCATCACTCAGGGCGGTAGGGTGCTCGCGGGTTGCAGCGCACGCGCAAGGCGCGTGTAACGGTCGCGCAGGTCGAGCAGGCGATCGTTTTTCTGCGATTCGCTGAGCCGGGTGTCCAACAGCACCTCGGAGCGCTGCTTGAAGTCCTCGATCTCGAGCACGAATTTCAGCTGCTGGTTGGTCGATGGCTTGAAACCGGCCAGGTCGAACATCTGTTTCAGGCGCAGCTTCTCGCCGCTCGTCTTGCCGTAGCCGAACAGGAAGCTCGAAATGCGCGTCCGCGTCGACAGCGGCAGGTCCTTGCGCCACAACAGCGGGTCCTTTGGAATCAGGGCCGATTCCCACAGCACGCGCAGCGAGGCGGCGCGCGCCGGTTGGGCCGCTTTCAGGCGCTGCATTTCCTCTGTGTTGTAGGTGGCGGCGTGCACCTGGCCGCGCAGCACGGCGGCCAGCGTCTGTGCGTGCGTGCCGCGAACGAAGGGTGTGAAGTGGTCTTCGGGGCGGATGCCGCGCGGCACGAACAAGGCGTATGACGGCATCGCGTGTCCCGACGTGGACGACACCTCGCCCATTGCGAACCCGTAGGTCTTGGGCTTGGCGAGCAGCTGGTCGATGGACGTGAGCGGCGAATCGCGCCGCACGATGATGATGGACCGGTAACCCGGGGAGCCGCCCGAGTCGACCAGCTGGCCGAACACCTCGACGTTGGCCTTCTCGATGCAGTCCAGCGCGGCCTTGTTCGACAGCCAGGCCAGCTGGGCGCGGTTGGCAATCAGCGCGTCGATGACTTCGCTATAGGTCGCCGGGTACTGGCCCTGGATATCGAGCCCGGTGGCAGGGCGCATGTCGGCGAAGAACGGTTCCCACGCAGCGCGTGTTTCTTCGACGTTGGTGGTGGTGATGACGCCGAACACCAGTGCGCTCGGCTGGGCGCGCGCGGGCGTCAGCAGTCCAAGTGCCGTACCGGACGCGAGCAAAGGTAATTTCAGCAACAGACGGCGCACGTTGGGTTCTCCGCACGCCGATTATGGGTGCTCGCGTGCGCAATGTGGCCGTTGCCGACGGCCGCTGCTCAGGTGTTCGTCAATACCAGCTTGCCGTGCACCTGGCGGCTGCCCATTCGCGCGAAGGCCTGGCGCAGTTCCTGCATCGGCAGCGTCTGATCGATCACCGGCTTGATGCGCCCCTGTGCGTACCAGCTGGCCAAGTCGGCCAGTGCCTGCGCATTGCGCTGCGGTTCGCGGCGCGCGAACTCGCCCCAGAACACGCCGACGATGGACGCCCCCTTGAGCAGCGCGAGGTTCAGCGGCAGCGACGGGATGGCGCCCTGGGCGAACCCGATCACCAGGTAGCGGCCGCGCCAAGCGATCGAGCGGAACACCGGCTCCGCCAGGTCGCCGCCCACCGGGTCGTACACGACGTCGGGGCCCTTGCCCCCGGTGAGCGACTTCAGTTCCTCACGCAGGTTGGCGCTGCCGTAGTTGATGGTCGCGTCGGCGCCGATGTCGCGGCACAGGGCACACTTCTCGTCGCTCGACGCCGCGGCAATGACGCGCGCACCGGCGGCCTTGGCGATCTGGATGGCGGCGGTGCCGACACCACCGGCTGCGCCCAGCACGAGCACCGTCTCGCCCGCTTTCAGCCCGGCACGGTCGATCAGCGCATGGTGCGAGGTGCCGTAGGTACAGATGAATGCAGCGGCGTCGTCGAAGGCGAAGCCCGGCGGCAACGTCATGGCCAGCTGGGCGCTGACGCAGGCATGGGTGCCGAAGCCGCCCAAGCCACCGAACGCGGCCACCGCGTCGCCGACCTTCAGATGGGTCACGCCTTCTCCCACGGCATCGACGACGCCCGCGTATTCGGAGCCCGGTACGAAGGGCAGCGGCGGCTTCATCTGGTATTTGTTCTGCACGATCAGCAGGTCGGGGAAGTTCAGGCTCGCCGCGCGGATCGCCACGCGCACCTCGCCGGCCTTGGGCTCGGGAGTCGGCAGCTCCTTCCATGTCAGTGCGTCGGGGCCGATCGGGTTGTCGCAGATCCAGGCGTGCATGGCGGGTCTCCAGGTCGTGGCGCGGTGTGGGCAGCGGATCATAGGCAGGCAGGCGAACACATTGCGTCACCGAGGTGACGACTCCCTACAATCGCCGCATGCGCATTCTCATCGCCAATGACGACGGCTATCTCGCTCCCGGCCTCGCAGCACTCGTGGGTGCCTGCGAAGGGCTCGGGGAGATCGATGTCGTCGCGCCCGAGCAGAACGCGAGCGGCACCTCCAACTCGCTGACGCTGCACCGGCCGCTGTCGGTGTACACCGCGGCCAACGGGGTGCGCTACATCAATGGCACGCCGTCCGACTGCGTGCACATCGCGCTCACCGGCATGCTGCAGCAGCGCCCCGATCTCGTCGTGTCGGGCATCAACCAGGGCGCCAACATGGGCGATGACACGCTCTATTCCGGCACCGTCGCTGCTGCAATGGAGGGGTATCTGTTCGGCATTCCGGCGCTCGCCTTTTCACAGATCGAAAAGGGCTGGGCGCACCTCGATGCCGCCGCGCGCGTGGCGCGCAGCGTGATCGAACAGGTCTTGCGCGATCGGCCTGCGCGTTCGCCGTTCCTGCTCAACGTGAACATTCCGAATCGCGCCGATGCGGACCGACTGCCGCGCCAAGTGACGCGCCTGGGCCGCCGTCATGCCAGCGAGGCGGTCATCCGCCAGGTCAGCCCGCGCGGCGAGACTGTCTACTGGATCGGCGCTGCAGGCGACGCGCGCGAAGCCGGCGAAGGCACCGACTTCTATGCCACCGCGAATGGCAGCGTGTCCATCACGCCGCTTCACGTGGACCTGACCGATCACGCGGCAGTCCCGCAGTGGCAAGGCTGGCTGGCGAAAGCGGGGCGCCCATGAGCGGCACACGCCGGCCGGCGCCGAAGTTTCCGTTGCGCCTGGACCAGTTGGCGCCGGGCGCCCCGGCGCCCGGGGCTGCACGCACGCTGCTGCGCCCGCAGCAGCCGCTGCAACATGCGGCGCTCGAGGCGACGCGCCGCAATACGCCGACAGGACTCGGCCTGGACTCTGCGGGCGTGCGCGAGCGCATGGTTGCGCGCTTGCGCGATGAGGGCCTGCGGCACGAGGCCGTGCTGTGCGCGATCGCCGCTGTGCCGCGGCACCAGTTTGTCGACGCGGCCCTGGCAACGCAGGCCTATGAGGACACGAGCCTGCCGATTGGACACGGCCAGACGATTTCCAAGCCCTCGGTGGTCGGCCGCATGATCGAACTGCTGATGGGCGGCGCGAGTGCACGGGCGGCCGGCCAACTCGCTCGCGTGCTCGAGATCGGCACCGGCTGCGGATACCAGGCTGCGCTGCTGTCGCAGCTGTCTCGCCAGGTCATTTCCGTCGAGCGCGTGAAGCCGCTGCACGACAAGGCGCGCGAACTGATGGCTCCGCTTCGGCTTGCCAACGTGAGGCTCGTGTATGGTGACGGCATGCTGGGGCATGCGCCGAACGCGCCGTACGACGGCATCATTGCCGCCGCGGGCGGCGAGGCGCTCCCGGCTGCGTGGCTCGAGCAGTTGGCCATCGGTGGTCGGCTCGTGGCTCCGGTCCACGACGGCACCGACCGTCAAGTGCTGGTGGTGGTCGACCGCACCGAGCACGGATACGAGCGAAGTGTTCACGAAGCGGTGCAATTCGTCCCCCTAAAATCGGGACTGGTTCGATAGGAATGGCGCAACGGATGATGACGACGAGAATTCGGTCGATGAATACGAGGCTGTGCACAGGTGTGGCGCTTGCCATGCTGACGCTCGCCGGTTGCGCATCGCCGAAGAACCATGCGCCTGTCGAAGACCGCAGTGCGGCGGGCCGCGTGATCGTGGTCGGTGCCGGTACGGTGCCCGCGGAGCCCCCGCGTGACAGCAGCAAGCCGCTGCCCGGGGCCGAGAACGCCGGCAAGGCCGGCTACTACGCCGTCAAACCCGGCGACACCTTGATTCGCATCGGCCTGGAGAACGGGCAGAACTGGAAAGACCTGATCAAGTGGAACAACCTCGACAACCCGAACGTGATCGAGGTCGGCCAGGTGCTGCGCGTGGTGGCTCCCGGCACCGACGCCGCTGCGGCGGGCACCAAGCCCGTCACGCAGGCGAAGGTGGAGGCGCGCCCGCTCGATGCGCGCGGCACCGCCGCGCCGGCCAGCGGTGCCGCGCCTGCAGCGCCTGCGCCTGCGCCAGTGGCCTCTGCGGCCGCGCCGGCGCGCGAGGCTGACGATGACATCAACTGGATCTGGCCGGCCAACGGCCCGGTGCTCGCGAACTTCGACGAGAGCCGGAGCAAGGGCCTGGCCATCAGCGGCAAAGCCGGTGACCCGGTGCTCGCCGCTGCCGATGGCCGGGTGGTGTACGCGGGCTCCGGCCTGCGCGGTTACGGCAACCTCGTGATCCTCAAGCACAACAACACCTACCTGACCGCCTATGCGCACAACCAGACGCTGCTGGTGAAGGAAGACCAGGCGGTGCGGCGCGGACAGAAGATCGCCGAGATGGGCGCCACCGACGCCGAGCGAGTGCAACTGCACTTCGAGATACGCAAGCTGGGCAAGCCGATCGACCCGGCCAAGCTCTTGCCGCCGCGATGACGCGCGGCTGATGTGCGACGGACTCCGGAGCAGGCATGAACAGGCGGCGCACCCCACCCAACGGGCATGCGCGTGATGCGGTGACGCGAAGCGTTGCGCCGCTGCTGCCCCATGAATCGGCTGCTGCGCTGACCGACATGTTGCCCACACCGCCCGACGGCGACGACGGCGAAACCCTGGCCACCGCGGGGGCCGAAGTGCAGGTCAGTCCCGAGCTGGCCGCCGGCGACGGCGAGATCGGCAACACGCTGCAGACCTATCTGCGCGAGATCCGCCGCGCACCCCTGCTCACGCCGCAGGAGGAGTTCGACACCGCCAGCCGCGCGCGCCTGGGCGACTTCGCGGCACGCCAAGCCATGATCGAGCACAACCTGCGGCTGGTGGTCAGTATCGCCAAGAACTACCTCGGGCGCGGCTTGCCGATGACCGATTTGATCGAGGAAGGCAACCTCGGCCTGATGCACTCGATCAGCAAGTTCGAGCCCGACCGGGGCTTCCGTTTCTCGACCTACGCATCGTGGTGGATTCGCCAGAACATCGAGCGCGCCATCATGCATCAGGCGCGTCTGGTGCGGCTGCCAGTGCATGTGGTGCGCGAGCTGAATCAGGTGCTGAAGGCGCGCCGCGTGCTGGAAGCGGCATCGGCACGCGACGGCGGGCCGCACGACAGGCCGGTGCGCGTGGAAGACGTGGCGGCCGCACTCGGTCGCCCGGTGCAGGAGGTGAGTGACCTGCTGCGCTTCTCCGAATTGCCGACCTCGCTGGATGCGCCGCTGGAACGCTTCCCGGCCGACAACGGCGCCGAGTCGATACTCGACAGCGTGGCCGACGACGGCGCGAGCGACCCGATGAGCCTGACGCTGAGCAACGAGGTCGAGCAGCTGTTGAACCACGGGCTCGACGAGTTGAACGAGCGCGAGCGTGAGGTGTTGGCCGGGCGTTATGGGCTGCGCGACCGCGAGCCAGAAACGCTCGAAGTGCTGGCCGAGCGCCTGGGGCTCACGCGCGAGCGCATCCGCCAGATTCAGCAAGAGGCGCTGCTCAAGCTGAAGCGCCGGATGATCCGCAACGGCGTCGACCGCGACTCGATCTTCTAGGGCATGCATTCAGTGTGAACAGGCCCTAGTCTTACTGTGTTAATAAAATCAAGGCATTATGCGCACATCTTCAAGCGAAGGGTGAGCCTTGATGAACGATCTGCAAGAGTTCGAGAGGTACATGGCGCATTTGAGCGAAGGCCTGGGCCACGCCGACCGGCATGC
>JBGQEX010000013.1:0-49367 GCA_041496605.1 Piscinibacter sp.
GATCGGCTCCTTCGCGATCTTGAGGACCTTTCGCACCTTGTCGAGCGGCAGCTCCATCTTCTCCGCGATCTCCTCGGGAGTCGGCTCTCGGCCAAGCTCTTGTACCAGATAGCGGCTGGTACGGATGAGCTTGTTGATGGTCTCGATCATGTGCACCGGGATGCGGATGGTGCGCGCCTGGTCGGCGATCGAGCGCGTGATGGCCTGGCGGATCCACCACGTGGCGTAGGTCGAGAACTTGTAGCCGCGGCGGTATTCGAACTTGTCGACCGCCTTCATCAGGCCGATGTTGCCTTCCTGGATGAGGTCGAGGAACTGCAGGCCGCGGTTGGTGTACTTCTTCGCGATCGAGATCACCAGGCGCAGATTGGCCTCGATCATTTCCTTCTTCGCGTCGCGCGAGGCCTTCTCGCCCTCGTTCATGCGCTTGTTGATCTTCTTCAGGTCTTCCAGCGGCACCACGGCACGGGCCTGCTGATCGGTCAGCTTCTTCTGCAGTTCCTGCACAGGCGGCAGGTTGCGCGCCAGCACGATGCTGTATGCCTTGCCGGCAGCAGCTTCCTTCTCGGCCCATTTCAGGTTCAGGATGTTGGGCGGGAAATGCTTGATGAAGTGCTCTTGCGGCATGCCGCACTTGTCGACCAGGATCTTGCGCAGCTCGCGTTCGTAGCGGCGCACGTCGTCGACCTGCGAGCGCAGGATGGCGCACAGCTTCTCGATCGTCTTGACCGTGAAGCGGATCGTCATCAGCTCGGCGCTGATCGCCTGCTGCGCCTTGTTGTACGAGGGCGACTGGTAGCCGTCGCGCTCGAAGGCCTTGCGCATCTTGTCGAAATTGATGCGCAGGTTGGCGAACTTGGCGAGCGCCGCGGCCTTCAGCTCCTCGAGCTTCTTGGTCAGCGCCTTGCTGCCGCCCTGGCCGTCGTCGTCGTCCTCCTCGTCGAAGAAGTCGACGTCTTCCTCGGCCACGTAGTCGTCGGCCTCGTCTTCCGAAACGAAGCCGTCGACCACCTCGGAGATCGTCATCTCGCTGGCCCCGATGCGGTCGGCGTAGGACAGGATTTCAGCGATGGTCGTCGGCGACGCGCTGATCGCCAGCATCATCGCCTGCAAGCCGCCTTCGATGCGCTTGGCGATTTCGATTTCGCCTTCGCGCGTCAGCAGCTCGACGGTGCCCATTTCGCGCATGTACATGCGCACCGGGTCGGTCGTGCGGCCGAACTCGGAGTCGACCGTCGACAGCGCGGCTTCGGCCGCTTCTTCGGCTTCTTCTTCGGTGGCGGTGGTGGTGCCGCCTCCGGCGATCAGCAGGGTCGCCGCGTCGGGCGCCTGCTCG
Organism: Piscinibacter sp.; assembly: GCA_041496605.1. GTDB lineage: Bacteria > Pseudomonadota > Gammaproteobacteria > Burkholderiales > Burkholderiaceae_C > Albitalea. The sequence goes on from JBGQEX010000013.1 coordinate 1,337, forward strand.
TAGACCGCGATGCCCATGTCGTTGAGCATCGAGACAATGGCTTCGAGGATTTCGTTGTCGACCAGCTTCTCGGGCAGGTGGTCGTTGATCTCCTGGTGCGTCAGGAAGCCACGCGTCTTGCCCATCTTGATGAGCGTCTTCAGCTCCTGGCGGCGCTTGGCGACTTCCTCTTCGGTGAGGGCGGTTTCGTCGAGGCCGAACTCGCGCATCAGCGCGCGTTCCTTGGCGCGCGACACCTTCATGCGCAGCGGCTTGGCCTTGACCTTGGTCTCGCCCTCGTCGGAGGCTTCAACCGCCTCCGGCTCGCCTTCCAGGTCGGATTCGAGGTCGGAGAAATCCTCTTCGACCACTTCCGCCTTCTTGGCCTTTTCGTCGACCTTCGGTTTGCGACCGCGCTTGGCCTTGCCGTCGTCCGCGGCCTTGGGTGCTGGCTTGGACGCCGGCTTCTTCTTGTCTTCAGGCTCGGCCTTCGTGCTTTTCACGGGCACGGCCTTGGCGGCGGGCTTGGCTGCCTTGGCGGGGGCGCTTTTCTTCGCGGTCATGCAATTCCTCGGGTAATGATGGGCTTCACGGCCTGCGGCTTGCAGAAAACGCGCAGTTGCTCCGACCCGATGGGCATGTGGGAGCACCAAGTGAAATCTGCAAGGGCAAGGCGAGCGCCGACCCACGAGCCACTCTTGCGTCGGAATGTCCGTCGAAAGAACGGGCCAGTGGCCGGCTTCGGGCGGGCAAGCTCACGTGAACCTTTTGTATGCAGCCCTTGCGGGAATGGGGTGGCCTTGGTGTGGGGACCCTGGGTCAGAGGGTGGCCGGGGCCCGGAGGTGCTGCAGTCACTCTTGCCGCGCGTAACAACCTTTTATTATCGTTGATGATTGTGCCCGCGTCAAAGCCCAGTCGCCGGCAGTGCTTGGTCTATACGGCCGTGGAAACCGGTGCCTTCGCGAGCTTCGCCTTGAGCCGGGCTTGCGCCGCCATCAGCTGCTTGCCGCGCAACTGGGCGTCGGGCGACAAATCCCCCGACTCGAACAGCAGCTTCAACTCGTCTTCGACGGCCTGCAATCGCAGCCGATCGAGCAGGATCGCCAGTTCTTGCGCTGGGTCGGACTGTGGATCGGGGTCGTGGAACGCGGCAATGCGCGCGATCACTACGCTGCCGCCATCGGTGTCAGCCCGGGCGCGCAATTCGCTCAGAAGCGGCGCCGCTGCAAGGGGCCCGTGCTCCAGCACGCTGCGCTCGATGCAGCCGAAGAACATGTCGTAGGGCGCCGTCTGGCCGGACAGGATGTCGTGTGACTCGCCGTCCAACGCGCTCCACAGATCGCTGCGCTGGACCAGCACCCACAGGGCGCGATCCAGAAGGTTCGCGGTGCCGCGGCTGACGCGTATTGCCGAACGCGGTGGCGCGCGGCGTGGCGCGGCTTCGCGGGAGGGGCGCGGCGACGCCGTGGTATCCCACAGCGACAGCAGATCGGCAGTTTCGAGCCCGCCCAGCGCGGCGAGCTGCCCTACCAGTTGTCGCTTGAGCGCGCCGTCGGGGAGGGCGGCCCACAGCGGTTTGGCGTTGGCCAACATGCGCGCCCGGCCCTCGGCCGTGCCGATATCGCAGCCCTCGCTGGCCGCGTCGACGAGTTGACGCGACAAGGGCACTGCCTGCGCAATGCAGCGCTCGAAAGCGTCGGCGCCGAGTTCGCGAATGTACGAATCCGGATCGTGCTCGGCCGGCAGGAACAGGAAGCGGACGGTGCGAGTGTCGGTGGCGTATGGCAATGCGGCTTCGAGGGCGCGACCCGCGGCGCGGCGGCCGGCGGCATCACCATCGAAGCTGAACACGACCGAATCGGTGAAGCGGAAAAGTTTCTGGACGTGCTCTGCAGTGCAGGCTGTGCCCAAGGTTGCCACTGCGTTGGGAAACCCGAGCTGTGCCAGCGCGACCACGTCCATGTAGCCCTCGACGACTAGAACGAAACCGTGCTGACGCAGCGCGCCGCGTGCCTCGAACAGGCCGTACAGCTCGCGACCCTTGATGAAGACCGGCGTCTCCGGCGAATTCAGGTACTTCGGCTCGCCTCTGTCGAGAACCCGGCCGCCAAAGCCGATCACGTCGCCTTGCACCGAACGGATCGGAAACATGATGCGGTCGCGAAAGCGGTCGTAGCGTTTGCGATCGGCCTCGTTGTCGGTGTCGGCGTCCTGCGAAATCACCAAGCCGCATTCTTCGAGCAGCGGGTCGTCGTAGCGCGGGAACACGCTTGCCAAGCCGCGCCAGCCGTCGGGCGCGTAGCCGAGGCCAAAACGAGCAGCGATCTCGCCGCTCAAGCCACGCCCCTTCAGATAGGCGACGGCGCGCGGGTTGGCCTTGAGCTGCTGTCGATAGTGCTCCACGGCTTTTGCAAGCACATCGCTGAGCGTAGCTTGGCGCTGTTTCAGGGCAGCAGAGCGTTCGCGTTCCTGGGGCGAGCTGTCGTCCTCGGGCACCGCCATGCCCACTTGCTGGGCCAGTTCGCGCACGGCGTCGGGGAAGCCCATGCCGCACTGTTCCATCAGAAAGCCCACCGCATTGCCGTGCACACCGCAGCCGAAGCAGTGATATGTCTGGCGACTCGGGCTGACGATGAAGCTGGGCGACTTCTCGCCGTGAAACGGGCACAGCCCCTTGTGGTTGATGCCGGCCTTCTTGAGCTGGACGTGGCGACCCACGACTTCGACGATGTCGACGCGGGTCAGGAGATCCTGGATGAAGGCGGGCGGAATCACTGCGACAGTCTAGTGCCCGCGTTCGGCGCTGCGTGTTGGCACTGGCGGATGCGGGCATTTCCCACGGAAACCGCAGTACCCCTGGGCTTGTCTGAACTGCGAATGCGGGTACAAGTCGATACACTGCGGCGCGCAAGCGGCCACAAGCCGCGCGGTAGATGCGCCGTCGCACACCGGATCGGTGCGCCGCGGTGACCACTAAGACGTTCGGAGGGATTCTGATGTCGCTCAGCCATTCGCAGTGCCATCGCGCCGACCGGGCTTCGCTTGTCAGATGGGTTGCCGGCTGCACTTTCATCGCCGCACTGTCGGGCGGCGCATACGCGGAGACCGCGGCACCCGCGACGCCTGCTCCCACACCGAGCGGCGACATGTCGCCCGCCGAGCGGGCGCAGCGCGAAGCGGATCGGGTCTTTCAATGGATTCGGATTCACTCGGACAAGCCGCGCAAGCCCACCTCCACGCGCGACGACAAGGCGCCTGCTTCGTCAGCGGCGGTGAAAGGTCCCGGTAGGCCATCGCCCAAGCCGGCAGATGGCGCCAGCGCCGACGCGGCGACGGCGCGGCGCGAGGTGGCACGAGACAAGACAGAGCCCGCCCAGCCGTCGGCGCTGAGCTCTTCCGCCGGAACGACGCCGGCGCCGGGCGCGACCATGAATGGTGCCAGTCCAGACTCGAGTGCCGCCGGCGGGCTGGTCGCGGCGGTCGCGCCGAATCCGGTCGCTGTGCCGGAGCCAGATGCCCCACTGGTGCCCGTCATTCGGACCGAGCCCGCCTTTCCGAGCAGCCTGATGCGCACGCTGCGCAAGGGCATGGTGCAGGTGAGCTTCACCGTCGAGCCCGACGGCAGCGTGTCGCAGCCGCAAGCAGTGACCAGCACGAATTCACGTCTGAATTCGGCCGCCATCGGCACGGTGACGCAATGGCGATTTCAGCCGTTGCGCCATGCCCAGCAAGCCGTCGTGGACCTGGGCTTCAACCTCGACTGACGCGAGGCGGTCCCGCCGCGGCGTCAACTGGTCGTCATGGCCCACTCGCGGGCGAAGATGGCGTCGCCGCGGTAGTTGCGCACCCAGTCGTAGACCTCGGCGACCGGCATGGCCGGCGCGATGCCGTTGCCCTGGCCGACGTTACAGCCGAGTTCGATGAGGCAGCGTGCCTGTTCGGCCGACTCGATGCCCTCTGCAACGACGGTGCAGCCGAAGGTTTCCGACAGGCCGATGACGCCTTCGACGATGGCCATGTCCTGCCGGTCGTTGAGCATGTTGTGGACGAACGACCGGTCGATCTTCAACAGGTCGAGCGGCAAGCGCTTGAGATAGGTGAAGGTCGAATAGCCCGTACCGAAGTCGTCAAGCGCGAATCGCACGCCGAGTTCGCGGCATTCCTGCATCAGCTCGCAGGTGTAGTCGACGTCGGCGAGTGCCGCGGTTTCCAACACTTCGATCACGAGCCGCCGGGCCACTGGCGTGCTGTGGCGGCCGAGCAGTGCGGCCAGACGCTTGGCGAACAGGGGCTCCTGCAGATGCCGCGCCGAGACATTGATGCTGACGGTCACGTCCATCCCCATGCGCTGCCACTTGGCCAGCTGTTCGATGCCCTGTTGCAGCACCCAGTCGCCGAGGCGCGCGCTCAAGCCGGTGTGTTCGATCAGCGGAAGAAACTGCGCCGGTGCGATGACGCCGTGCTCGGGATGCTTCCAGCGCAGGAGGGCTTCGACACCCAGCACCTTGCCGAGACGCATGTCGACCTTGGGCTGGTAGTAGAGGGTGAACTGATCGGCATCGAGCGCGTCCTGCACGCGCCCGAGGGCCTCGAAGTGCGCTTCCGTGCGCCGATCGTGTTCGGCGTCGAAGAACAGGTAGCCGTTGCGGCCCGCTTGCTTGGCGCCGTACATGGCATGGTCTGCGTGGCGCAGCAAGGTGTCGGCATCCGCCTTGTCGATGGGGTAGACGGTGGCGCCGATGCTTGCAGTCACCTGCACCGGCCCGCCCACCCCGAGCCCGTACGGCTGTGAGACGTTGCGCATGACACGCTCGACCGCATGCCGGCCCTCTTCAAGCGTGGCGGTTCGCAGCAACAGCACGAATTCGTCGCCGCCCAGGCGCGCCACCGCGTCGTCGCCGCTGGCCCAGTGACGCAGCGAGCGGCGCAGGCGCTCTGCCAGCTCGATCAGCAGGCGGTCACCGGCCTCGTGGCCGTGGCGATCGTTGACAGGCTTGAAGTGATCGAGGTCGAGATAACAGATCGTCAGCAGGAATCCTTCGCGTTCGCTGGCCTGCATGGCGTCGCCAAGCATCTGAGCCAAGCGTGCCCGATTGGCCAAACCCGTCAGTTCGTCGCTGTGGGCCTGCCGTTCCAACTGGACACGCTGCAGTTGGGCTTGCGTGATGTCGGCCAAGGCGAGCGCGTAGAAACGGAGCTGCCCGTTCTGCGAGTTCACGGCCGAAATCGTCACCTGCAAGGTGCAGGCTTCGCCATTGCGCCGCCGGTCGACGATCTCGCCGCGCCAAGTTCCGCTGGCCTGCAAACTGTCGCGCATGGTGGCCTGCTGCAACTGGGCTGCCGAGCCCGCAGGTGCGGGGCGCATCAGCGCCGGCACCGTGCCGAGCACTTCCTCGCGCGAGTAGCCGGTGATCGAAGAGTACGTGGGGTTCGCGTCGAGCACCCGGTGCGCCGCGTCGGTGATCAACAAGCCCTCGTGCAAGTGCTCGAACAGCTTGGCTGAGAGTTGGTGGCGTTCTTCGGCGGCGCGTTGCTCGCTGATGTCTCGCGCAGTGAGGATGATGCGAAGCGGCACGCCGCCCCCCGAACGCTCGGCGACGACGGCGTGCCCTTCCAGCCACTTCCAGTTGCCGTCGCCGCACTGCATGCGGAAATCCGCGCCGCAGCCGTCGTGGCCTCGGGCGTGCAGCGTCGACAGCGTCTGTTCCAACTCGGGCAAGTCTTCGGGGTGGATGCGGCTCCACACGGCCGCCGTCGAGGTGCCGAACGACTGCGCACCGAGCCCGAGCATCGACAACCATCGAGGCGACAACATGACGGCGCCGTCGCGAAGGTCCCACTCGGCGACGCCGATGTTCGAGCTGTCCAGTGCCAGTTGCCAACGTTCGTCGTTGGCCGTGAGTTCGCCCACCAATGCCGTGACGAGCAGCGGCGTCGCCGAGAGGGTGCAGACGTATCCCCACAGCAGCAGCAGGCTGCTCGAGGCATCGCCATGAAAGAATGGGCCTTGCCCATGCATCGTGGCCAGCGCGGCGCCCGCAGCCAACACCAGCGCGGTGGTCGAGGCCATGAAGACTCCACTGCGCACTGCAAGCCAGCACAACAGCAGGTGCGGCACGAAGACAAGGGGAGACAAGCCGGCGCCGGTGCGAGCGGCCGGCTCGAAGGCGATGAGGCCGACCCCGATCGTGGCCGATGACAAGAGCAGGTTCGCGATCCAGCGCCACTGAGCGAACGTTCGGTGCAAGGAGCCGCGCGACAACGTCAGCAGCGGCACGCCGATCAGCATCACCCCGATCGCATCGCGCAGCCACCAATGAAGCCAATCGGTGGGCAGCGACGCGGGAGTGTCGACCGCTGCCCAACTCGTCCACAGTACGCCGTTCGTGGCGGTTGCCAGCGTGCCGGCGCCGGCGCCGACCGCGCAGTACAGCCACAGGTCCACGCGGCGGTCGAGGCCGTGGCGCAGGCCCAAGCGGCGCAGGGCCCAGGCGGCCACGACGGGCCCGGCCGTGTTGCCCACGGCCACTGCCAACGCGATCGACGGCGACGCGGCAAACTCCAGGGCGACGAGGCACGCGGCGATTCCTACGCCAGGCCACATGCCCAATCCCCAGCGCAGCAAGGCTGCCAAGGCAATTCCGGCCGGAGGCCAGATCAACCCGATGTGCGATTCGAGTTTCGGAATGCCCAGCCCGATGCGCCCGCCCAGGTAGCAGGCCAGCGCAACCAAAACAATCCGGCGCGTCCATGTCACGGAGACGGCAGGTAAGCGGATTGAAAAGAACGAGGACGGAAGGCGAGGCGCGGGCACGTTGGAGGTATTTTGATTCGGGTCGAAATGTAGCTTGACGAGCCTGCGTTCAGCCGACGAAGAAACCCGTACTCCCCCATGCCTGGGGGGTTGCCGTGCCGAGCGCCAAATCGCGTCCGCCAGAAATGGGAAAGCCGCCTCGGCGGCGGCTATCTTCCATGGGTGTTCACGTTGGCGCAGCCCAAGTACTTCCGCGATTCAAGCGGCGAAATCCTCGATCTTTCGCCCTGCTGCCAATGCAGCCTTCAGCCACTTGGGCTGCAGCCCCCGGCCACTCCATGTGTCTCCGGTCGCGGTGTTGCGGTACTTGACGGCGACTTTGCTGCCCTTGGAGCCGCCGGTTTTCGCGGGCGCTTTGCTCGACAGGTCGGATACCGTCAGTCCATATTCCGACATCAGGGCCCTGATCTTCGATATGGCCTCGGACTTCTGCTGCTTGCGCGTGGCTTCGATCGCCTTTTCGAGTGCGGCCTTCTGGTCGAGTAACTCCTGCAGGGATGCCATAGTCGATTCCTTCTCGTCAAATGCTCGCCCGGTTGGCGACGCCCGGATTCTAATTAAACGAGCGGCTCAATGCCAATATTTCGTTCGGGAAGGAATGATCAGCCTGTTCTGATACTCGGATTCCAGGTTTCTCCCTTGCGCGATTGATCAGGTCGTTGGCGGAACATATCCGGCCGGCTGTTCGGCGCCCTCGCCGAAGAAAAACCGTTCCATCTGGCGCGCCAGGTACTGCCGGGCGCGCTGGTCGGCGAGGTTCAGGCGGTTTTCATTCACCAGCATGGTCTGGTGCTTGAGCCATAACTGCCACGCCTCCTTGCTGATTTGGTTGTAGATGCGTTTGCCCAAGTCGCCGGGGTAGGGCGCGAAATCGAGGCCTTCGGCCTCCTTCTTCAGATAGACGCATTGAACGGTACGGGCCACGAATGAACTCCTCGAATGAATGAATAGGCGCGGGCGTCGCAATGGGAAGCGCCGCCGCACGGACGACGTCAGGCCAGTTTCTTGACCAGCACCTGGGAGCGACGGTCCCAGTTGTATTTGCGCTTGCGCGCGTCGGGCAACCAATCAGGGTCGACCTGGACGAAACCTCGCTTGAGAAACCAATGCATCGTGCGCGTGGTGAGCACAAAGATGCTGTCGAAACCTTGCGCCTTCGCACGCTGCTCCACGCGCTTCAGGATGCGTTCGCCGTCGCCCTGGCTTTGTACAGTGGGCGACACCGTAAGTGCGGCCATCTCGCCGGTGCGGCTCTCAGGGTATGGATAGAGCGCCGCGCAGCCGAAGATCACGCCGTCGTGCTCGATGACGGTGTAAAGCCCGATGTCGCGTTCAATCTCGGTGCGGTCGCGCTTGACCAGGGTGCCGTCGTTCTCGAATGGTTCGATAAGCTGCAGCACGCCACCCACGTCGTCCGACGTGGCCTGGCGCAGGCTTTCCAGCTTCTCGTCGACGATCATCGTGCCCACGCCGTCGTGGGTGAACGACTCGATCAGCACCGAGCCGTCGACGGAAAACGGCACGATGTGTACACGGTCGACGCCGCTCTTGCCGGCCTTCACCGCATGCTGCAAGTAGAACGCAGTGTCGGTGGGTTGCATCGGGTTGGGCAGCGCCGCCAACAGCTTCTCGGCGTCGGCGAGGGCGAGTTCCTGGTCGATGTCGCTGTTCGGGTCGGTCGGGTCGAGCGGTATGCCTTTGACCTCGGTGACGTAGATCAGTTTGTCGGCTTGCAACGCGATGGCGGTACTGGCGGCGACGTCCTCCATGCTGAGGTTGAACGCTTCACCGGTGGGAGAGAAGCCGAACGGCGACAGCATGACCAAGGCGCCGAATTCGACCGCGCGGCGAATGCCTACCGCGTCGATCTTGCGCACTAGGCCGGTGTGCTGGAAATCGACGCCGTCGACGATGCCAACCGGCCGCGCGGTGATGAAGTTGCCCGACACCACGCGAATCTGGCTGCCCGCCATCGGCGTGTTGGGCAGGCCTTGCGAAAACGCAGCTTCGATTTCATAGCGCAGCTGGCCGGCGGCCTCCTGCGCGCAATCCAGCGCGACGGCATCGGTGACGCGCATGCCGTGGCTGAATTGCGATACATGCCCCTTGGCTGTCAGCTGCTCTTCGACCTGCGGGCGAAACCCGTGCACCAGCACGACCTTGATGCCCATGGCGTGGATCAGCGCCAGATCCTGGGCGAAGGCGTTGAGCTTGCCGGCCGCGATCAACTCTCCGGCGATGGCGACCACGAAGGTCTTGCCTCGGTGAGCGTGGATGTACGGCGCCACCGAGCGAAACCAGGGCACGAAGGTATGGGGAAAGACAAGACTCATCGCGGCGCTTTGAAATAATGGTCGATTTTGCACGAAGGACCTTGTGACCTCTCCCCCGCGCGGCAAGCCCGCACCGGCTGCGAACCCGGTGACCGCGATCCGATTCCCCGAGTCGCTGCCGGTGTCGGCGCGCCGCGACGAGATTGCGCGCGCCATCGAGGCGAATCAGGTGGTCGTCGTCTGCGGTGAAACGGGTTCGGGCAAGACAACGCAGCTGCCGAAGATCGCGCTGTCGCTGGGGCGCGGCCGCGGCGCCGGCGGGCGCGGGCTGATCGGGCACACCCAGCCGCGGCGCATTGCCGCGTCGAGCGTGGCCAAGCGCATTGCGCAGGAACTCGACTCGCCGCTCGGCGATATCGTCGGCTACAAGGTGCGCTTCCAGGACCGGTTGACGAGCGGCGCCAGCGTCAAGCTGATGACCGACGGCATCCTGCTCGCCGAGACGCAGACCGATCCGTTGCTGAAGGCGTACGACACGCTGATCGTCGACGAGGCGCACGAGCGCAGCCTGAACATCGATTTCCTGCTCGGCTACCTGCGGCAAGTCCTGCCGCGGCGGCCCGACCTGAAGGTGATCGTCACCTCGGCAACGATCGACGCCGACCGCTTTGCCCAGCACTTCGCGTCCCGCGACGGGCCGGCGCCGGTCATCCAGGTGTCGGGGCGCTTGTTCCCTGTCGAACAGCGCTGGCGGCCGTTCGAGGAAAGCCGCGAATACGGCTTGAACGATGCCATCGGCGACGCCGTCAGCGAATTGTGGCGGGAGGGTGCCGGCGACGTGCTGGTGTTCCTGCCCGGCGAGCGCGAGATCCGCGAAGCCGCCGAGCATCTGCGCCGACATCACCCGCCGGGCGTCGAGGTGGTGCCGCTGTTCGCGCGCCTGAGCCAGCAGGAGCAGGACCGCGTGTTCGAGCCGCACAGCGCGCGCCGCATCGTGCTCGCGACCAACGTGGCCGAGACCTCGCTGACCGTGCCGGGCATCCAGTACGTCATCGACGCCGGCAGTGCGCGCGTCAAGCGCTACAGCTACCGCAACAAGGTCGAGCAACTGCAGATCGAGCCGGTGAGCCAGGCTGCGGCCAACCAGCGCGCCGGGCGTTGCGGGCGCGTCAGCAACGGCATCTGCATCCGTCTCTACGACGAAAAGGACTTCACGGGCCGGCCGCGCTTCACCGACCCGGAAATCATGCGCTCGTCGCTGGCCGGCGTGATCCTGCGCATGAAGGCGCTCGGGCTCGGACTGGTCGAAGACTTTCCATTCCTCGAACCGCCGCCGAGGCGTGCGATCGCCGACGGCTACCAGTTGCTGGCCGAGCTGGGTGCGGTCGACGAACAGAACGAGCTCACCGCCATCGGCCGCGAACTTGCCCGGCTGCCGCTCGACCCGCGGGTCGGCCGCATGATCCTGGAAGCGAAGAACCGGGAAGCACTGACCGAGGTGCTTATCATCGCCAGCGCGTTGAGCGTGCAGGACGTGCGCGATCGGCCGCTCGAGCAACAACAGGCCGCCGACCAGGCCCACAAGAAGTTCGACGACGAAAAATCGGAGTTCGTTGGCGACCTCAAGCTGTGGAAGTGGCTGGAGGATGCACGCGGTGGCAAAGACGAGCACCGGCTCTCGCACCGCAAGCAGGAACAGCTGCTGCGCGATCACTTCATTTCGCCGCGACGCGTGCGCGAGTGGCGCGACATTCACTCGCAGTTGCACACCGTGGTGGCCGAACATGGCTGGCGACTGAACGGCGCACCAGCCACCTACGAACAGGTGCACCTTTCGCTGCTGGCAGGGCTGCTCGGCAACATCGGCTGCAAGAGCGACGAGGACGAGTGGTACCTCGGCGCACGCGGCATCAAGTTCTACCGTCATCCGGGCGCCAACCTGTCGAAGAAGCCGGGCCGCTGGATCGTCGTCGGCGAACTGGTCGAGACCACGCGACTGTATGGCCGCGGCATCGCGGCGATCGAGCCGCAGTGGCTACCGGGGCTGGCAGGCCACCTGATCAAGACCCAGCTGCTCGAGCCGCATTGGGAAAAGAAGGCGGCCGAGGTGATCGCGCTGGAGCGTGCCACGCTCTACGGCATCGTGATCTACAGCAATCGGCGCGTGAACTTCGGTCTGGTGGACGCGAGCGCGGCGCGCGAGATCTTCATACGCGAGGCGCTGGTCGGCGAGGAATGGGAAACCCGGCTGCCGTTCCTGTCTGCCAACCGCAAGCTCATTGCGCAGGTCGAGGAGCTCGAGCACAAGTCTCGGCGACAGGACGTGCTGGTGAGCGATGAACTCATCCACGCGTTCTACGACCAGCAACTGCCAGCAGACGTGTGTTCGGGCGCCGGCTTCGAGCGCTGGTACCGCGAGGAAAGCAAGCGGCAACCGAAGCTGTTGTTCCTGACCCGAGAGGAACTGATGCGCCACGAAGCCGCCGGCATCACGACGGCGTCGTTTCCGAAAACGCTGCGTCTGGGCGGCGTCGATTGCACGGCGACGTACTTGCATGAGCCCGGCGACCCCAAAGACGGCGTGACTGTCACGGTGCCGATCTATGCGCTGAACCAGGTCAACGATGAGCGCTGCGAATGGCTGGTTCCCGGCATGCTGACGGACAAGGTGCTCGCGCTGATCAAGAGCCTGCATCAGCGGCCACGCTCGCGCCTGATGCCGCTGGCGGAGTTCGCGCAAGGCTTCGTGAGCGACGTCAACGAATCGCGTGCCTTCGGCTCGGGAAGTCTCGCCGATGCCTTGCTCAAGAGCGTGCGCGACCAGACCCAGCTCGACATCAAGCGCGGCGACTTCAAGCTCGAGCAGGTGCCCCCGCACCTGTTCATGAACTTCCGCATCGTCGACGAACACGGCCGGCAACTGGGCATGGGACGCAACCTGCCGGGATTGAAGGCGGAACTGGGTGGCCAGGCCCGGTCTGCGTTTCAGGCTCTGGCAGGGTTGAAGCGGGGCGTCGAGGCCGCGCCCTCACCCCAACCCTCTCCCAGAGGGAGAGGGGGCAACATCGCCGAACTCCCTCTTCCGCTGGGAGAAGGCCGGGGCGAGGGCGGCGCCACCTACACCGACTGGACCTTCGGCGAGCTTCCGGAACTGATGGAAATCCGCCAGGGGCAACAAACCCTCGTCGGCTTCCCGGCCTTGATCGACCGCGGCAGTCACGTGCTGATCGAAGTCTTCGACGAACCCGACGTTGCGGCGAGCCGGCATCGGGCCGGGTTGCGCCGCCTCGTGGCGCTGCAGATTCGCGACGCGTTGAAGTACCTGGAGAAGAACATTGCGGACCTGCAAAAGATGTCGGTGCTGTTCATGCCCATGGGGACGGCCGATGAACTGCGCGACCAGGTCATCGAACTCGCGCTCGACCGCGCGTTCCTCGGCGACCCGCTGCCCACCGACGCCACGCGCTTTCGCCAGCGCATCGACGAAGGGCGCGGCCGGCTGACGCTCATCGCCAACGAGATTGCCCGCAGTGCGCTGCAGGTGCTGCTCGAACACGGCGCGGCGGTGCGCAAGCTGAAAGACAGCCGCGCGCCGAAAGACGTGACCGAAGACGTGCAGGCGCAACTCGCGCGTCTGGTGCCAAAACGCTTCCTGATGAGCACGCCGTGGCCGCAGCTCGCGCACCTGCCGCGCTACCTCAAGGCCATCACGCTGCGGCTCGACAAGCTGCGCAGCGATCCCGAACGCGACGCGGCGAGGTTGGCCGAACTGCGGCCGATCGAGCAGCGCTTTCTGCGCATGCTCGCCGAGCGCAAGGGCGTGGTCGACGCGCGCCTGGAGGAGTTCCGCTGGCTGCTCGAAGAGCTGCGCGTGAGCCTGTTCGCCCAAGAGCTGCGGACCCCGCAACCGGTCAGCGTAAAACGGCTCGAGAAAGCCTGGAGCCAGCTGTCGCATTGAAGCGCGTATCCTGACGCGCACCGACGCGCACCGACGCGCGCCAAACTGCAAATGACGGCAACCACCACCGACTGGGTGCTCGTGCCCGACACCCCCGACCAGATCGACGACGTGGCGCGCTATTGCCGGCGCCTGGTCAATCGCGCAGCGCTGCTGGCCGCCGGGGTCGCCGTCATCCCGCTACCGGGAATCGACTGGGTCACCGACGTAGGCGTGCTGATGAAGCTGATTCCCGACATCAACCGTGCCTTCGGCCTGACGCCGGAACAGGTCGAGCGTCTGGCGCCCGACCGGCGCGTCGTGGTCTACAAGGCGCTCTCGGCCGGCGGCAGCCTGCTGGTGGGAAAGCTGGTGACCCGCGAACTCGTGGTGCAGGTACTGAAGCGGGTGGGCGTGCAGCTCACCACGCAGCAGGCAGCGAAGTTTGTGCCGATCGCCGGCCAGGCCGTGTCGGCTGCGTTGACCTTTTCGGCGCTCAAGTATGTGTGTGAGCTGCACATACGCCAGTGCATGGCCGTGTCGCAGCAGCTCATGCTGCCGGCGCCCTAGGTACAATTGCCAGCTTCGGGGTGTAGCGCAGCCTGGTAGCGCAACTGCTTTGGGAGCAGTGGGTCGGATGTTCGAATCATCTCACCCCGACCATCATCTTTCGGCCTCTCGCGGCCCTCGCTGCCCGTAGCTCAACTGGATAGAGCAGTTGCCTTCTAAGCAACAGGTCGGGGGTTCGAGTCCCTCCGGGCAGGCCACCCCACACCGTCAGCGCCGCTGATACTGCTGTGCGCCGAACAGCACGTCGCGTGCCGTGTCGCTCACGAGCGGCTTGCGACGGTCCGCCAGCACCTCCACGCCGCGTTGCACCGCCGGGCGTGCCGCGACCTCGTCGAACCAGCCCTTCAGGTGCGGGTAGTCGTTCCAGTCGATGCCCTGGTTCTTCCATGACCTCAGCCACGGGAAGATCGAGATGTCGGCGATGGTGTACTCGGGCCCGGCGATGTACTTGCTGTTCGCGAGGCGCCTGTCCATCACGCCGTAGAGGCGTTTCGCTTCGTTGGTGTAGCGGTTGATCGCGTATTCGATCTTCTCCGGCGCGTAGACGCGGAAGTGGTGCGTCTGGCCGAGCATCGGCCCCACGCTGCCCATCTGAAACATCAGCCATTGCAGGACGTCGTAGCGTGCGGAAATGCCTTGCGGCATGAAGCGGCCGGTTTTCGCGGCGAGGTAGACCAGGATCGCACCCGACTCGAACAGGGATATCGGTGCGCCCTCGGGCCCATCGGGGTCGACGATGGCAGGGATCTTGTTGTTGGGGCTGATCGCCAGAAACTCGGGCTTAAACTGGTCCCCGGCGCCGATGTCCACCGGCGTAATGTGATACGCGAGACCGCACTCTTCGAGCATGATGTGAACCTTGTGGCCATTGGGGGTAGCCCACGAATACACTTCGATCATCGTCCCTGCTCCTCAGGCGCGCCGCGGGCGCGGCCGTGCAACTCTAGTCGAAGTCCCCAATCCATGTTCGAGGCGATCAAACGCTGGATGTCTGCCGAACCGCCGGGTCCCGACTGGGCCGGTGTCGCCGCGTGGGCGAAGGAGCACCGGCACGGGTTCAAGCGGGCCAAGGACAACGAGGGCTTCGTCATCGATGGCGCCTTCGGCGACAGCCCATGGCGGCTCGAATGGGGGCCGTCGCAGCGTTCCTACATCACCACGCAGGAACTGCGCATCCGCATGGAACTGCACTTGCCGTCCGACCTGCAGATGCTGCTGCTGAGCCGGCCACTGATGGAGATGCTCGAGGGCGAGACCTTCGAGCGCTACACGGAAAGCACGCAGACGCAGATCGACCTCTCCACGCCTGAAGAGATGCGCTGGCTGGCGATGTTTCCGAAATCCACTCTCACCCTGCCCAAGGGCGTGCGAACCCACTTCGGCACGGTGGCGAGCAACCCGAAGGCCGCCATCGCGTGGGTCGATACGGTCGTCGCGGCGCAGCTCGAGCTCGCCGCGCAGTCCTGGCTGCGCGACGCGCCACCATTCCTTTTGATGACCCTGCGCGGGCGCCTGTATCTGCGCCTGCAACTCGACCCACCCGAGCCGTCGGCGGTGGCCGGGGCGGTGGCGCTGTTCGACGTCGCGGCGCAGTCTGCACTGCGTGTCGCCGGCATGGGCCACGAGGGCGCGGCGGAATGGCCGTCCTCGGGCGCCTCAACGGCGTGGCAAACGCAACTCGAAGATCCCGGCGAACCGGGCCGCTAGTCCACGCTGGCCGCCGCTTAGGCGTACTTGCCGATCTCCATCTTCGCGATCGCGTTGCGGTGGACTTCGTCGGGGCCGTCGGCGAAGCGCAGGGTGCGCGCCTGGGTGTAGTAGTAGGCGAGCGGGAAGTCCTGACACATGCCGGCGCCGCCGTGCACCTGCATCGCCCAGTCGATGACCTTGCAAGCCATGCTCGGGGCCACCACCTTGATCATCGCGATCTCGGCCTTGGCGGTCTTGTTGCCGGCCACGTCCATCATCCACGCCGCCTTCAGCGTCAGCAGGCGTGCCTGGTCGATCATGCAGCGCGCTTCGGCGATGCGCTCGCGCGTCACACCCTGGTCGGATACCGGGCGCCCGAACGCCACGCGCTTGGTGGCGCGCTTGACGAGCATTTCGAGCGAACGCTCGGCCAGGCCGATCAGGCGCATGCAATGGTGGATGCGCCCCGGCCCCAGCCGGCCCTGCGCGATCTCGAAGCCGCGGCCCTCGCCCAGCAGGATGTTGCTGGCCGGCACGCGTACGTTCTCGAACAGCACTTCCATGTGGCCGTGCGGTGCATCGTCGTAGCCGAGCACCAGCAGCGGCCGCAGGATCGTGATCCCCGGGGCATCGGCGGGCACCAGGATCATCGACTGCTGAGAGTGGCGCGGCGCGTCAGGGTCGGTCTTGCCCATGAAGATGTAGATCTTGCAGCGCGGATCGCCCGCACCGGACGTCCACCACTTGCGGCCGTTGAGCACGTAGTCATTGCCGTCGCGCTGTATGCGTGCTTCGATGTTGGTGGCATCCGACGAGGCCACGTCGGGTTCGGTCATCGCGAATGCGCTGCGGATCTCGCCGGCCAGCAGCGGCTCGAGCCAGCGTTGCTTTTGCTGCGCCGAACCATATCGAACGATGGTCTCCATGTTGCCGGTGTCGGGGGCCGAGCAGTTGAACACCTCGCTGGCCCAGGGTACGCGGCCCATGATTTCCGCAAGCGGCGCGTACTCCTGGTTGGTCAAGCCGGCGCCGTACTCGCTCTCCGGCAGGAACAGGTTCCACAAGCCCTGGGCGCGTGCCTTCGGCTTGAGTTTCTCGATCACCTGCAACGGCGTCCAGCGTTTGCCGACCTTGGTGTTGGCTTCGATCTCGGCCCAGTAGGCGTCCTCGGCCGGGTAGATGTGCTCGTCCATGAACTTCAGGACCTTGACCTGGAGTTCCTGCGTGCGAGGCGAGTAGCTGAAGTCCATCATTCTCTCCTTCGTGAATCTGTGTGGGGCGCAGGCGCGGTTCAGGCCTGCTGTGCGATGCGCCAGCCCATCTCGGCCAGCGGCCGGGCGCCGGCGCCGGCCTGTCGGGCCTGTGCACT
Organism: Piscinibacter sp.; assembly: GCA_041496605.1. GTDB lineage: Bacteria > Pseudomonadota > Gammaproteobacteria > Burkholderiales > Burkholderiaceae_C > Albitalea. Next base: position 17,969 of record JBGQEX010000013.1, read on the forward strand.
CGACGCCGTGCCGTCGACGACGCGCTTGGCGATGCCTTGCAGGATGCCGGCCATGCGAAACAGGTTGTAGGCCATGTAGAAGTTCCAGTCGGCCATCACCGCGTCGGGGTCGGCGCGGCCGGTGCGTTCGCAGTAGCGCCGCACATAGGCCTTCTCATCGGGAATGCCGAGCGACGCGATGTCCAGCCCGCCGATGCCGCGTCCCATGGCATGCGGGATGTGCCACGCCATGCAGTGGTAGCTGAAGTCCGCCAGCGGGTGGCCGATCGTCGAAAGCTCCCAGTCGAGCACGGCAAGCACGCGTGCCTCGTTCGGGTGAAAGACCAGGTTGTCGAGGCGAAAGTCGCCATGCACGACGGTGGCCTGGCTGTCGTCACGGGCGCTGGCCGGCATGTGCGCGGGCAGCCATTCCATCAGGCGATCCATCGCGTCGATCGGCTCGGTGATGGAGGCGATGTACTGCTTGCTCCAGCGGCGGATCTGCCGATCGAAGTAGTTGCCGGGCTTGCCGTAGCCGTCGAGTCCCGCAGCCTTGACGTCGACACGGTGCAGCGCGGCGATGACGCGGTTCATCTCGTCGTAGATGGCAGCGCGGCCGGCGTTGTCGAACCCCGGCAGCGCCTGGTCCCAAAGCACGCGGCCCTGCATGAACTCCATCACGTAGAAGGCGCGGCCGATGACCGCCTCGTCTTCACACAACAAGTGCATGCGCGGCACCGGCACGTCGGTGCCGTGCAGCGCGCGCATGACGGTGAACTCCCGGTCGATGGCGTGGGCCGAAGGCAGCAGCTTCGCGGCCGGGCCGGGCTTGGCGCGCATCACGTACGCCGCGCTCGGCGTGAGCAGCTTGTAGGTGGGGTTCGACTGCCCGCCCTTGAATTGCTCGACCGCCAGCGGCCCGTGAAAACCTTCGAGCTTCGACTGCAGATAGGCCTGCAGCGCCGCCGTGTCGAACGCATGCTGTTCGGCGACGGGTTTGGTTCCGGTATAGGTGTCCATGCAGCGTTTGTCTCAGCAATTCCGCGGCGCACGCGCCGTGGGATAGCCACGCTGCGTGCCGACTATTGTTTGGAGGCGATGGCCAGCAGCTTGTCCTTGGAAAGCACCACCAGGCGCGTCGGCTCGATGCGCACTGCACCGTCGCGCTCGAAGCCCTTGAGTTCCTGATTCACGCGTTGCCGCGACGCGCCCAGCATCTGCGCCAGGTCTTCCTGCGCCAGTTGCAGGCCGATGCGGATTTCCTCGCCGTCGGTAATGCCGTAGCTGCGCGCCAGCAGCACGATCTGCTTGGCCAGCCGCGCGGCAAGCGGGCGTGTGTTGAGGTCTTCCACCACGTCGAACATCAGTCGCAGGCGACGACAGTTCAGTCGCAACAGCGCGTCGTACAACTCCACGTGTTGCGCCAGCAGCTCCTTGAAGTCGGGCTTGCGCACGACCAGCAACGTGGTCGCGCCGTGCGCGTTCGCATCGTGTGTGCGCGGCAGACCGTCGAACAAGGAAATGTCGCCGAACCACACACCCGGTTCGACGTAGGTCAGCGTGATCTGTTTGCCCGACAGCGACACCGAGCTGATGCGCACCGCGCCCTTGGCCACGCCGCACCACTCCTCCGCCGGTTGCCCGCGCGACGACAGCAGCGCTCCATCGGCCAGCCTGCGGACGACGGAGCGCGACAGGATGGCGTTGCGCAATTGGAGAGAGAGTTTGGAGAACCACGAGCCCGATTCGATGTTGTTCCGCTCGGGCATTGTAAGAACGGGGGTATTCATGTTTTGTCTCTGACGTGACAGCATCATGCGGTGGTGCGCACCTATTGTCCATGAGACAAACCGGAGGCAAATCATGTCCGCATCGGCACTCGACTTCAAGAGCCGCAAGAACGATGTCAGCGCCGATGAATGGCGCACGCGTGTCGATCTTGCCGCGGCCTACCGGCTGGTTGCGCTGTTCAAGTGGGACGATCTCGTGTTCACGCACATCTCGGCGCGCGTGCCCGGAGTCCACGACGAATTCCTGATCAACCCGTACGGATTGATGTTCGAGGAAATCACCGCGTCGAGCCTGCTGAAGGTCGACCGCGACGGCAACAAGCTCGACGACTCGCCGTTCCCGGTGAACCCCGCCGGATTTGTCATCCACAGCGCGATTCACGCAGCGCGACACGATGCGCAGTGCGTGCTGCACACGCACACCTTGAACGGCATCGCCGTGTCAGCCCAGAAGGGCGGCGTGTTGCCGCTGTCGCAGCAATCGATCTTCGTGTTGTCGAATCTGGGCTATCACGACTACGAAGGCGTGGCCCTGCGCGACGACGAAAAGCCGCGCTTGGTGGACGACCTCGGCCACAACGATTTCCTGATGCTGCGCAATCACGGGCTGCTGACGCTGGGGGCAACGATCGCCGATGCGTTCCTCAGCATGTACCTGTTCGAGACCGTCTGCACGATCCAGGTCCGGGCAATGGCCGGTGGCGGTGAATTGGTGCACGTGGACCCGCGCATCATCGGCACTGCCCGGCAGCAAGCGGCGCAGGTGACCAAGGGGGTGGGCGGCGGCGCGCTGACCTGGCCGGGCCTGCTGCGCCGGCTCGATCGCGCTGACCCGAGCTATCGCAGCTGAGTGCTGCGCACGGCCCTCAGCGAAAGCGCGGCGGCCGTCGTTCGAAGAAGGCTTGCAAGCCTTCGCCGGCATTGGCGTGGAAGAGGTTCTCGATGAAGTGATCACGCTCGCTCTGCAGCTGCTGCGTGAGCCCCTGCGACGCGGCGAGATGCAGCAACTCCTTGGCACTGGACACGGCGTTCGGCGCCATCTCCGCCAAGCGGTCGGCGACCGTCAACGCTTCGGCCAGCGCATGGCCGCTGCCGGTCACCCAATTGACGAGGCCAAGACCGTGCAATTGGCGCGCGCTCGCGGGCTCGGCCAGCCACACCCATTGCTGCACCAGCTGCCGCGGCAGCGCACGGGCGAGATGCCACGTGGCGCCGCCGTCCGGCGTCAGGCCCACGCGCGCATACGACAGGATGAAGCGCGCGTCCTCTGCAGCGACGATCAGGTCGCACGCCAGCGCCAATGAAAAGCCTGCTCCCGCAGCGGCGCCTTCCACCGCGGCGATCACCGGTTTCGGAAATACGCGCAGCGCCTCGATGAACTGGTGCAGCCGGTCGAGCATTTGGGCCTGTGCCGGCGGTCCGGACTGGCGGCGTGCATTCAGCCCGTGCAGATTGCCGCCCGCGCAGAAATGCGTGCCGTCGCCGCGCAGGACCACGGCCCGCGTGTCCGTGTCGGCTTCGGCGACGTTGAGTGCCTCGATGCCGGCGCAGATCAATTGCTCGGACAAGGTGTTGCGTGTGGCCGGGTCACTGAGGGTCAGCACCAGCGTGCTGCCGTGTCGCTCGGTCTTCAGTTCGGAGGACATGGAATGAGCCAGGTTGAGTGAGCATTGTGGCCCGCCTGCGCGGCCGCATTCAGCGCCGCGATTGTGTCACGCACCAGGTGCCGCGCAGCGCCGTGGCGACGCACCTGGACAGGCCGCCAACGCTGTGGCATTGACCGTGCCGATGAGCCGCGGACAGCGCTGAACGATTGGTGCTTCATGCTAGAGTGCCACGGCCTCAGGCTCACTCAAACGCATGCTCAGAGCACCCGCCGCCGCCGCCATCGGTTCGATGCTGTGCTTGGCCGCGTCGACGTCGCTGGCAATGGGGTTCGGCCGGGTCGACAGTGCCACCGTGCTCGGCCAGCCGCTCGAGTTTTCTGCGGTTCTGAACCTCGATAGCGATGAGGCGCTGGCGCCGGAGTGCGTCGGGGCCGAGGTCACCGTCGGCGAGAACAAGCTCGCACAAGCCCAGGTGCAGGTGCACCTCGACCGGAGCGCGGGTGCCGGCCAGGCCACGCTGACGGTGTTGACCTCGGTGCGTATCGATGAGCCGGTGGTGACCGTACAGTTGATGCTCGGCTGTCCGGTGCGACTGTCGCGCCAGTTCGTCGCTTTCATCGACCCGCCGTTGCTCGGCATTCCGCCAACGACGGTGGCCGAAGCGGCGCCTGCGCGCACCTCAACGCCTTCCACTTCGGCTGCAGATCAAGCCGCGGCGCGACCCGGCGCCGCCCCGGCTGCATCATCGACACGCGGCGCCAAGCGCACGGGTCCGCGTCGAGCCCAGCGCCCGACCACGCTGACAGCCGGCGGGTCGGGGTCGGCAGCGGGGCGGCGAGCGACCAATGGCACCACGGCGAGCCCGGTCGTGGCGCGCCGCGCGCCACCGACGGGCCCGCGGCTGATGCTCGAGCCGGCACAGGCGCTTGCCGCGTCCGACCCGCCGCCGGCAGCGGCGGCGTCAGCGCCGATGCCGAGTGCCGATAGCGCCGGCGATGTCGAGTTGCGCGTGCGCGAGCGCGAGCGCTTGGCCAGCCTCGAGCAGAGCCTGGAACGCATGCGCCAGCAGAATCTCGATGCCCAGCAGAGTTTGGCAACGCTGCAGGCGCGACTGCTTGAGTCGCAGGCGTCGCGTGGCGACAGCCCGGTGGTCTATGGATTGCTGGCGCTCGTGGCCTTGTTGCTGCTGGCGATCACGGCACTGCTGTGGCGCCAGTGGCGCATGCGGCGCGATCCGGCATGGTGGGGCAGCGCGTTGGCCGAACCCGATCGGGGCCCGACGCAGTCCGAGTTCGAACGCTCCGAACAGGAATGGGAACGCGACCGCACCGCGACCCAGATGCGCGTGGTGCCCGCACCGGTAAGCGTCATCGAGCACGCACAGCCACCACCCGCCGAGAAGAAGCCTGGCGCCGACATGACGCCGGTGGTGGCCGAGGTGGCGGTGCCGCGCGAGCTGTCGGTCGAAGAGCTGATCGACCTGGAGCAGCAAGCCGACTTCTTCGTCGTGCTGGGGCAGGACGAGGCGGCCATTGACCTGCTGATGGGGCACGTGCGCAGCAGCGGCGGCGCCAGCCCCATGCCGTATCTGAAGCTGCTCGAAATCTATCGCCGCCGGGCCGAGCGCGAGGCCTATGAACGGATTCGCGAACGCTTCAACCGGCGCTTCAACGCCTATGCACCCGGCTGGGAGGTCGACCCGCGCGACGGCCGGGCACTCGAAACCTATCCGGCCGTCCTGATTCGGCTACAGGTCGCGTGGCCCAAGCCTTCGAAAGCGATGGAACTGCTCGAGTCGCTGCTGTTTCGGCGCGACTCGTCGGACGGCACCTTCGATCTGCCGGCCTATGGCGAGCTCTTGTTCCTCTACGCGCTCGCCCGCGACCTGGCCGAGCACGACACCGAGCATGGTGCTGTCGACTTGTTGTTGCCGCTGGTGTCGTCGGCGGACGAGGATCTTGGCGCCACGCGGCCGGTGCCACTGCATCCCGGCATTCAAGTGCCCTCGGCGTCGGTCGATCTGCATCTCGAACTGGACTTCGACCCGCCCGCGCCCGAGGCGAAACCCTGACCCGACGAACGGCACTGCGACGCGCTCACAGCGCGACGAGCCGCTCCAGTGCCCGCGCCAGCGTGGCGTCCGTCTTTGCAAAGCAGAAGCGCACGATGCGCTGCTCGAAACCGCCGGGATAGAACGCCGACAACGGGATCGCGGCGACGCCGATGTCGCACGTCAGGTGCCGGCAGAAGGCCTCTTCCGTGACATCGCTGATCGCAGAGTAGTCCACGCATTGGAAGTAGCTGCCCTCGCTGGGCAGAAGCGCGAAGCGGGTGCCGGTCAGACCGGCGCGAAACAGGTCGCGTTTGCGCTGATAGAACGCCGGCAGCTCGAGGTAGGGCGTCGGGTCGGCCATGTAGGCCGCCAGGCCGTGCTGAACTGGCGTATTGACGGTGAACACGTTGAACTGGTGCACCTTGCGGAACTCGGCCATCAGCGACGCGGGCGCTGCGACGTAGCCCACCTTCCAGCCGGTCACGTGATAGGTCTTGCCGAAGCTCGACACGATGAAGCTGCGCGCGGCCAGTTCGGGAATCCGTGCTGCGCTCTCGTGGCGCCGCCCGTCGTAGACCATGTGTTCGTACACCTCGTCGGCGATGACGATCACATCGGTCGGACGCAGCAGTCCGGCCAGGCGCTGCATGTCCTCGGCCGACCAGATGGTGGCGCTCGGGTTGTGCGGGGTGTTGACGATGATCGCGCGCGTTCGCGGCGACAGCGCCGCTGCGATGGCCGCGAAGTCGGGCCGGAACGTTCGCGGCGTCAGTGGGACGTGCACCGCACGTCCACCGGCGAGGACGATGTTCGGCTCGTAGCTGTCGTAGCAGGGGTCGAGAACGATCACCTCGTCGCCCGGGTGCACGATGGCGAGGACCGCGGTGAGGATCGCCTGTGTGGCGCCGGCCGTGACGGTGATTTCGTTGCCGGCGTCGTAACGGTGGCCGTACAACGCGGCCAGCTTTTCGGCAATCGCCTCGCGAAGCGCCGGCACGCCGGTCATCGGCGGGTACTGGTTCAAGCCGCTGCGCATCGCGTGGGTCACCGCATCGATCAGCTTGGGGTCGCAGTCGAAATCCGGGAAACCCTGGCCCAGGTTGACGGCACCATGTTGCTGCGCGAGCGCCGACATCACGCTGAAGATGGTCGTGCCCACCTGCGGCAGGCGGCTGTCGACATGAGGGGTGCGGATCACCATGGAACAACCTCAGCCGGCGCCGAGCGCCGATGTTCGGAGCACGAAGCGAAGCAAGTGCGACCCATCAAGCCACTCCCAAAGCCCGGGTCCCCCGGGCCGATGGGAGGCGCCCCCTCGGGGGGCAGGAGCGAAGCGACGTGGGGGCAAACATGTCTAGAGCTGGTAGTCCTGGGCGTCGTCGCCCATCGCGCGTGCGATCAGCGCGCGGCTCAGGCGGTCGGACATCATTTCGGCGAAGGCATAGACGAAGCTGCGCAAATAGGCGCCGCGCTTGAATGCAATGCGCGCCACGTTCTGGCCGAACAACTGGCCGCCGGGGCGCCACACCAGGTCGCCGCCTGGCGGATCGTCGCGCACCGCCATTTCGGCCACGATCCCCACGCCCAGCCCGAGGCGAACATAGGTCTTGATGACGTCCGAGTCGATGGCCTCGAGCACCACGTTGGGCTTCAGCCGGCGCGCGGCAAATGCCTGGTCGATGCGCGTGCGGCCGGTGAACGAAGCGTGGTAGGTGATGAGCGGCTCGATCGCCAGGTCTTCGAGCGACAGCCGCTCCAATTGCGCCAGCGGATGCGATGCCGGCAACACGACCACGTGCTGCCATTCATAGGCGGGCAGGGTCACCAGTTCTTCGAAGTGGCTCAGCGATTCGGTGGCCAGCCCGATTTCGGCCACCTCGTCGATCAGCATCTGCGCCACCTGTTCCGGGTTGCCCTGGTGCAGGCTGATGTTGACCTTCGGAAAGCGCTTGCGCAATTGCGCGACCGGGCTCGGCAGCACGTAGCGCGCCTGCGTGTGCGTGGTGGCGATCGACAGCGTTCCGGCGTCCTGCTGGGAGAACTCGTCGCCGATGCGCTTCAGGTTGTTGACCTCGCGCATGATGATCTCGATCGAACGCAACACCTGCTGCCCCGGCTCGGTCACGCGGCGCAGCCGCTTGCCGTGGCGCGCGAAGATGTCGATGCCCAGTTCGCCTTCGAGCTCGAGAATTGCCTTGGAGATTCCCGGCTGCGAGGTGAAGAGCGCTTTCGCCGTCTCCGTGAGGTTGAGCTTTTGCCGAACTGCCTCTTGCACGAAACGGAATTGATGCAGGTTCATATTCCTCGGCGATCTGTGAATCGCCTGGATTATTCCACCGTGGCCGCTACGAGCTTCGCGAGGTGTCTTGTGCAAAGGTCAGCGCGGCCAGCGCCATGGCCTCGACGACGCTGTCGACCTCTCCGATGGCCGGCCGCAATTCCCACTGCATCGACGCGTGTGCGGCGCTGAGCGTGGCCAGTAGGACGGGCAGGTCCTTTCGCACGTGCCCGCCGGCACCGAGGAACAGCGGGACGACATCGACATGCGCGCACCCCGCCGCGGCCAGCCGAGCACCCCCCTCGACCAGCCCGGGCTGCATGAACTCCAGAAAGCACAGTTCCACTGGCACCGCGGGCGCGCGTTGGCGGATGCGCCGGGCCACATCTTCGAACGGCAACGCCCACAGCGGATCACGTGCACCGTGGGCAAACAGCAGCAGACCGTGTTTCATCGGTAACGCACCAGCCAGGTGAAGGCGGCGAGCGACAGCAGAAGGTAGATGGCGCTCGGCGTCGAGGCGACGATCCATGGCGTCCAGTCCTTCAGGATCCCCAGGTGGCCCGCGACGTTGTTGAGCAGCACGAAACTGATGCCGAGCATGATGCCGCCGAACACTTTCAGGCTGATGCCGCCGCCGCGCGCGTGCAGGTAGGCGAACGGCAGCGCCAATGCGACCATGACCAGGCAGGCGAACGGATACAGCGCGCGTTTCCAGAATTGGATCTCGTATTGCTGTGCCGCCTGTTCGTTGTCCGACAGGTGGTCGATGTAGCGCAGCAGCTCGAGCGTCGACATGGTTCCGAGTGGCAACACGGCTGCCGCGACGACGCTCGCAGACAGCGAACTCGGCCACGACATCTCGGGCTGCGTTTCTTCGATGGTGCGGGGCGATTCGCCGGCCGGTGAGGCGGTCCAGCGCGTCACGGTGACGTCCGACAGCTTCCATGTCGACCGTGCGTCGACCAGGCCGTCGTTGGCCGCGATGCGTTGCACCATGGCGCCGTTGGCGTCGAACTCGAAGATGCGGATGTCGTGCAGCACGCCGCCACCGCTGGCGCTGCCCACGTTGATGGAGAACGAGCGTTCGCCGCCGGGGGTGTTCTGCCGGTCTTTGAGCCAGGCACCGGACCGGCCGAGTTTCAGGCCGCCCTTGAACTGGCCTTGCAAGCGGGCCGCTCGCTGTTCGGCCAGCGGCGCCACGTAGTCGCCGACGATGAAGGTCAGCACGGCGAACGCGAGCCCCAGCGTGGCCAGCAGCGACAGGGCCCGGCTGGGCCCGAGGCCGCCGGTGCGCAGGATCGTGAATTCGGACGACTGGGCAAGTCGCGACAGTGCGTAGATGGTTCCGATCAGCACGGCGATCGGCGACAGTTCGTAGAAGTGGCCCGGCACCTCGAGAAGGCTGTACGCGGCCGCCTGCAGGGCGGTGTAGCCGCGTTTGCCGACGTCGCTCAATTCGTCGACGAAGTCGATGAAGAAGAACAGCGAAAGAAACGCCAACGCGACGAAACCGACCGAGGAGACGATGTCCACATAGAACAGGCGGCGTACGGTCTTCATGCCGCGGCTGCCAGTGTCTGTTGCCGCGAACGCCAGCCACGGCGGCTGTTGCCGTGGTCGCGCCACCAGAGCACGCCGAGCGCCAGCAGGAAAGCGCCGCCGTGGGCACCGAACAGGGCCGCGCCCATGCTCACTTTGCCGCTCGCCACCCAGGCCTGGGTCAGGTTGATCATGTTGTAGTACACGACGAAGCTCAGCAGGCCGAACATCAGGTTCCAGTTGCTGGCCCGCCGCGGGTCTGTGGCCGCCAGCCCGATGCCCAACAACAGCAGGTTGGCGCCACCCAGGATCAAGCCGAGGCGCCATGCGAGTTCGCCCTGGAACGGGGCCGTGGGCGTGCGCAGCAGTTCCAGGGTGGGGCGCGCCTTGGGTGGCAGGTCGGCAGTGCTGGACAGGATGCGCTCGCCTGCGGCGACCTTGTACTGCTGGAAGCGCGACAGCGTCTTGTCGTGGGTCTTCAGGTTCTGCTCGTTGCGCTGTCCGCGGTCGAGCAGCAGAAAACGCTCATCACCCTCGATGTCGATTCGCCCGGCACGCGCCGTGGTGACCGATTCGGTGTCTGCCAGGGTCGACAGAATGAACACATTGCGGCCGGTGCGGCCATCTGCCGAATCGCGCTCGATGAAGAACACGCGTGTTCCGTCGCTCGAGGTCTGGAACTGACCCGGCGCCACGCGCGACAGGTCGGATCGGCGCTCGAAGCGGTCGCGCAGTTCCACACTGCGCTGGTTGACCCAGGGCCAGACGAACAACGCCAGGGCCATCACCACGATCAACACCGGCCAGCTGGTGCGCAGCACCGGCCGCACGAAGCGGGTGATTCCGACGCCGCTGGCGAACCAGATCGCCATCTCGCTGTCGCGGTACATGCGCCCGAGCGTGGCGACAACGGCGATGAACATCGACAGCGCGAGCATGGTGGGCAGCTGGCCGAGTGCCAGGTAGCCCAGCAGCAGCACGACGTCCTGCGGTGACACCCGGCCCAGGGCCGCCAGTCCGAGTGTGCGGATCAACATCATTGTCAGCACAATGGTGAGGATGACGACCAGCGTGGCCCCGAAGCTGCGCGCGAGATCACGGCGCAAGGTGGAATCGAATAACATCGTTGGCTTGTCTATCCGAACCCGTCGACCCGACCCTGCCCACGAGGCGAGGGAAAGGAAAAGTCGCCAAACGGCGACGTTCAAAGCAGCCCGCATTATGGACTTCCGACATCAAATCTCTTCCCCTGGCGCTCTTGCCGGCCTCACGGCCGATGCCCTGCTCGTCGTCATCCACGGCGACGCCTTCGATCCCACGCTGGACGCACCGATTGCCGCGGCCATCCGCGACGCGGTGTCCCATGGGGACTTCCAGTTCAAGGCCGGCCGCACGCTGTACGTGCATCGCCCGGCCGGCGTCAAGGCGGCGCGCCTGGTCGTCGCGGCGGCCGGCGCTGCAGGCGTTAAGGCGTTCAAGACAGCGCTGACCCAGGGCCTGGCGCAGTTGAAGGGCTTGGGAGCGAAGCATGTGGCGGTGGCGCTCGGCAATGCCGGCGAGGTGACCGAACAACACGCCGAAGCGCTGGCAACGGCCGCCAGCGATGCCATCTATGTCTATCGGCACACCAAGCCGAGCGCGCCGAGCGATTCCGCCATGACGAAGGTCTCGCTCGTGTGCAGCAAGACCGAAGCGCGCGCCGTGCAACGCGGCTTGGAGCGCGGCGATGCGATCGCCGCCGGCGTGACGCTGGCACGTGAGTGCGCCAATCGCCCCGGCAATTACTGCACGCCGACCTACCTTGCCGAGCAGGCGAAGAAGCTCGGCAAGGAGCATGGCCTCGAGATCGAGGTGCTGGACCGCAAGGCGGTCGAGAAGCTCGGCATGGGTTCCTTCCTCGCCGTCGCGCAGGGTTCGCACGAGCCGCTCAAATTCATCGTCGCGCGCTATCAGGGCGCGCCCAAGGCCAAGGCCCCGATCGTGCTGGTAGGCAAGGGCATCACCTTCGACACCGGCGGCATCTCGATCAAGCCCTCGGCCGAGATGGACGAGATGAAGTTCGACATGGGCGGTGCCGCGAGCGTGCTCGGCACCTTGCGCGCGGTGGCGCAGCTCAAGCCCAAGCTCAATCTGGTGGGCATCATCCCGTCGTGCGAGAACATGCCCGCCGGCAACGCCATCAAGCCGGGCGACGTCGTCACCAGCATGTCGGGCCAGACCATCGAGATCCTCAACACCGACGCCGAAGGCCGGCTGATCCTGTGCGACGCGCTGACCTATGCCGAACGCTTCAAGCCCGCCGCGGTGGTCGACGTCGCCACGCTCACCGGCGCCTGCATCATCGCGCTGGGACACCACAACTCCGGGCTGTTCAGTGCCGACGACGCACTGGCCGACCAGTTGCTCGCGGCGAGTCGCGAGTCGCTCGATCCGTGCTGGCGCATGCCGCTGGACGAGGAGTACGACGAGGTGTTGAAGAGCAACTTCGCCGACATGGGCAACGTGGGGCCGCGTGCCGGCGGCTCGATCACGGCCGCCATGTTCCTGCGCCGCTTCACGTCGAAGTACCGCTGGGCCCACCTCGACATCGCCGGCACCGCATGGAAGTCCGGTGCCAACAAGGGTGCGACGGGACGGCCGGTGCCGCTGCTCACGCACTTCGTCTTGTCCAGCGCGGGCTGACATGTTTACCCCCACGTCGCTTCGCTCCTGCCCCCCACGGGGGCGCTCAGCCGCCTTGAGGCGGCTCGGCGTCGGCTGAGTCCCGTCAGCTTGACGGCAACGCCATGACCGAGGTTCAATTCCACTTCAACGTGGCCGACCGGTTGGGCTATGCCTGCCGGCTGCTGCGCAAGGCCGTGCGAAGTGGAACTCGGGTCGCGGTCACCGCGCCGCCCGCCACACTGAGCCGGCTCGACCGCGCGCTGTGGACCTTCGACCCGCAGGAGTTCTTGCCGCACCTTCTGGTGCGTGCGGGCGAGCCGGTGCCGACGCGCTTGCGCCGCACGCCCATCTGGTTGGTCGAGCGCGCCGATCTCGCGGCGCAGCATCCGGTTCTGGTACACCTCGGCGAACAGCCTGCCGAGGGCTTCGAGAGTTTTTCGCGATTGATTGAAATCGTCTCCACCGACCCCGCGGAACGCGAGGCAGCGCGGCTGCGCTGGAAGCACTACGCAGGGCGCGGTTATGCGATCGCGAAGTTCGAGGCCGCAGCGCCTTGAGGCTTGCCATGAGTACGGCCCGGTCTGTGCCTCCCCATCGAGTACCCACGTTGACCGAGGTGGTGGATGTGCCGGGTGCGCGGACGGAATTGGGCGAACCGCTGATACCGTTGCGCGAGACGCTTCATGAGCCCAGGGCCGAGGCCGACGTGGTGCCGGCGCCAGCCAGCGCGTCGGCAGCGCGGATCAGCGAAGAGCAGCTGACGCAACGCGTGCTCACCGAGCTGCAGAAGCAGGTCGATGTCATGCTGGAGCAGCAGATGCGCGACGCACTTGCTCCGGCGTTCGCGCGCCTGACCGAAGCGCTGATGCGCGAGATGCGTACCGAGTTGGCATCGACCTTGCGTGATGTGGTCGCGCGAGCGGTGGCTCAGGAGTTATCCCGTCATCGCGGACGCTAGGCCGATCGTTGCTGGGATGGGTGACGGCACGTGTTATCGCGCTGTCGCCGACTCCGAATCAACGATCCCGCTTACCCCTGGAAACCCTTTCCGAAGCTACCTCAAGGCGCCTGCACATTCGTCGGCGCGACCCGAGGATTCCCGATGGAGACACGGTTTCATTTGGAGTATGGTGGCGCCCGTTGAGTTCTCAACGCTCTCTCGATATCTCAACATACCAACCGGAGGTTTTGCATGCAAGTCAAACTGAATGTAGTGGTGTGCGCAGCGGTAGCGGCCTTTGCCGGTACCGTGTCGGCGCAGGACATGATCGTCAAGATCGGCCACGTCGGCCCCGTCTCGGGCGCCCAGGCGCACTACGGCAAGGACAATGAAAACGGTGCGCGCATGGCCATCGACGACCTCAACGCCAAAGGCGTGACGATCGGTGGCAAGAAGGTCAAGTTCGAGCTGGTGGCCGAAGACGATGCGGCCGACCCCAAGCAAGGCACCGCTGCCGCGCAGAAACTGTGCGACGCCAAGGTCAACGGCGTGGTCGGGCACCTGAACTCGGGTACCACCATTCCCGCCTCCAAGATCTACAACGACTGCGGTATCCCGCACGTCACGCCGTCGGCAACGAACCCCAAGCTGACGCAGAACGGCTACAACACGACCTTCCGCCTGCTGGCCAACGACAACGCGCTGGGCGCGGGCTTGGCGCTGTACGCGGTGGATGCACTCAAGCTCAAGAAGGTCGCCATCGTCGATGACCGCACCGCCTATGGGCAAGGCGTGGCCGAGGTGTTCAAGAAGACCGCAATGGCCAAGGGCATCCAGATCGTCGACGAGCAGTACACGACCGACAAGGCCACCGACTTCATGGCCATCCTGACGGCCATCAAGTCCAAGGGCCCGGACGGTGTCTTCTACGGCGGCATGGACGCGCAAGCCGGCCCGATGCTGCGCCAGATGGAGCAGTTGGGGATGGCCAACGTCAAGTACTTCGGCGGCGACGGTATCTGCACCACAAAAGTGATCGAGCTGTCGGGGGGTGCCAAGACGCTGGACAACATGGTCTGCGCCGAAGGCGGCGCATCACTGGCCAAGATGCCTGGCGGCACGGCTTGGAAGGCGCGCTACGACGCCAAGTACCCGAACGAGTTCCAGATCTATTCGCCGTATGTCTACGACGCGGCGATGGTGCTGGTCAACGCGATGGTAAAGGCCGGCTCGGCCGATCCGAAGGTGTATCTGCCGTTCCTCGCGAAGACCGACTATCAAGGCGTCACCGCGAAGATTGGTTTCGAGCCCAATGGCGAGCTGAAGAATCCGGCCATGACGCTGTACACGTACAAGGGTGGCAAGAAGGCAGCCTTGAACTGACGGCTATCGGCAAGACGGAAGGCGGGGCGCCCTTTGGGCGCCCCTTTTTCTTAGGCGGAGTGGACGGGGGTACCGTCGCGGCCGAACAGGTGGCACAGGTGGGCGAGGCGTTGCGCGTGCTCGGGCTTCACCTGGTCCCAGCTGAAGCGCCACTCCCAGTAGCCCTCGCCCTTGCCCGGGAAGTTCATGCGGTGCGTGCCTTCGAGGCCGAGCACGTCTTGCATCGGGTGCACTGCGGTGTCGGCCACGCTGGAGCACGCGGCCCGAATCAGGTCCCAATGGATTTCGTGGCCGTCGGTGAGCAGGTATTCGCGGACATGGTGCTTCTCGGCCTCGCCGGCGCTGGCCCACCAGCCCAGGGTCGTGTCGTTGTCATGCGTGCCGGTGTAGACCACCGTGTCGGGTTCGTGGTTGTGCGGCAGGAAGTTGTTGCCGCTGCCCGCCCCGAACGCGAACTGCAGGATGCGCATGCCGGGGAAGGCGAACTTCTTGCGCAACGCTTCCACCGGCGGCGTGATCACGCCCAGGTTCTCGGCAATGATCGGCACCGGCCCGAGTGCACGCGCGATGGCCTTGAACAAGGGCTCGCCAGGGCCGGGTACCCAGCGTCCCACGACCGCTGTCGGCTCGCTGGCGGGGATTTCCCAGTAGCCCTCGAAGCCGCGGAAGTGATCGATGCGCACGATGTCGACCAGCTCGATGGTGCGACGAATGCGCTCGACCCACCAGGCATAGCCTTCCTTCGCGTGTTCGCTCCAGCGGTACAGCGGGTTGCCCCAGCGCTGGCCGGTGGCGCTGAACACGTCGGGCGGCACGCCGGCCACCACCGTGGGCTTGCCGGCGGCATCGAGCTCGAACAGTTCCTGCCGCGCCCATACCTCGGCGCTCTGATAGGCAATGAAGATCGGCGCGTCGCCGACCACTTCGATGCCGCGTTCATTGGCGTAGTCCTTGAGGCGGCCCCACTGGCGGAAGAAGCACCACTGGCAGAACTTCCAGAATGCGATGCGTTCGGCGTGTTCGATTGCGGCGGCCTTCAGCGCCGCGCTGGTGCGCCGCGCGAGCGCTTGGCCCCAATCGGACCAATCTCGCCAGGCATGGTGCTCGGCCAGCGACATGAACAGCGCATAGTCGTCGAGCCAGCTGGCATGGCGTTGGCAGAAGTCCGCAAAGTCCGCACGGTCGTCGGAAGAGGCGCTCGCAGCGAAGCGAGCGGCGGCGCGCGCGAGGCGATCCATGCGATACGGGTAGACGGCGGCGAAGTTCAGTTGCCGGTCGGCGAAACCGGGGTCGGGCAGCAGCTCGTTGGCGCCGAGCCAGCCATGCTGTTGCAGCTCGGCCAGATCGATCAACAGCACGTTGCCGGCGAATGCCGAGCTGCTCATGTACGGCGAGTTGCCGGGGCCGATGCCACCGAGCGGCAGGATCTGCCACAGCTTCTGTCCGGCACTGACCAGCCAGTCGACAAAGTGATAGGCGGCCGGGCCGAAGTCGCCGCTGCCGTGCGGGCCGGGCAGGGAAGTGGGGTGCAGCAGCACGCCGCTGGCGCGGGGGAATCTCATGTCGGTTCGTTTCTAGAGGTTGATGTCGGCGCCGGCGGCGGCCAGCAGCACAAGGCTGTGCGCCGCCAACGGGAAGGGAACTTCGCCCTGGCCATGCCATGTCGCACGGCCGCGCGCGTCGCTGGTATCGAGCCACGCCTGCCACACGCCGGCCGGCAGCAGGAAGCTGCGCTCGACCGCATCGCCGTTCACCAGCAGCAACAGCGGCGCCTTGGCGCGGCCCGGCCGGCCGATTAGGCAACCCAGCGCGCGCCTGCCTGCGTCGCGCCACGCATCGCCCTGCAGCGGACTTCCGTCGGGCTGTAGCCAAGCCAGGTCGTGCAGCCCCAGCCGGTCGGTCAGCCCGCTGTACCAGCGGTTGGCAAAGGGCATTGCCTGCCGGCGCAGCGCGAGCACGCGTACGGTGAACTCGAACAGGTCGGCATCGGCGCGCGACCAATCGATCCACGTGGTCTCGTTGTCCTGACAGTAGGCGTTGTTGTTGCCACGCTGGCTGTGGCCGAGTTCATCGCCGGCCCACAGCATCGGGGTGCCTTGTGCGAGCAGCGCGCTCGCGAGCAGCGCACGTTGCAGACGGCTGCGCAAGGTGTTCACGTTCGCGTCGCCGGACGGGCCTTCGACGCCGCAGTTGACGCTCAGGTTGTGGCGGTGTCCGTCGCGGTTGTTTTCGCCATTGGCCTGGTTGTGGCGGTCGCGATAGCTCACCAGGTCGCGCAGTGTGAAGCCATCGTGGGAGACCACGTAGTTGACCGAATCGGCCGGCGCGCGGCCATGCGCTTCGTAGACATCGGCCGACGCGCACAAGCGCTGCGCCCAGTCGCCGCGCGTGCTGGGTGAATCGAGCCAGAAGGCGCGCATCGTGTCGCGGAACTTGTCGTTCCATTCCAGCCAGCCGCGTGGAAAACCACCCACTTGATAGCCGCCGTGGCCGAGGTCCCAGGGCTCGGCAATCAGTTTGACGTGCGACAGCACCGGGTCTTGTGCGACGGCCGCGAAGAAGGTGCCGCCGCGATCGAAACCGTGGTTGCCGCGTCCAAGCACCGGGGCGAGGTCGAAGCGGAAACCGTCGACGTGCATCTCGCTGATCCAGTAGCGCAGGCTGTCCATGACCAATTGCAGGACGCGTGGATGGCGGATGTCGAGCGTGTTGCCGCAACCGCTGTAGTTCTCGTAGTGCGAGCGCGCCGCTGGCTGCAGGCGGTAGTAGTTCGCGTTGTCGAGGCCGCGAAAACTCATCGTCGGCCCGTGCTCGCCGGACTCGGCGGTGTGGTTGAACACGACGTCGAGGATGACCTCGATGCCGGCGGCGTGCAGGCGCTTGACCATTGCGCGGAACTCGTCGCGCACGGCCTGGCCCGTGACGCTCGCCGCGAGCCCCGGTTCAGGGCTGAAAAAGCCGATGGTGTTGTAGCCCCAGTAGTTGACCAGTCCGGCGCGTGCGAGCCGTTCTTCGTCGACATGCTGGTGCACCGGCAGCAAGCTCACGGCCGTGACGCCGAGCCGGCGCAGGTGTGCGACGCTGGCTTCGTGGGCGAGCCCCGCGTAGGTGCCCCGCAAGGCTTCGGGCAGCGCGGGATTAAGGTGGCTGAAGCCCTTCACGTGCAGTTCGTACAGCACCGTGTCGGCCAGTGGCGTGTCGGGCGCGCGGTCGTCGGCCCAGTCGAAGCGATCGGACACGACACGCGCCTTCAGTGCATGCGCCGCGTTGTCACGCGTGTTCATATGGGTCGGGTGCCGCCAATCGGCGTCGAGATGATCGTCGCGCCATTCGAAGCGGCCCACGATCTCGCGCGCATAGGGGTCCAGCAGGAGCTTGGACGGATTGAAGCGGTGGCCGTGGTCCGGCCTCCAGGGGCCATGCGCACGCAGGCCGTAGACGAGGCCGAGGCCGGCACCGGGCAAGCGGCCATGCCACACATCGCCGGTGTGGGTGGGCAGACGCATGCGCGCCAGCTCGCGCTCGCCGGCCTCGTCGAACAGGCACAAGTCGATCGCCTGCGCGTGACCCGAAAAGACGGCGAAGTTGACGCCTTCACCGTCGAAGTGCGCGCCCATCGGCCAGGGTCGTCCGGCTTCGATGCGCAGCGCCGCGATGCCGGCCGGTTCCAGGTGGGTGACGCTCAGGCTGTCCATTCGAGTATCACCGTCGCCAACGGCGGCAGCGTCAGCAGCACCGAGTACGGTTTGCCGTGCCATGCGACATCTTGCGCCGTTGCGGCACCCAGCGGCGTGCCGACATCGCTGCCGCCGTAGTGGGCGGAATCTGTGTTGAGGCGCTCGCGGTACTCGCCGGCGCGCGGCACGCCGAGCCGATAGCCACCGTGCACCGTCGGCGTGAAGTTGCAGACGACCACGATCAGCGAGCGCTCCTCGGCGCCGTGCCGGATGAAGCTCAGCACCGAGCGCTCGGCATCGTCGTGACTGATCCATTCGAAGCCGCCCGGCTCGAAGTCGCGCTGGTACAGCGCGGGCGTTGCGACATACAGGTGGTTCAGGTCGCGCAGCAGCCGCTGAACGCCTTCGTGCTGCGGGTCGGCGAGCAGATGCCAGTCGAGGCTCTGGTCGTGGTTCCACTCGCGCTCCTGCGCGAACTCGCAGCCCATGAACAGCAGTTTCTTGCCGGGGTGGCCGAACATGAAGCCGTAGTAGGCGCGCAGGTTGGCGAACTTCTGCCAGCGGTCGCCGGGCATCTTGCCGAACAGCGAACCCTTGCCGTGCACGACCTCGTCGTGCGACAGCGGCAGCACGAAGTTCTCGTTGAAGGCATACACCAGCCCGAAGGTCATCTCGCCGTGGTGGTGCTTGCGGTGAATGGGGTCGCGCTCCATGTACTGCAGCGTGTCGTGCATCCACCCCATGTTCCATTTGTAGTGAAAACCCAGGCCGCCCGCATAGGTGGGGCGCGACACGGCCGGGAACGCGGTCGACTCTTCGGCCAGCGTGACGGCCTGCGCTCGCTCGTTGCCGATGACCTCGTTGACGCGCTTGAGGAAGGCAATTGCCTCGAGGTTCTCGCGCCCACCGTGAACGTTGGGCACCCACTCGCCGGCGTTGCGGCTGTAGTCTCGGTAGAGCATGGACGCGACCGCATCGACGCGCAGCCCGTCGACGTTGTAGCGCTCGAGCCAGAACAGCGCGTTGCCGACCAGGAAGTTGCGCACTTCGGTGCGGCCGACGTTGTAGATCAGTGTGTTCCAGTCGTTGTGGAAGCCTTCGCGCGGATCGGCGTATTCGTACAGTTGCGTGCCGTCGAAGTTGGCCAGGCCATGCGCGTCGGTCGGGAAGTGCGCCGGCACCCAGTCGAGCAGGACACCCAACCCCTCGGCGTGGCAGCGGTCGACGAAGCGCCGGAAACCCCGGGCGTCGCCGAAGCGCGAGGTCGGCGAGTACAGCCCCACCGGCTGGTAGCCCCAGCTGCCGTCGAACGGATGCTCGCTGATGGGCAACAGCTCGATGTGGGTGAAGCCCATGTCGCGCGCATAAGGCACCAGCGTGTCGGCGAATTCGTCCCAGGCCAGCCAGCGGTCGCCCTCTTCGGCGACGCGGCGCCATGAGCCGAGGTGCACTTCATAGATGCTCATCGGCGCATCGAGCGCGTTGGCCTTGCGGCGCGCAGGCGAGGGCGCCGCCACCGAAGGCAGGCGCGCGACGACGCTGGCAGTGGCTGGACGCAGCTCCGACTGCAGGGCATAGGGGTCGGCCTTCTGCGGCAGCACATGGCCGCCGCTCGAACGGATCTCGTACTTGTATCTGGCCCCGGCGCCCACGCCCGGCAGGAAGATCTCCCACACGCCGCACTCGCGACGCAGTCGCATCGGGTGGCGGCGGCCGTTCCAGAAATTGAAGTCGCCGACCACGCTGACACGCGACGCGTTCGGCGCCCACACCGCAAAGCTGGTGCCGGCCACGCCTTCCATCACGCGCTGCGTGGCCCCCAGCACCTCGAATGGCCGCAGGTGCGAGCCTTCACCGAGCAGCCACACGTCCAGGTCGCCGAGCACCGGCGGGAAGCGGTACGGGTCGTCGATGATGGCTTGGCTGCCGTCGGCCCAGCGCACGTGCAGGCGGTAGGCGAAACGCCCGGTCACCGGCAGCGTGGCTTCGAAGAAGCCGTCGTCGTGGCGCCGCACCAGATTGCCGCAGGTGCCGCCCGTGGCGGCATCGAGCACGGCCACCTGGGCGGCGCCGGGCAGAAATGCCCGCAGGGACCAGCTGCCGTCCTCGTCCTCGTGCAGGCCGAGCACTGCGAACGGGTCGCCGTGGCACGCCGTGCGTATCGCGTCGACATCGGTGGTTTGCAGCATGGTCGGTGGGCGTGACAGAGGGCGGCACCCGATGGTAATGAACTAAGGCTAACTCGGCTCGATGCCCCAGATCTGTGTGGCGTACTCGCGGATCGTCCGGTCCGACGAGAATACGCCCATGCCGGCGACGTTCGCGATGGCGCGTTGAGCCCACTGCGACGGGTTGCGGAACAGCTCGTCGACGCGCGCCTGCGTGGCCACGTAGGCCTCGTAGTCCGCGAGCAGCAGGTATTGGTCACCGCCCCATAGCAGCGAGTCGACCAGCGCGCGATAGCGGCCGGGTTCGTCGGGCGAGAACTGGTCGCCGGCGATCGCATCGAGCACCGCCTTGAGCTGGGGGTTGCCCTCGTAGTAACGCAAGGGGTGATAGCCACCATGCTTGAGCGCCTGCACTTCGGGCGTGCGCAGGCCGAAGATGAAGATGTTCTCGTTGCCGACGTTCTGGCGGATCTCGATGTTGGCGCCATCGTCGGTGCCGATGGTCAGCGCGCCGTTCATCGCGAGCTTCATGTTGCCGGTGCCCGAGGCTTCGGTGCCGGCGGTGGAGATCTGCTCGGACAGGTCGGCACCGGGCATGATCACCTCGGCCACCGAGACGCCGTAGTTCGGGAAGAACACCAGTTTGAGCTTGTCGCCCACGCGCGGGTCGTTGTTGATCACGGTGCCCACGTCGTGGATCAACCGGATGATCGACTTCGCCATCACGTAGGAGGATGCCGCCTTGCCCGCCAGAATGACCGTGCGGGGCACCCAGTCGGCGTTCGGGTTGGCGATGATGGCCTGGTAGCGCGTCACCACATGCAGCACGTTGAGCAATTGCCGCTTGTATTCGTGGATGCGCTTGACCTGCACGTCGAACAGGCTTGCCGGATTGACCTTGATGCCCGTGGCGCGCTCGATGTACGCGGCCAGGCGCGTCTTGTTGGCGCGCTTGACGGCCATGAACTCGTCGCGGAAGGGCGCATTGCCCTTGAGTTCGCCGAGCTTGCGCAATTGGTCGAGGTCGAGGCGCCACTGCGTGCCGATGTTGCGGTCGAGCAGGCCGGCCAGCCCCGGGTTGGCCTGCGCCAGCCAGCGCCGCGGCGTCACGCCGTTGGTCATGTTGGTGAAGCGATCGGGCCACAGGCTGGCGAAGTCGGCGAAGATGGTCTGCACCAGCAGTTCGGAGTGCAGCGCCGACACGCCGTTGACCTTGTGGCTGCCGACGATGGACAGGTTGGCCATGCGCACGCGCCGCTCGCCGCGTTCGTCGACCAGCGACAGGCGCGCCAGGAATTCCTGGTCGCCGGGCCGATGCTTCGCGGCTTCGGCGAGGAAGGCGTGGTTGATGCGGAAGATGATCTCCAGATGGCGCGGCAGCACCTGCTGCATCAGTGCCACCGGCCAGGTCTCCAGCGCTTCGGGCATCAGCGTGTGGTTGGTGTACGAGAAGGTCTTGCGGCACAGCGTCCACGCCGCGTCCCAGGCCATGCCGTGCTCGTCGCACAGCACGCGCATCAGTTCGGCGACGCCGATCGCCGGGTGCGTGTCGTTGAGGTGAATGGCCACCTTGTCGGCCAGGTTGGCGAGCGTGCCGTGTTCCTCGAGGTGCCGGCCCAGGATGTCCTGCACCGAGGCGGCCACGAAGAAGTACTCCTGGCGCAGCCGCAGTTCGCGACCGGCGGGCGTGCTGTCATTGGGGTACAGCACCCACGAGATGTTCTCGTACTCGTTTTTCACGCTGGCGGCGCGGGCGTAATCGCCGTTGTTGAAGACGTGCAGGTCGATGTGCGCCGGGGCCACGGCCTTCCACAAGCGCAGCGTACTGACTTTGCTGGTGCCATGGCCCGGCACCACCATGTCGTAGGCCTTGGCGGCCACTTCCCCGGCCGGACGCCACACGGGCCCCACGCCGTTGTGCTCCACCCAGCCGCCGAAGCGAACCGGGTAGGTGATGCCGGCGCGCGGGAACTCCCACGGCGTGCCGTCGGCGAGCCACGGGTCGGGGTACTCGACCTGACAGCCATTCTGGATGTCCTGCGCGAACATGCCGTACTCGTAGCGAATGCCGTAGCCAAACGAGGGCAGGCCGAGCGTGGCCATCGAGTCGAGGAAGCAGGCCGCCAGGCGGCCCAGGCCACCGTTGCCGAGCGCCGCGTCGGGCTCGCGGTCGGCCACGTCTTCGAGCTTCTGCGCGTGTTGGCGCAGGCCTTCGGCGGCGCCTTCGCCGAGGTCGAGCGCGGCCAGCGCGTTGGACAGCGTGCGGCCGATCAGGAATTCCATCGACAAGTAGTAGACGCGGCGTGCCTTGTCGGCACGTTCGGCGGCCTGGGTCTCGACCCAGCGCCGCGACAACTGCTGCCGCGCCACTTGGGACACGGCCTGCATCAGATCGGTCGGCGTGGCGTCTGCGGGTGCCACGCCCACGGTTTTCAGAAGGTGGTCCTCGATGCCGGTCGGTACGTCGGGCTTCGGAGAATGAGGGTTCTGGGTCACCGGAAAATCCTTTGTGGTGTGAGACGGTCGCGCGCCGCCTGAAGGCGGCCGGCATGTCCGCCGGCCCGTTGGACAACGAAACCGCGACCCCATGCGGGTGCGCAGTGTCGTCGCGGCACTCAGCCTAAGTCAACACGCTCACACTCGCAATTGTCGCGCCTTCCGACATGGTGAAACCCCTTGGATTGTCCGGAGAGTTACCTGGGATTACCGTGCCAAGACATGCGCTATGCGTGGGTGTCGATGGCGGCTTGCCTCAGCGAGCCGCATCGAAATTCACGCTTGGGCGTGCGTAGGTGATTTCGCCGGGTTACGCTGTAGTCGCATCGACAACAGATGCAAATTCCCCTGAACGCGGTGGCGGCTGGCGTAGCGGGGGCAGCACCCGGTGTTGCATGGATGCTTCAATGGACCAGATGTCGCCACAATGCTGCGTGACCCCATGCGGGCGGGGCACCACGCGCGCGCACCGAGGAGACACGGCGATGACACCGAATGACCTGGCATCGAAACTGGACTTGCCCAAGCGGGCTGTGGCGCTGGTGCTTGCCGGCGGCCGCGGCAGCCGCCTGAAGAACCTCACCGACCGCCGCGCCAAGCCGGCGGTGTATTTCGGCGGAAAGTTCCGCATCATCGACTTCGCACTGTCGAACTGCCTGAATTCCGGCATACGTCGCATCGGCGTCATCACGCAATACAAGTCGCACAGCCTGATGCGCCACTTGCAGCGCGGCTGGGCGTTCCTGAAGACCGAGATGAACGAGTTCGTCGATCTGCTGCCCGCGCAGCAGCGCACCGACGACGAGAGCTGGTACCGCGGCACCGCCGATGCCGTCTACCAGAACCAGGACATCCTCGCGAGCTACAACGCCGACTACGTGGTGGTGCTGGCCGGCGACCACATCTACAAGATGAACTACGCGCTGATGCTGGCCGACCACGTCGCCAAGGGCCGCGACTGCACCGTCGGCTGCATCGCGGTGCCGCGCAGCGAGGCGAGCGCCTTCGGCGTGATGGCGGTGGACGACAAGAGCCTCATCACCGCCTTCATCGAGAAGCCCGTCGATCCGCCCGGCATGCCGGGGCGGAAAGACATGTCGCTGGCCAGCATGGGCATCTACGTGTTCAACGCGCTCTACCTGTACAAGGAACTCGAGCGCGACATGGCCGACCCTGAATCGAGCCACGACTTCGGCAAGGACATCATTCCGCGCGCCGTGCGCCTGGGGCATGCTGCGGCCCACCAGTTCGAGCTGAGCTGCGTGAGGAACCGCCAGAACGAAACGCCGTATTGGCGCGACGTGGGCACCATCGACGCCTACTGGGACGCCAACATCGACCTCACTGCCACCGACCCATTGTTGAACCTGTACGACACCCGTTGGCCGATCTGGACCTACCAGGCCCAATTGCCGCCGGCGAAGTTCGTGCACAACCAGGAAGACCGCCGCGGCATGGCCATCGAGTCGCTGGTGTCGGGAGGCTGCATCGTCTCGGGCCAGGTGTTTCGCACCGTACTGTTCTCCAGCGTGCGCGTGCATTCGTATTCGATCGTGAACTGGTCGGTGCTGCTGCCGGGTGTGGAGATTGGGCGGCGCGCGCGTCTCACGCGCACCGTGGTCGACCGGGGCTGCGTGATACCCGACGACATGGTGATCGGCGAAGATGCAGTCCTCGACGCGCAGCGTTTCCATCGATCGGAAAACGGCATCACCCTCGTGACCCGCGAGATGCTGGAGAAGCTGGAGAAGCTGGAGAAGCTGGCGCCAACATGACCCGATCAACCCATTGAGCCCGACATGAAAGTGCTGCACGTTGCTGCGGAGATATTTCCGCTCGTCAAGACCGGAGGGCTCGCTGATGTCGTGGGGGCGCTGCCGCAGGCCTTGATCGCGCAGGGTGCCGACGTGCGCCTGTTGCTGCCCGGCCTGCCGGCGATTGCCGATGTCGTGCTGCACCAGAAGACGGTGTGCGAAATCGGCCCGGCGTTCGGCGCCGCGCGCGCGACGCTGCGCCTGGGCCGGATGCCTCACAGCGATGTGCCCGCCTACGTGATCGATGCGCCGTACCTGTTTCGCCGCGCCGGCAGCCCCTATCAGGCGAGCGACGGCGGCGAATGGCCGGACAACGCCCAGCGCTTTGCCTTGCTCGGTTGGGTGGCGGCGCACCTGGCGGCGGGCGAGCTCGACACGGGCTGGGTGCCCGACGTGCTGCACGCACACGATTGGCACGCCGCAATGGCGTGCGCCTATGTCGCGGCCCACCCACCGACAGTCGCCGCGACGGTGTTCACGGTGCACAACCTCGCATTCCAGGGGCTGTTTCCGCCGGGCGACTTTCATCTGCTGGGCCTGCCGTCGCGTTTCATGGCGTCGCAGGGGCTGGAGTTTCACGGCCAGCTCTCGTTCATGAAGGCGGGCCTCAAGTTCGCCGACCGCATCACCACCGTCAGCCCCACCTACGCCACCGAGATCGCGACGCACGAATTCGGCTGTGGCCTGGACGGCGTGATCCGCGGGCGGGCCACAGCGCTGACCGGCATCCTCAACGGTGTCGACGGCGTGGTGTGGAATCCGCAGACGGATCCGGGCCTGCCGGCACGCTACGGGCGCGACGATCTGGCCGGCAAGGCGGTTTGCAAACAGGCGCTGCGGCAGGAACTCGGCCTGCAAGCCAATGCCGCCGCGCCGCTGTTTGCCGTCGTCAGCCGCCTCACGTCGCAAAAGGGCCTGGACCTGGTGCTGGCGGCGCTGCCCGCACTGCTCGCGCGCGGCGCGCAGTTGGCGCTGCAAGGGTCCGGCGAGCCCGCATTGGAGGCCGCATTCACCAAGGCTGCCCAGCTGAACCCGGGGCGCATCGCAGTGCGCATTGGCTACGACGAAGCCTGGGCGCACCGGTTGATCGCCGGCGCCGATGCGATGCTGGTGCCCTCGCGGTTCGAGCCTTGTGGCTTGACGCAGCTGTATGCGCTGCGCTACGGCACGATGCCCGTGGTGCGACGTGTCGGCGGGTTGGCCGACACGGTGGTGGACGCGACCGATGATGCCGTGCGCCGCGACGTCGCGACCGGTTTCGTGTTCGAGGGAGCGACGCCCGCAGCACTGCAAGCCGCGATCGACCGAGCCGTCAGCGGGTTCGCGCAGCCGCCGGTGTGGCGCCAGCTGATGAAGCGCGCGATGGCGCAAGATTTTTCCTGGGAAGGCTCGGCACGCGAGTACGGGCAGCTGTACTCAAAGCTGGCAGACGCCAAGCGCATGGCATGAGGGGCGGGCGGCAGGTTACGCTGCAGTGCAACACCCCCGAATCACGGGCTTTCGCAGCGACGCCACTGCACCGAGAATCCGGCGCATGAGCCGGGAAAAATCCAACTACACATGGGAGCGCGAGCGCCCGAAGGGCCACTCGAGTGAATGGCCAACGACCAGCCACTCCACGCTGATCAGCGAATACGAGGCGGGGCAATCCAAGAAAGGCCAGCGGGTGCGTCACCGCAGCCGGTCGCCGATTCGGAAGCTGCTGCTGCCGTTCGTGTTCTTGCTTGTTGTCGCCGGCATCGCCGTCCAAGGCTTGTCGCGGCTGCTCCACGGCTGACGCTGGCGGCCGGGAAGGCAAACGCCACCGCAAGGGTGGCGCGTTCGTCTGGCGGAGAGAGCGGGATTCGAACCCGCGGGGGGCTGTTAACCCCCACACGCTTTCCAGGCGTGCGACTTAAACCGCTCATCCATCTCTCCAGCAGCGGGCGATTTTAGCCCACGCATTGCTGCAGCCGAGGTCAAGCTGATCCGGGCGCCTTTGCTTTCATCAATGCCATCGCGGTGCCGATCAAAGCCGACACTTCGGTCATGTTGCCCGGAACGATCATCGTGTTGTTCTTCTGTGCCAGGTGCGAGTAGGCGTCGACCGCGCGTTCGGCGACCTTCAGCTGCACGGCCTGATCGCCGCCCGGTGAGCGGATCGCCTCGGCAATCATGCGGATGGCGCCGGCCGTGGCGTCGGCCACCGCGGTGATGGCCGCGGCTTCACCCTGCGCCTTGTTGATCTCGGCCTGCTTGGCCCCTTCGGAGCGCGCGATGAAGGCCTCGCGCTCGCCGGTGGCGATGTTGATCTGTTCCTGGCGCCGACCTTCCGACGCGGCAATCAGCGCGCGCTTCTCACGCTCGGCGGTGATCTGCGCCTGCATCGCGCGCAGGATCTCCGCTGGCGGTGTCAGGTCCTTGATCTCGTAGCGCAGCACCTTCACGCCCCAGTTCATTGCCGCTTCGTCGAGCGCGTTCACCACCGACGCGTTGATCGAGTCGCGCTCTTCGAAGGTCTTGTCGAGCTCCATCTTGCCGATCACGGATCGCAGCAGCGTTTGCGCGAGCTGCGTGATGGCGAACACGTAGTTGCTCGAGCCGTAGCTTGCGCGCATCGGGTCGGTGATCTGGAAGTAGATGATGCCGTCGACCTGCAGCTGCGTGTTGTCGCGGGTGATGCAGACCTGGCTCGGCACGTCGAGCGGCACCTCCTTCAGCGAGTGCTTGTAGGCCACGCGCTCGACGAAGGGCACGACGAACTGGAGACCCGGCGTCAAGGTGCGGTCGTATTTGCCGAGGCGCTCGACCACCCAGGCATGCTGCTGCGGCACGATCTTCAAGGTACGCAAAACAAAGATGGCGGCGATGAACGCAATGACGAGTGCGATTTCCATGAGCTGTTCCTTCGACGTTGCTTACTCTCAGTGCTGAGCCGATGGCGCCAGCACCAGCCAGTTGCCTTCGACGGCGACCACCACATGCGCACCGGGCGCGGCGTCTGCGCCGTCTTGCAGCCGCGCAGTCCAGCCGCTGCCGCGGTAGTGCACGCGCGCCGTTCGGTCGGCCGCCCAGTGGGTCACGTGAACTCGTTCGCCGATGTCGAGGTTCACATCGCGGTTCTCGCGCGACGGCGCCGGGCGCGGCTGGCTGGCGCGATGCCAGTGCCACAACGCCGTGGCCCCGCCCCCGACCAGCGCGCCGACGACGACCTGCGCGGTTCCGGCCAACCCGAGATGGGCGGCGACGGCGGCGGCGGCCAGCCCGAGGGCGATCATCAGCAGATAGAAGGTCCCGGTGGCCAACTCGGCGGCCACGGCGATGCCTGCGGCGACCCACCAGAACGACGACGCGGAAAGGTCCATTCGAGCTCCCTGCGGCACATGCCGAAGCGCAGTGTAGTTGGCAGCGTCGGCCGTTGTTCACGCACAGCGCACCCGTCTGGGCCGCTCTGTCAACGAACAGTCCTACACTTCGCGCTTTCCCACTGTGCCAACCGAAGCTTGCCATGCTGCGTTTTCGCTTTCCGATCGTGATCATCGACGAGGACTTCCGCTCGGAAAACACCTCGGGCCTGGGCATCCGCGCGCTGGCCGACGCCATGGTCAAGGAAGGCTTCGAGGTGCTGGGCGTGACGAGCTACGGCGACCTGTCGCAGTTCGCGCAACAGCAAAGTCGCGCCAGCGCCTTCATCCTGTCGATCGACGACGAGGAGTTCACGCACGGGCCGGAGCTGGACCCGGCGGTGCTGAACCTGCGCAAGTTCATCGAGGAAATCCGCTTCAAGAACGCCGAGATCCCGATCTACCTGTACGGCGAGACGCGTACCTCGCAGCACATCCCGAACGACATCCTGCGCGAGCTGCACGGGTTCATTCACATGTTCGAGGACACGCCCGAGTTCGTGGCGCGTCACATCATCCGCGAGGCGCGCAGCTACCTCGATTCGCTGGCGCCGCCGTTTTTCCGCGCGCTGATGGACTACGCGCAAGATGGCTCCTATTCGTGGCATTGCCCGGGCCACTCGGGCGGCGTCGCGTTCCTGAAGAGTCCCGTCGGCCAGATGTTCCACCAGTTCTTCGGCGAGAACATGCTGCGCGCCGACGTGTGCAACGCGGTCGAGGAACTCGGCCAGCTGCTCGACCACACCGGCCCGGTCGCGGCGTCGGAGCGCAACGCGGCGCGCATCTTCAATGCCGACCACTGCTTCTTCGTCACCAACGGCACCAGCACGTCGAACAAGATGGTGTGGCACCACTCGGTGGCGTCGGGCGACGTGGTGGTGGTGGACCGCAACTGCCATGTGTCGATCCTGCATTCGATCATCATGACCGGCGCGATTCCGGTGTTCCTGCCGCCCACGCGCAACCACTACGGAATCATCGGGCCGATCCCGCAGGCCGAGTTCTCGCGCGACGCGATCCGCAGGAAGATCGCCGCCAACCCGCTGCTGCAGGGCGTCGACGCCGCGAAGGTCAAGCCGCGCATCCTCACGCTCACGCAGAGCACCTACGACGGCGTGCTCTACAACACCGAGACCATCAAGCACTCGCTCGATGGCTACATCGACACGCTGCATTTCGACGAAGCGTGGTTGCCGCACGCGGCCTTCCACACCTTCTACAGCACCTACCACGCGATGGGCCACAGCCGCGAGCGGCCGAAGGACCAGCTGGTGTTCGCCACGCAGTCCACCCACAAGCTGCTGGCTGGCCTCAGCCAGGCTTCGCAGGTGCTGGTGCAGGACGCGCGCGAACGCAAGCTCGACCGCCACCTCTTCAACGAGGCCTACCTGATGCACACCTCCACCAGCCCGCAGTACGCGATCATCGCGTCATGCGACGTGGCGGCGGCAATGATGGAAGCGCCCGGCGGCCACGCGCTGGTGGAAGAGAGCATTCTCGAAGCGCTGGACTTTCGCCGCGCGATGCGCAAGGTCGACAAGGAGTTCGGTCGCGACTGGTGGTTCACGGTCTGGGGCCCGGACAAGCTCGCCGCCGAGGGCATCGGCAAGAGCAGCGACTGGGTGCTCAAGGCAGGGGAGAAGTGGCACGGTTTCGGCGACCTGGCAGACGGCTTCAACCTGCTCGACCCGATCAAGAGCACCATCATCACGCCGGGGCTCGACGTGTCCGGCAAGTTCGCCAAGACCGGCATACCGGCGAGCATCGTCACGAAGTACCTGGCCGAGCACGGCGTGGTGGTCGAGAAGACCGGGCTGTATTCGTTCTTCATCATGTTCACCATCGGCATCACCAAGGGCCGCTGGAACACGCTATTGACCGCGCTGCAGCAGTTCAAGGACGACTACGACCGCAACGCGCTGATGGGGCGTGTGCTGCCCGAGTTCGTGGCTGCGTTCCCGCGCTACGAACGCATGGGCTTGCGCGACCTGTGCCAGAGCATCCATGCCATGTACGCGAAGGGCGACATCGCGCGGCTGACGACCGACATGTACCTGTCGGACCTGCAGCCGGCGATGAAGCCGAGCGATGCGTTCGCGTACATCGCGCACCGCAAGACGCAGCGCGTGGCGATCGACGAGTTGGAAGGCCGCATCACGACTTCGCTGCTGACGCCTTACCCGCCGGGCATTCCGTTGCTGATCCCCGGTGAGCGCTTCAACCGCAAGATCGTCGACTTCCTGCGCTTCACGCGCGAATTCAACGCGGCGTTTCCCGGCTTCGATACCGACGTGCACGGACTGGTGGAAGACGAGGCCGAAGGTGCCGCGCGCGGCTACTACGTGGACTGCGTTCGGGCCGAGTGACGCGGCCGCGGCGAGATGCCTCAGCCGACGTGAGAAATCAGCACGCCGGGGACCGGCAGCACCTGGCCTTCCGCTGCCTCGATGCCGCCAGGGCGAGGCAGGCCGACCGCCGGCGTGCGGCGTACCGCGAGCCCCACGGCCATCATGTCGATGACCAGCAGGTGCAGGATGCGCGAGATCATCGAGACGAAGGTCGAACTGTCTTCGTCGTGATCGACGGCGATGCAGACGGTGGATTTGCGTGCCAGCGGCGACTGGCTCGCGGTGATGGAGATCACGGCGGCGCCGCGATCGATCGCCAGCGCGGCGGCGCGCGTCAATTCGGGCGGCTGGCCGGAGCTGGAGATGAACACCGCAAGGTCGGTCGGGCCCAGCAGTTCGGCGGCCATCGAGTGCATCGACGCATCGGTGTGAGCCACCGACGGTATGCGAAACCGGAACAGCTTGTGCTGTGCGTCGAGCGCCACGACGGCCGAATTGCCCATCGCGTAGAACTCGACACGCCGCGCCTCGCGCAGCAAGCCAATGGCGCGGTCGACGGCCTCGGTATTGAGCGACTCGCGAAACTGCATGATCGCCGAGATCGTGTTGTCGAGCACCTTGGCACACAGGTCGCCGGTGCCGTCCTGGCGGCGCACCTGGGCGCGCTGCACCGGCAGCGTGCCGGTGAGCCCCGAACCGAGCTTGAGCTTGAAGTCGGCGAGACCCTGGAATCCGAGCGAACGGCAGAAGCGGATCACGGTGGGCTGGCTGACTTCGGCGCCCAGGGCACTCATCGCGATGGGGTCGTTCAGCGCGGTGCGCGGGTTGTCGAGCACGAAATTGGCCACGCGGCGTTCGGCCGGCGAGAGGCCGTCGCGCGCCGAGCGCACACGCTCGAGCAAGGGGTTGCCACCGTCCTGATCGGGCACATGGTCGGCCAGCAGCGACGAGACGCCGAGGAATGCCGGGTTCTCGGCGGTCAGCACATAGGTCGGAATGCGCGACACGAAGGCGCTGAAGCGGCCCTTGGCTTCGAAGCGTTCGCGAAACAGCGAGTGCGCGAACATCTCCCCGAGGCGCGGCACGATGCCACCGCCGACGTAGATGCCACCGGTGGCGCCCAGCGTGAGGGCGAGGTCGGAGGCCATCGTGCCCAGCATCGCGCAGAAGCACTCGACGGTTTCGCTGCAGGCCTTGCTCAGCCCATGCAGCGCACGCTGCACGATGTCGGCTGCGCTCAGGTGCGCTTC
Organism: Piscinibacter sp.; assembly: GCA_041496605.1. Lineage (GTDB taxonomy): Bacteria > Pseudomonadota > Gammaproteobacteria > Burkholderiales > Burkholderiaceae_C > Albitalea. The sequence goes on from JBGQEX010000013.1 coordinate 49,341, forward strand.
GGCATCGGCCTGGCCGTCGGTGAGCGC
>JBGQEX010000014.1:0-47055 GCA_041496605.1 Piscinibacter sp.
CCGACGCAGGTGCGGTTCTTGCCGGTGCGCTTGGCCTCGTACAAGGCCTGGTCGGCGCGCTCCAGCGCGTCTTCGATGCGCTCGCCTTCGCGGTAGGCGGTCACGCCGGCCGAGAAGGTGACGAACACCTGCTTCTGCTCGTGCATGAACAGGCCACCGCTCAGCGAGCGCTGCAAGCGCGTGAGGATCTGGTGGCCCTCGTCGACCGGCGTGTCGGGCAGCAGCATCACGAACTCCTCGCCGCCGTAACGGGCCACGCAGTCGCTGGGCCGCAGCGACTTGGACACCGCTGCGGCCAGTGCCTTCAGGGCCTCGTCGCCGGCGCTGTGGCCGAGCTCGTCGTTGAGGCGCTTGAAGTTGTCGATGTCGAGCAGGCCGATCGACAGCTGGCCGCCACCGCGCTCCATGCGCGAGCGCTCGGACTCGAAGGCCTGCAGCAGGCCGCGCCGGTTGGCGATCTGCGTCAGCTGGTCGGTGGAGACCTCGTCGGACAAGCGGCGCAGCTCGCCCTCGAGTTCATTGACGCGCTGACTCAGGCCGGTGGCCTTGGCGTGTTCGTCCCGCAGCCGCTGCTGCGTCTGCGAGACCAGCGCGTGCACGGTGCGCGTCTCCTCGACCATCTCGCGCACCACGCCGGCCAGGCTCTCCAGGCTGTCGGCCTTCTCGATCACATCGGCATAACGGCCCACGCTTTCGTGGAAGCGCCCGGTCTGCGAACCGAGTTCACCAAGCTCGCTCAGCATGCGGTTGATCAGCGACTTGAGCGAATCGCGCGCGCGCTCGCGTTCGATGCGCAACTGACTTTGGCGTTCGCGCGTGGTGTGCAGCAACTCGCTCACCGCCTTGACGCCGCGCGCGGTCAGGCCCTCGTCGATCTTCAGCCGCATCGCGTCGCACTGGCCGCGCGCCCAGCTGTCGTTCTCGGCCAGGTCGGTGAGGCTCGCGGTGAGTTCCTGGCACAGGATGCCGAGCTGTTCGATCAGGTGGTGGCGGTGCTCCAGCACGCGGTCGGCGCGCAAGCACAAGGCGGCCAGCTCGTTGGCCAGCACCGGCGTCGCGCCTTCGGCCTGGATGCGCCGCGTGGCTTCGGCGATGGCGTCGGCCAGCTGGCGGCCTTCCTTTTCGCGCGGCGGCAGCGCGTGCATGATCGTCGCGTCGAACGTGCCGACGACGCGGTTCCATTCGAGCGCCGGCGCCGCGTCGGGGGCGATGCGCGTGAGGCCTTCGGGCGGCGCGGGCGTGCGCGGCGCGACGTCGGTCGCGTCCAGCGGCGCCAGGTCGGACAGCACCGGTTCCATGCCGGTGTCCGTGGCACCGTCGCCGGCTTCGGTGTCCCAGCTCGCCACCAGCTGGCGCAGCCGCTGTTGCAGGCGATTGGCGTCGCCGCGGCTGCCGTCGAGCACGCGCTGCAGGCTGTCTTTCTTGCGCGCGCTGGTCCACTGGCGGCTGCGCCTCTCGACGCCGCGAACGATGCGGTCGATCAGCGACGCCAGCTGCTCGCCGCTGGCGTCGGGTGCGTCGAGCAAACGCTCGGCCTGCTCCCAGCGGCCATCGGCCAGCGCGGCGCTCAGGCCCGCAGCCGCTTCGCTGTCGAACGATCGCGCGACCAGGCGCTCGACCACGCGCTGTGCGCGTTCAGGCAGCGCCGACGGCGGTGCCGACGCACCACCGCCCACTTCCTGCTGGTAGGCACGCGAGTAGTTCTCGGGCGTCGGCTCGAGCTTGGCCATCACCAAGCGGCGCAGTGCCGCCTTGGCGACTTGGGCCGGAAGGACGTCTGCCACGTTCGGTTGAACTCTAGGGCCTGTTCTAGGCCGCCGGCGTCGCGCGCGGATGGCGCGCGTCGGCCGCAGCCCGCAGGGACTCGGCCGCTTCGTTGTCGCCGACCTTGCCGATCCACGTCGCCTTCTTCGGCAGAATCGTCTGCTGCAGCCACTTCTCGATGTCGTCGGGCATCTGCGGCTTGCTGAACAGGAAGCCCTGCATCACGCCGCAGCCCAGGCGGTGCAGCACTTCCATCTGGCGCAGGTTCTCCACGCCTTCGGCCACCACGCGCAGGCCGAGCGAACGCGCCAGCGCGATGATCGCCGTGACCACCGCCGAGCTCTGCGGCGTGAGCCCGAGGTCGCGCACGAACGAGCGGTCGATCTTCAGCTCGCTGATCGGCAGCGTGGTCAGGTAGGCGAGCGACGAGTAGCCGGTGCCGAAGTCGTCGATCGAAATCTCGACGCCGATCTCGTTCAGGCGGTGCAGCGACGGAATGACGTTCTGCAGATCCTTCATCAGCCCCGTCTCGGTAATCTCGAGCTCGATGGCATGGTGCGGCACGCCGTACTGCGTGACCGCCTGGTGGATGTGCTCGACCAGGTCGGTGCGCTCGAACAGGCGGTTCGGCAGGTTGACCGCGATCGAGTCGGCGAACCCGAAGTTGTCTTGCCAGATGCGCGCCTGGCGCGCGGCTTCGCGGATCGCCCACTCGCTGAGCGGAATGATCAGGCCGGTTTCCTCGGCCAGCGGAATGAATTCGCCCGGCGGCACCAGCACGCCGCCGCGCTGCCATCGCATCAAGGCCTCGGCACCCACCATGCGGGCCGCGCGCACGTCGATCTTGGGCTGGTAGTGCAGCACCAGCTCGTTGCGTTCGATCGCCTTGTGAAGCGCGCTTTCGAGTTCCAGCTTCTCGCGGCCCTTGCCGGCCAGCTGCGGACGGTACAGCGAGGCGGCATTGCGGCCCTGCGCCTTCACCGAGTACATGGCCACGTCGGAATTGCGCATCAGGTCGGCCACCGTCACGCCGTCGCGCGGGAACATCGCGATGCCCACGCTGGCGGTGACGAAGCACTCCTGCCCGCCGACGAAGATCGGCTCGCGCATCAGGTCGAGGATGCGCACCGCCACGCGCTCGGCGTCGCGCTCGTCGACCACTTCGGGCAGCAGCGCCACGAATTCGTCGCCGCCCAGCCGCCCCACGGCCTCGAGCGTGCGGTGCGAACGCGAGCCCATGGCTTCGATCGAGCTCTCCATCACCTGGTCGGAGTGGCGCACGCAGGAGCGCAGGCGGCGCGCCACTTCCATCAGCAATTCGTCGCCGGCGCCGTGGCCGAGCGTGTCGTTGATGACCTTGAAGCGATCGAGGTCGATCAGCAACAGGCTCACCTGGTGGTTCAGGCGCCGTGCGTATTCGAGCGCGCGCTCGGTGCGCCAGATCAGTTGGCGGCGGTTCGGCAGGCCGGTCAGCGCGTCGAAGTTGGCAAGGTGGCGAATCTTGTCCTCGGCCATGCGCCGATCGGTCACGTCCTGCACGATGCCGGTGTAGCCGATCAGGTTGCCGTGCTCGTTGAACTCGGGCTCGGCTTCGGTGTGGATGATGCGTTGCCGCCCGTCGGCCAGCGTCACCGGAATGTCGGTGGCGAGCACCGAGCTGTGGCTCATCACGTCATGCAGCACGGTCAGGAAGCCGGAGCGGTCTTCGGTGGGCAGCAGGCGCAGCACCTGGCGGAATTCGAGCTTGCTGCCCGGCCCGAGGCCGAACACGCGCAGGCCTTCGACCGAGAACACCGGGCTGCCGTGTTCGCGCTTCCAGTCGAAGCTGCCCATGCGCGCCAGGTCCTGGGCGCGAGCCAACTTGGACTTGCTGCGTTCGAGCTCGAGCCGCGTGCGCGACGAGCGCAGGAGGTAACGCAAGCGCCCGGCAAGCAGGCTCCAGTGGGTGGACTTGACGAAGAAGTCGGTCGCGCCGGCCTCGTAGGCGCGGTTGATCGACGCGTCGTCATCGAGCCCGGTGAGCATCAGGACCGGCAGCGATTCGAAGCCGGGCAGCGAGCGCAATTCGCGGCAGGTCTGGAAACCGTCCATCCCCGGCATCATCGCGTCGAGCACGACGACGTCGGGCAGCCAGTCGGCCAGCACCTGGATGGCGCGTTCGCCGCTGGTGGCCTCGGTGATCGCGAAGCCGCGCTCGCGCAGCGCGACCGAGGTCAGCAGCAGGTTGACCTCGTCGTCGTCGACCAGCAACACCCGCGGCTGGCCCGGCGGATCCTCGTCGGCCGAAGCAACGCTTGGATTCATGGTTTGGCGTCCGGCAGCAATCGCCTCAGCGCGTGTAACACGATCTCGATCTCGGCGCACATGGAGTCGACCCGATCATCGAGGTTATCGAGCTGGTTGGTACGAATGCCGGTCTCGATTTCGGCACAAATTTGCGACAACTTGACGGCCCCGATGCTGGCCGACGACGATTTCAGCGTGTGCGCCACATGGCGCACCGTGGCCGTGTCCGCGGCGCGGCACGCATCCTGCAGCTGCGGCACGAGCCGCCCAGCCGAAGTCTCGAAGGCTTTGATGACGCGTACGAGCAGCTGGTTCTCTCCCAGCGGGTCGAGTTCGTGCAGGCGTGCCAGGGCGCCGGCGTCGAGCACCAGGCCCGCGGCGCCTGCATCCGCCGATTCGGCGGGCGGCGCCCACGCGATGTCGGACGGCCCGTCGCCGCCTGTGCGCCGCGGAGTCTCATCGGAACCGGTGGGGGCGTTCGGGCTCAGGCGTTTGATCATCATGGCGAGCAGCTGGCTTTGGCGAAACGGTTTGGAAAGATAGTCATCGAAGCCCAGCGCGAGAAAGCGACCTTCATCGCCCCCCAGCGCGTTCGCGGTGACCGCGATCACCGGCGTACTGCTCGGTGTGACGAAGCTGAAACGCCCCCCGGTTCCGCGGCGGAACCAGCTCAGCGCCTCGACCCCGTCCATCCCGGGCATCTGGATATCCATCAGCACCAGGTCGAAGTGTGCCTCACACAGTGCGCGTAAGCCCTGCAGAGCGCTCGCGGCCACGCGCACCCGCAGTCCGAGGTGGCGCAGCATCTGGCCGATGACCTCCTGGTTCACCGGGTTGTCTTCGATCACTAGGATGTTCCCCTGCAGCCGGGGCGTCAATGGGGCGCTGTCGCGGCGCGTGGCGGACACGCCCAGAATCGCCTGGCGCAGTTCGGCCTTGCGCACCGGCTTGGCCACGAAGCGGTGGAACCCTGCGAGCTGCGCCGAGCGCACATCGTCGGGTGACGACACGCTGGACAGCAGGATCAGCTTCATGTCGGGGTGCGTGCCGTCCGATTGCAGTGCGCGCGCGAGCGCGACGCCATCGAGGCGCGGCATGCGCATGTCGACCAGTGCGAGATCGAAGTTCGCATCGAGCACCGTGTTGCCGCGCAGGATGTCCAGTGCCTGCTGGCCGTCCTCGGCCAGCGTCACGTCCATGCCCCAGGCCCCGAGCATGTTCTCGAGCACCGTGCGGTTGGTCTCGTGGTCTTCGACCACCAGCACGCGCAGGGTGCTGAGTTCGCTGCCGTCGAGATCGGCCAGGGAGCTGTCGACCGATCCGGTGGCGGTCAGCACCGGCACGCTGAACACGAATTGCGAGCCCACGCCCGGCGCGCTCGTGACCTCGATGTGTCCGCCCATCAGTTCGATCAGCTGCTTGGAGATCGCCAGGCCCAGGCCGGTGCCACCGTAGCGGCGCGACATGCCGCCGTGGGCCTGGGTGAACGCGCGGAACAGGCGCGGCAGCACGTCCGGCTCGATGCCGATGCCCGTGTCGCGCACCGTGAACTCCAACATCATCTGCCCCGGCTCGTCCGGCGCCTGCCCATGTCGCAAGTCGATCACGACTTCGCCGCGCTCGGTGAACTTGATCGCGTTGGCGATCAGGTTGGTCAGCACCTGGCGCAGCCGCAACGGATCGGCGTGCACCATCGGCGGCAGGCCCGGCGCCTCGTGGAAGCTCAGCTCCAGGCCCTTCTCGTGCGCGCGCGGCGCCAGCAGTTCGAGCGTGTCTTCGACCACGCCGCGCAGCCCGAAGTCGGTGGGCGCGAGCTCGAGCTTGCCGGCTTCGATCTTGGAGAAGTCGAGGATGTCGTTGATGATCTCCAGCAGCGATTCGCCGGACCGGTACACCGCTTTCGCGAAGCGCCGCTGCCGGTCGTTGAGCGTCGTGCCCAGCAGCAGTTCGGTCATGCCCAGGATGCCGTTCATCGGCGTGCGGATCTCATGGCTCATGTTGGCCATGAACTGGCTCTTGGCCATGCTTGCGGCCTCGGCTTCGTCGCGCGCGCGTTCGAGCTCGACTTCACGCTCGCGATCGCAGGTCACGTCGCTCAGCAGGCCGTAGACGCGCAGCGTGCCGTCGGGCAGCGAACGCGGGCGCGAGCGCGACCGAATCCAGCGCAGGCCCTTGCTCGGGTGCTTGATGCGATAGGTGACATCGGCGGGCTCGAGCCGCATCTCGCGCTGCTCGCGCTCGATCAGCAGCGGCCGGTCCTCGGGCACGAGGTTCATCAGGATGGCCGCGTGGTCGTGAGCGAACTGCTCGGGTGTCACGCCCAGCGTATCGAACGCGCTGCCGGCCAGGAATTCGAAATGCGAGCGCTTCGGGTTGCTGACGAACAGCACGTCGTCCATGGTTTCGACGAACTCGCGGCTGCGCGCCTGCGACTCCTCGAGCTCGCGCCGGGTGTTGCGCTCGGCGCTGATGTCGCGGGCCAGCGCGACCAGCAAGCGCGGCGTGCCGTCGGGATGGCACAGCACGACGTTGCGGAGGTTGACGACATGCCGCTTGTGGCGACCGAGCCATTCGCAGTCGCAGTCCACCGTCGCGCGGTCGCGGATCGCCTGCCGCATCGCGGGTTCGGCCAGCCCGCTGACGTCGCCTGCGACTGCCTCGACCAGGGTCTTGCCCAGCAGTGCCTTGCGCTGCAGGCGGAACTCGGTTTCGGCATGGCGGTTGATGGCCAGCAGCCGCAGCGCCGACGGTTCGAAGACGAACACGCTGACCGGCAGGTTCTCGACCAACGCGCCGAGGAACTCACCGCCCTCGTCGAGCGGCGCCGGATCGGCCCGGCTCGGCGGCGCGGCAGACGGCACCTGGGCTTCGCGCTGGACCACGCCGTCGAGCTGGACCCGCACCAGCTCCAACAGGCTCAGCAGCGAGGCCGGCGTCACGTTCAGTGCGGTGCCCTTGAGCGTCAGCAGCGCGACCACATGGCCGTCGCACGAAACCGGCACGGCGAAACCGGCGTCGGCGTCCCCTGCGACCGCGCGGGTGCGCGCCGCATCGTGCAGCGGAGAACGTTCGGCCACCGGGGCGCCGGGCTCATGCAGCGTCACCCCATGAGCGCCCAGTTCGAGCGTCAGCACGTCGCCGGCAGCGCGCAATGCCTGCGCCAGTGAAGGCGCCGCGGCGAGCCGCCGGGCCAGCACGGTCGCGACCTCGAGCATGGCCGCGTCGTCGATGGACGCAGTTGCAGTGAATTCGGGGCTCGCCGCCGGCTGCATGCCGAAGCGACGCAGCACCAGCGCGCCCAGCAAGGCGACGATAGCCACGCTGGCCAGCAGCGCGCCGTCGCTGTCGGGCGTGACCAGCGACGCTGCCGCCGCCAGCGCCGCCAGCCAGAATGAGATGCGGGACAAGTGAGGCAGCATGCCGATGGGTGGTGCAATGAGCCCGCTGTCGCAGGAAATGGGGAACGAGTGGCCGTGCAGGAGACGCCGGCCGCGTCCGTTTGATTTCGGCAGGAGCGCGGTGAACTTGAACCGGCGCCGCGGCAAGTCGCCCTGACCACTCCTTACATCACCCATTGGTGCCCGCCGCAGGGCGCGGGCGCGCCACGCGATTGGCGTCGCGGTCTTCCTTCGGCTGCGGCTCCAGCGGGTCGATGCCGATCAATCGCTCGCGCGTGTAGCCGCTGAACTCGAGATAGGCCGCATTGACGTCGACGATGCGGTAGTCGCTGTCCTGCAAGGTGGCGGGAAACGGCGACTTCCAGAACACGCGCACCAGCTCGGCCACCCCCGGGTCGGACAGGTCCGTGCACAGCGAGGCCGGCGCCGTGTCTGCAGCAGGCGCCGGGGCGAACTGCATGCACAACGCGGAATGGGTCGCATCGAGCACCTGCCACACGAGCTGGGCGGCGCGCCCGTCGGGCAGCGTGACGGCCAGCGCCGGCGCCCCCGGACGGTCGACGCCGACGGCCGCGCCGACGCGCTGCTGCACCCACTGCAGCGCGGTATCGCCCAGCAGCGCGCGCAGCTGGGCCAGCGGCATGCCGGTCTCGCACGGCAGGCAGCGCAGCGCGGCGGTGTTGGCGAAGGTGATGCGCGCGCGCGGGTCGAGCAGCAGTACCGCGTCGGACAGGTGGTCGAAGAACTGCCGCAGCGCCTTCGCGTCGGCCCACGACTCGTGCTGCCTCATGGCTGCCAGCAGAAGCAGCGCGGCGTCAGTCGAGCTGCGCTGCCGCGGTCAATGCGCGCAACTCGGCGCGGTTGATTTCGCTGACGCTCATCATCAGGTTGTCGGCGGCGGTGCGGAAGTCGTACAGCGATTCGGATTCGACCGCTTTCACCAGGTCGAAATAGGGCTGATACGGGCCGGTGCCGTCGACCAGCGCCTGGTAGACGCGCTCGGGCACCGGGATCGTTCGCATCAGCTCGGAAAACGGCTGGCGGAACATGCGGTCGAGCAGCGAGAAAACGCCGCAGATGAACATCTCGTTGCGCATCTCGTCGTCGTTGCTCGAGCGCACCAGCTCCTCCATGAAGAGGCCGCGGCGCACCGCGGCGAACATGACCGGGCGCAGGTTGGTGTCCTTGCTGGCCGTGGCCAGCAGCAGCGCGAGCCAGCGCTTCAGGCGCTGGTAGCCGAGCATCATGATCGCGTGGCGAAACGAACTGATCTCCACCGACAGCCCGAACGCCGGCGAGTTGATGTAGCGCATCAGCTTGAACGCGAGCGACGGGTCGCGCTTGAGCGTGCCCTCGAGCTTTTCGATCGGCTCCTGCTTGTCGACGCGGTTGATCAGCTCGACGATCACCTGCAGGTCAGTTTGCCCTGCCTTCTTGCCGCCCACGGCGGCGGTGCTGAGCACGTCGTCGATCGGCCAGCCGAGCACCGCGGCGGCGCCGCGATTGAAGCTCGCTTCCATGTCGGCCACGCTGGTCACGCCGCTCTGAACGTGCGGAATGTTGCGGCTCACGCCCGCCGGCGCGATCGCGCCTTCGGTCACGCGGCGGTCGTCCGCCAGGTCGATGATCGAATACTTGAAGCACGGCAGCACTTCACGCGGCAGTTCCTGCAGCGGCCGGCCCTTGATCAGCAGCGTGCTGCCTTGCGCATGCAGCGCGACGATGGCTTCGACGTTGGCCGGGTCGGCAGCCATGAAGACCGGGATCTCGATCATCAGGTTGGTCGAGGGCCGCGTCTGCAGCAGCTCGCGCAGCAGGTTCTCGCTGGCCACGCTGAGCGACGCGCGTGCGCCGTCGGCCGGCCACACGTTGCCCACCGCATGCAGCAGCTGCGTCGCGTCGAGCACCGCGTCGGGCTTGAGCGGAAACACCGTCAGCCGCGTGGCGGTGACGGCGCGATTGCGGTCGATGAATGGGGAGTAGCCGAGGGCCACCTGACCCAGGATCGCATCACTCACTCGTTGGTTCCTCAGGTGTTGATGTATTGGAACAGCGACAGGCGCTGCACCATCGAATACGACTTCAGGGCAGCATCGTAGCCGCTTTGTTTGTTCTGGAAATCGGATATCGCTTGCACCATGTCAAGGTCTTCGGCGCTGGAGCGTTCCGTTTCGCCTTGCAGCTTCAGGCCGTCGAGGCGGTTGTTCACGCCGTCGATACGGTTCAGCGTCTCGCCCACGCCCGAACGCGCGGCCTGCAGGCGCGACATCACCTGGTCGATGTTGCGCAGGTTCATGACGTTGGTCTGCGCGACCTGGGTCGCGCTGCGGTTGCCGGTGGAGAGGTCGGTCACCGCCTTGTCGAGCGTGTCGAACACGCTGAGCGTCGAGGTCGACGGGCGCAGCTCGAACTGGTCGCCCGTCGCCGGCGCACCGGCGATCGTGACCGACATGCCGTCGACGGAAATCGCCTGGCCGGAGACGTAGCTGACGTTCGTCTGCGCCGTGGCCAGGCCATCCTTGAGCACCGAATACGTGGTCGCACCCGCGCCGCTCACGCTGAACTGCAGGCTGTAGGTCGAACCGGTCAGCGCCGCGGGGTTGCTGACGCCGCCGACGTCGATCCAGGCGGTGCCGGTACTCGTGATCGCGCGTGTCTCGAACACGCCGTTGCCGGTGCGCGCAGCCAGCCAGGTGGCGCCGCCGTCGAGCGTGAGCGGCAGTTCGTCGTTGCCGGCCACCTGCGTCTGCCCACCGGTGCCGCGAAACTGGACGCCGCCCGGTGCATCGAGGAACGGCGGCTGGTTCGAGCCTTGCCCGCCGAACAGGTAGCCGTCGCTCCCGTCGCTGCGATTGGCCACCGACAACAGCTGATCACGAATCCCGCGCAGCTGGTCGGCCAGGCTCTTGCGTTCGGCGTCGCTGTAGCTGCCGTTTCCGGCCGCCACCAGCAACTCGCGCGCCTGCTGCAGCAATTCGCCGGCGTCGCCGAGCGAACTCTCGGTCTGCGACATCAGCGCCTGGCTCGCGTCGACGGCACGCTTGGAGGCGTCGATGCGCGACACGCTGGCCAGCGCCCGCTCGGCGCGCGAGGCCGCGGTCGGGTCGTCGCTCGCACGCACGACGCGCTTGCCGGTGCTGAGCTGCTGTTGCGAGCGGCTCAGGTCGTTCTGGCGCTTGACCAGGTTGTCGACCGCGACGTCGTAGGTGTTGGCGGTGCTGATGCGCGTCATGTGAGCGGCTCTTTCAGGTGGTGGCCTTCAGCAGCGCATCGAAGACCGATTGCGCCACCTGCAGCATCTTCGCGGCGGCCTGGTAGCTCTGTTGATACTGGATCAGGCGCGCCGCCTCTTCGTCGAGGTTGACGCCGGCTTTCGCGCTGCGCGACGCTTCGGCGTCGGCCGACACCGCGGCCGACATGTCCGCCGAGGTCTGTGCCGACTGCACGCGCACGCCGATGTCGGTCATCGCGCTCGCGTAGGCGTCGGTGATGGTCTGGCCCGGCGTCACCACGCCGCTCGCCGAGGTCTGCTGGCCGACGATGTGACTATCGCGCAGGTCGGTCAGCGCGCGTGCGTTGCCGTTGTTGCTGGCCGGGTAGGCGGTCTTGAGCACCACCACCGTGTCGCCGGTCCTGGGCACGCCGTTGAGCTGCATCTGCCAGCCATTCAGGCTGATCGGCTGGCCGGCCTGCCAGGTGGCGGTGCCGCTGCTGGACAGCACGCCCGTGGTGGCGTCGCGCAGCTCCCAGCTGTAGTCGCCGGTGTCGGAGGTGAAGTTGAGCGTGGCGGTGAGCTGCGGATTGATGGCCGCGCTCGTCGCATGGATGTCGGCCACCGTCGCAGTGCCGGTGTTGTCGACACCGGCGCTGGCGGTGATCGGCGACGCGGCCGCGATGCCCTTCGGATCGTCGAGCACCCGCTGCATGTTGCGCGGCGCATCGCCCGCCGGGCGCAGCAGGAAACGGTCGCCGGCCGCCGGCAGCGGTGCCACGATGTTGACCTGGAAGCCGTCGACCACGTCGCCCGAGTTGATCGTGCTCGTCTTGCCGTCACTCAGGCGCTTGATCTGGAAGGCGCCGGCCGTCACCGGGTCGTTGCGCAGCTCGTAGTCGCTCGCCTGCAGATCGCTGGCGCTGGTGATGGTGAGACTGACACTCGGCACGCGCGTGCCGCTGCCGTTGATGTACGACGCGATGTCGTTGCCGCTGGCGTCCTTCGCATTGCCGCTGGCCGGCGCCACGCCGGGCTGGCCGATGCTGAAGATGGCCGCGCCGCTGGCGGTGGGGTTGCCGAGGTCCAGGCCCAGGGCCTGCTGCTCATTGACGCGCCCGGCCAGCGCGGCCGCCATCTGGCCGAGCAGATTGCGCGCATCCGCGAGATCGTTCTTCTGGAAGCGCAACAGCCCCGACACCGATCCGCCGCTGATCAGGTCGTCGGGGAATGCGTGGTAGCCCGCCGCGTCCTTCAGGCCCACGTGCACGGCGCTCGGATCGTAGGCGTCGGGCACCACGGCCAAGGTCGTCGCTTCGCCGCCCAGCACCAGCCGTTGGCCGCCCCCGATGAACAGATTCATCGAGCCGTCGTCGGCGGCGATGGTGGTCACCTGCATATAGCTGCCGATGTCGCTGATCAGCTGGTCGCGCTGGTCCAGCAGGTCGTTGGGCTCGTGGCCGGTGCCCTTGGTCGCAGCGATCTGCCGGTTGATGTCGGCCACGCGCTGCGCCATGGTGTTGACGGCGGCAATGGCGCCCTTCAAGTCGGTCGCCACGTTGCTCTGCAAGGAATCGATCTGCTCGCCGGCGCTGCGAAAGCGCGCTGCCAGGTCGGTGGCGCGCGCCAACACCACCTGCCGCGCCGCGACGTCTTGCGGACGGCTGGCCACATCGACGAAGGCATTGAGGAACTGCCCGGCCGCGTAGCCGATGCCGGACTCGCCGGTGGCGAACACCTTCTCCAACTGCTGCAGCTGGCTGGACCGTGCCTCGTCTGCCGCCGCGAGCGAGCGCGCCCCGACCGCCTCGCGGGTCAGGAATTCATTGTGGGCGCGCGACACGGTCGCAATCTCGACGCCCTTGCCGAAGAAGCCCGCGCCGTTGAATTGCCCACCTGCGGTTTCCAGTTCCACCGTCTGGCGCGAATAGCCCTTGGTGTTGGCATTGGAAATGTTGTTGCCGGTGGTCTGCAGCGCCGCGTAGTTGGCGAACATCGCCCGCGTGCCGATCGACATCAGTCCGGAGCTCATTGGTGCCCCTCGGCCGACGAGTACGTCGGCCGATCCCCCGTGGGGATGCGGGCCGGCTTGGGAGCGGCCCGGCGCTCGGCCCGCAAAACATAGCTTGACACAAGATGTCTCATTGCTTCAGGCCTCCATCTTCGTCAGGCCACGCTGCGCTGCAGGCGCAAGGTGGTGTTGATCACACGCGTGAGCTTGTCGGCGTAGGCCGGGTCGCTGGCGTAGCCGGCGCGCTGCAGGCCCTGCGCGAAGCCCTGCGCCGAGCCGGGGTTGGCCTGTGCTTGCGCGATCACGCCGGAATAGCGTGGGCTGCTCTTCATCAACTTGGCGTAGTCGCCGAACGATTCGGCGTACGAGGAATAGGCACGAAACTTCGCGACCACCTTGCGCGCCACGCCGCCGATGACTTCGGTGGTCGTCACCTCGGCCACCGGCCCCTTCCAGTTGGCGCCGGCCTTGATGCCGAACAGGTTGAACGACGGCGTGCCGTCTGCATTGCGGATCTCGTGCTTGCCCCAGCCCGACTCGTGCGCGGCCTGTGCCACCATGAAGGTGGCCGGGATGCCGGTCTGCGCCTCGGCGGCGCGCGCCGCGCTCTGGTGTTCCTTGAGGAACTCGGCCTGACGCTGCAAGCCCTTGGGCGCGGCCTTGGCCGCGGGCGCACCCGCGGCACCGGCCGGCGCGAGCGCTGCTTGCGCCGGCGTGCTGATGCCCATCTGGCGTTCCAGCTGGCGCGCGATCACGTCGCTCAAGCCGCCGGGCAAGCCGGTCATCTTGGTGGCGAACTGCGTGTCGAGCATCTCGGTGCCCATCTTCGAGCCGGCGTTGTCGAGCATGCCCGAGGACATCGCCTCCTGCGCCTGGCGCATGCTCTTCATCAGCTCCTGCATGAACAGCGCTTCGAACTGCTTGGCGGTTTCCTTGATCGCCGCCTTCGGGTCGGTCGCCGCGCGTGAACGCAACGCATCGATGCCGTGCGTGTCGGTCGCGAGCTTCGATGTCGACGGCAGGTTCACTAAATAACCTCCAGCTCGGCGTTCAACGCGCCGGCCGATTTCATCGCCTGCAGGATCGCAAGCAGGTCCTGCGGCGTGGCGCCGAGCGAATTGAGTGCCTTCACGACATCGGCCAGCTTGGTGCCGGCCGGCATCTGGATCAGCGAGCCGGCCTGCTGGCTGATCGCGATGTCGGTCTTCTGGCTGACCACGGTCTGCCCGCCGCTGGACAGCGCGGACGGCTGGCTGATCACCGGCGTGGAGCTGATCGTCACTGACAGGTTGCCGTGGGCCACCGCACAGGCCGCCAGCGTGACGGCCTGGTTCATCACCACCGAGCCGGTGCGCGCGTTGATCACCACCTTGGCTGCCGGCGTTGCCAGCTGGATGTCGAGGTTCTCGATCTCCGCCATGAAGCTCACGCGCGCGTCAGGCGAGGCCGGCATGCGCACGTGGATCACGCGGCCGTCGAGCGCCTGCGCGATGCCCGGCCCCATGCGTTCGTTGATGGCGCGAGCGACTTCGCGCGCGGTGTTGAAGTCACTCGAGTTCAGGTCGAGCTGCAAGGAGTCGCCCTGATTCAGCGGCGTGGGCACGCTGCGCTCCACGGTCGCCCCTTCGGGCACGCGGCCGGCGCTCAGGTGGTTGATCTGCACCTTGGAGCCGCCCGCCGACGCGCCGGCGCCGCCAACGATCAGGTTGCCCTGGGCGAGCGCGTAGATCTGGCCGTCGGCGCCCTTGAGTGGCGTGGCGATCAGCGTGCCGCCGCGCAGGCTCTTGGCGTTGGCCAGCGACGACACGTTGACGTCGATGGTCTGGCCGGGTTGCGCGAACGCCGGCAGTTGTGCGGTGACCATCACCGCCGCCACGTTCTTCAGCTGCATGTTGGTGCCGCCCGGCACCGTGACGCCCATCTGCTGCAGCAAGGCGGTGATGCTTTGCGTGGTGAACGGGGCCGAGGTGGTCTGGTCGCCGGTGCCGTCGAGCCCGACCACCAGGCCGTAGCCCACCAGCGGGTTGCTGCGCACGCCCTGCACCGACGCCACTTCCTTCAGGCGCGCCGCATGCGACGGGGCTGGCCACCACAGCGCGGCGGTGGCGATGAGCCAGGCCAGCGCGATCAGGGATCGCAGCAGTTTGTCGGTCTTGTCCATGTCGGAAGCACCCTTCGATGCGTCCGATTCTGAGCAGACTCAAATCGGCAGAACGTTCAAAAAGAACCGCCCCAACCAGCCTATTCCCTGGGCCTCGGCCTGCTGGCCACGGCCCGCCTGCTCGATGCGCACATTGGCGATCTGCGCCGACGCGACCGAGTTGCCGGGCTGGATCGCGCGCGGGTCGACTTGGCCCGAGAAACGCAGCACGTCGACGTTGTGGTTCACGCCGATCTGCTTCTCGCCGGCCACGATCAGGTGCCCGTTGGGCAGCACGCCGGTGACGACGGCAGTGATGGTGCCGGAGAAGTCATTCGTGTTCTCGGTGCTGCCTTTGCCGTCGAAGGTGTTGCTCGACGTGGCCGCCGCGGTGGCGCGGCCGAACGAATTGGCCGAGATCAGCGGCAGCGCAGTGACGCCGGCGGCGAGCTTGCCGCTCTTGTCGATCGAGCTGGTGCTCTTCTGGCTCGCGCTGACCTTTTCGACGATCACCACCGTCAGCGTGTCGCCGACCAGTCGCGCGCGGTGGTCCTCGAACAGCGGGCGGTACTGGCCGGCCTGGAAGATGGCGCCGTTGTTGAGCGTCGGCGCGACAACCGCCTGCGGCTGCACGTAGGTCGGCTCGGCCACGTCGACCTTCGGCCGCGGGTTCAGCGTCTCGCAACCGGCGAGGGCCAATGCGGCCACGAGGAGGGCAAGGTGTTTCATCGTGTTGTGTTCCGTTCGAGGCTCGACGCTACGGGCTCGTCACACCGGCGCACGCCGGTGTCCACTGCGGCAGTGGATCCCGGCGTGCGCCGGGATGACACCGCGGACGGGGCCATGCTCACTCATTCATCACAGCTGCCCCAAACGCTGCAGCATCTGGTCGGCGGTCTGGATCGCCTTCGAATTCAGTTCGTAGGAACGCTGCGTCTGGATCATCGCGACCAGTTCCTCGACCACGTTGACGTTCGAGGTCTCGACGAAACCCTGGCGCAGCATTCCGAGCCCGTTCTGGCCCGGCGTGCCGGTGTTGGCGCTGCCCGAGGCCTGCGTCTCGGTGTAGATGTTCTGGCCCTTCGGGTCCAGACCGGCGGGGTTCACGAAGCTGGCGATCTGGATCTGGCCGACGCTTTGCGCGCTGGCCTGGCCGGCAAGCATCACGCTGACGGTGCCGTCCGAACCGATCGTGACGCTTTGTGCCCCGGCGGGAATCGTGATGCCGGGCTGCACCGTGTAGCCGTTGTTGGTGACGAGCTGCCCGGTGGCGCTCACCTGGAACGCGCCGTCGCGGGTGTAGCCGGTGGTGCCGTCGGGCATCTGCACCTCGAAGAAGCCGCTGCCGAGCACCGCCACGTCGAGGTTGTTGGAGCTCTGCTGCAGGTTGCCCTGGCTGAAGTTGCGCGAGGTGGCGACCGCGCGCGTGCCTAGGCCGACCTGCAAGCCGGTGGGCAGCGTGGTCTGCTCGGTGCTGTTGGCGCCGGCTTGGCGCAGGTTCTGGTACATCAGGTCTTCGAACACCGCGTGCGAACGCTTGTAGCCGTTCGTCGAGACGTTGGCCAGGTTGTTCGAGATGGTGTCCAGCTGCATCTGCTGGGCTTCCATGCCGGTCTTCGAGATCCACAGGGAACGCATCATGGTGTGAGGTCCTTGGTTACGAGAACCGTTCGCCCTGAGGTATCGAAGGGCCGCGCGGGGCTTCGATACCTCAGCCCGAACGGGTTGGATTTCAGTTCATCGACAACAACTGCGAGGCGGCCTTTTCGTCGCCCTCCGCTGTCTGCAGCATCTTCATCTGCGCCTCGAACTGGCGCGCCGCGGTGATCATCGCGACCATGGTCTCGACCGAGCTGACGTTCGAGCCTTCGAGCGCGCCCTCCTGCACTCGCGCATTCGGGTCGGCCGACAGCTCGCCGGACTCGGCGCGGAACAGCCCATCGGTGCCGCGTTGCAGCGCAAGCTCGGGCGTGACGAGCTTGAGCTTGCCAACCGCACTGCTCTTTCCGTTGACGCCTTTGGCGCTCACCGTGCCGTCGGCGCCGATGCTGACTTCGCTGTTCGGCGGCACCTGGATCGGGCCGCCGTCGCCGAGCACCGTGAGGCCGCCACTGGTGGTCAAGGTGCCGTCGGCCGACACGTCGAGCGAGCCGGCGCGGGTGTAGGCCTCGGTGCCGTCGAGCCCCTGCACGGCGAGCCAGCTGTTGCCCTTCATTGCCACGTCGAGGTTGCGGCCGGTCGCCGTGACCGAGCCTGCCGTCGCGTCGTAGCCCGGCGTGCTCTCCAGCGCATACACGCGCGTACTGGCACCGCTGCCTTGCACGGGCACCGCGCGAAACGCCTGCAGCTCGGCGCGGAAGCCGACCGTGGAGACGTTGGCGAGGTTGTTCGCCAGCGTGTCCTGGCGCTGCATCGTGGCCTTGGCGCCCGACATGGAGAGGTAGATCATGCGGTCCATGTCGAGCTCCGTTGTGCCACGCGTTCAGGGGGTTGCATCAGCGCAGGTTCACCAGCGTCTGCAACACCTGGTCCTGCGTCTTGATGGTCTGCGCATTGGCCTGGTAGACACGCTGCGCGGTGATCATGTTGACCAGTTCGGCCGTCAGGTCGACGTTCGATTCTTCGAGCGCACCCGATTGCAGCGCGCCGAGGTTGCCGTCGCCGGGCACGCCGAGGATCGGGTCACCGGTGGCGAAGCTGCGCGCCCAGGCGTTGCCGCCCAGCGGCTGCAGGCCCTGCGGGTTGCGGAAGGTGGCGACTTCCACCTGGCCCGCCGGCTTGGACTGGCCGTTGGAGTAGCGCGCCGTGACCACACCGTTGGCTTCGAACTGGATGCCCACCAGCTGCCCCGCGGCATAGCCGTTCTGCGACAGGTCGGTCACCGCGAAGGGTGAGCCGTATTGCGAGGCGCCCGACAGCGTCAGCGCCACGCCGGGAATCGCCAGCGTGGCTGCCCCTGCGGTGTTGGTGGAGGCCGGAATGTTCAGCGTGACCGCGCCCACCGGCGCGGTCGGCGTGCCGCCGTTGGACGGGAAGGTGATGGTCGTCGACGCAATCGGGTTGCCGCTCGCATCGGTGGCCAGCGGCGTGCCGTTGGCGGTGACGTAGACGTTCCACTGGTCGGTGGCCGCCTTCTGGAAGTAGTAGGTGAGCGCCACGTCCTGGCCCTTGGCGTCGTACACCGTCAGCGAGGTGGCGTTGTTGTAGGTGGTCGGGTCCGACATGTCGATCAACGGGCTGACGGCCGGCAGCGTGGTCGCGGAGCGCGCGTCGAGATTCATCTCCAGCTTGATCTTGCTGGTCGCGCTCGGCGTGATGCCGGCGGTGGGCATTTGCAGCGAGGTCGCCTGGCCCGGCAGGATGGTGCCGGTGCCGTCGGCCGGGTAGCCCATGAGGCGGTTGCCCTGGGTGTTGACGACGAAGCCATCGCGGTCGACCTTGAACTGGCCGTTGCGCGTGTACATGACCGGGTTCTTGCCGTCTGACACCTGAAAGAAGCCGGCGCCGTTGATCGCCAGGTCCATCGGGTTCTCGGAGGTGACGATGTTGCCTTGTGTGAACTGCTGCGTCACCGCGGCCAGGTTCACGCCGATGCCGATGGCGCTCGCGCCGGCGCCGTTCATCGCGGTGGCGTACATGTCCGCGAACTCGGCGCGCGACGACTTGGCACCGAAGGTGTTGGAGTTGGCGACGTTGTTGCCGATCACCTCCAGGTTCTTGCTGGTGGCATTGAGTCCGGAGAGGCCTTGCTGGAAGCTCATGGTGAGTCCTTGGTAGTGATCAGTTGAAGGCTTTGATCGTGGCGTAGGGCACATCGCCCGAGCGTGCGAGCTCGAGCGTCAGCGTGTCGCCCCCGGTGTTGACCGCATTGACGCGATCGCGCATCAGCGCGGTGCTCGACAACTTGGTGGCACCGCTGGTGGCGGTGACGCGGAACGTGAGGTTGGTGTCGGTGCCGGACTTCGAGGCATCCCAGTCGAAGCTGTGCATGCCCGAGGTCTGCGCACCGAGGTTCAGCGTGTCGATCACGCGCCCGCCGGCGTTGAGCACCTCGACCTTCACCGCATCGGCGGCCGAGGTCAGCTCGAAGCCGCCCTGGCCCACGCCGTCGGCGATGTCGAGCTGGTTGCCCGGCACGATCACGTCGTGGCCGACCAGGTTGGCCCCTTGCAGCGCCTGCATTTGCATGAACTGCGTCGACAAACCCTGCACCGTGGTGTTGAGCTGCTGGATGCCGTTGACGGTGTTGATCTGCGCCATCTGGCTCGTGACCTGCGCGTTGTCCATCGGATTGAGCGGGTCCTGGTTCTGCATCTGCGCAACCAGCAGCTTCAGAAAGCGGTCGGAGCTGCCCGCGGCGTCGGCGCCGGGAGTCGCTATCGACGTCAGCGCCGAGGTGTCGGTGCTGTTGACGGCGGATATGGTCATGGGTGTTCCTGGTGGTCAGGCCGTACTGCTACGAGCCCATTTGCAGCGTCTTGAGCAGCAGCGTCTTGGCCGTGTTCATGACTTCGACGTTGTTCTGGTACGAGCGCGAGGCCGAGATCATGTTGACCATCTCCTCCACCGCGTTCACGTTGCTGTAGGTCACGTAGCCGTCGGCGTCGGCGCTCGGATGCTTGGGGTCGTGCACGCGCCGGCCCGGCGACTGGTCCTCGCCGACGGTGCTCACGCGCACGCCGGCCGCGCCCACCTCGCCCATCAGCTGGGTCTGGAAGGTGACCTGCCGTGCCTTGTAGGCCTGCCCGTCGGGGCCGGCCACGGTGTCGGCGTTGGCGAGGTTGGAGGCCACCACGTTGAGCCGCTGGCTTTGCGCGCTGACCGCGCTGCCCGCGACGTTGAAGATGTTGAGCATCGACATACAAGCTCTCCTTACTGGCCCTTGATCGCTTCGAGCATCGTTCGCACGTCGGCATTGATGAAGCGCAGCGTGGCCTCCACCTTCACCGAGTTGTCGACGAAGTTGGCGCGCTCGCGGTCCATGTCGACCGTGTTGCGGTCGAGGTTGGTCTGGCTCGGCGTCGCGTACAGCAAGTTGGGCTCGGCGCGTGCGCCGGCGCTGCCGGCGATGTGGCCGGGCTGGCTCGTATTCACCGTGCGCGCCGGCGGGATCGAGCCGGTCGCTTCACGCAGCGCCTGCGCGAAGTCGATGTCGCGGGCCACATAGCCCGGCGTGTCGGCGTTGGCGATGTTGCTGGCGATCAGGCGCTGGCGTTCCGCGCGCAGGCTCAGGGCCTGGCCTTGGAAGTCGAGCGTGCTGGTCAAACGGTTGAGCATGTGAGCCTTCCTTGGGCCGGGGCCCACGAAGTCGATGTGAAGGCATTGTTGTCAGCGGCCGGCCAAACATAAGCGGGAATAAGCGCCGGAATGGCCACCATTTCGGCGCTACGCGGGGCACGCGCCGGTTCTACATTGCGAGACATGGAAACCTTGGGGTTGTTCTCGCTTGCCGTCGCGCGCGTGCTCACACTGTTCGCGTTGGCCGTGCTCGGCGCACCGCTGGCGCGGGCTGCGGAGGCGGCGAGCGCGCTGGACGCGGGCCTCGAACAACAGGTTCGCCAGCTCGCGCTGCAAGGCACACGCCACGCGGTGGCGGGCGTCACGCATGTGGACATCGACGTGGGCCGTCTCGACCCGCGCCTGCGCCTCGCGCCGTGCCAGCGCGTCGAACCCTATCTGCCGCCCGGCACACGTTTGTGGGGAAGGTCGCGCATCGGGCTGCGCTGCACCCAGGGGCCGTCGGCATGGAATGTCTTTGTTCCAATCACCGTCAAGGTCTATGGTCCGGCGTTGGTGGCCACCGCGCCGTTGTCGGCGGGCAGCGTGGTCGCAGAAGCCGACGTGATTCAAGCCGAGGTCGATCTGGCCGAAGACGCTGCAGTGGCGCTGACCGACACCAAGCTCGCCGTCGGCCGCACCCTTGCTCGTGCGATCAACCCGGGCCAGAGCCTGCGCCAGAGTCACCTGAAGCTGCGCCAGTGGTTCGCCGCCGGCGACACGGTGAAGGTGCTGGCGAGTGGCCCCGGCTTCAGTGTGGCGGGCGAAGGCCTGGCGCTGACCCCGGGCATGGAAGGTCAGTTGGCTCGTGTTCGTACCGAAAGCGGGCGCGTGCTCACCGGCACCGCGGTGGGCGAACGCAGGTTGGAGATGTCGTTGTGAGCGGACACGCACGGCAAGATCGTTTGCGAAAAAGGCCTAAAGTCATGTCGAGACCGGCCGATACACCGTCCATGTTGAATGGGCCGGGCCTCGAGTCCGCCCTTTGGAGAACCTCATGAAGATCGGCAATCCCCCAGAAAAACCTGCGCTGGTTCCGGCCACAGCGGGCCGAGCGACTCCGGGCGAAGCCGGCAAGGCCACTGCGACGCCCGCCGGGGCCGAAGCCAGCGCCCAGGTCGAACTCTCCAACACCGCCGCCACACTGATGTCGGGTGTGGGCGGTGCAACCCCCGAATTCGACGCCGAGAAGGTGGCACGCATCGCGCAGGCCATCGCCGACGGCACATTCACCGTGAACCCCGAGGCGATCGCCGACAAGCTGATCGCCAATGCCCAGGAATTGCTTGGCAAGGCATCGCGCTGAGACGTCTACGCTTTCCCAACCCACCCGGCTGCCCACCACCGCATGACTACACCGCCGCTCCCCACCAGCATGCTGGTTACAGACCCGGTGCTGGAAGACACGCTGGCGGCGGTCGAACTGCGGCTGTCGGCCCTGGGTGAAGCGCTGCGCGCGCGCGATGCCGAAGCCATCGACCACCATTCCACCGAGTTGCATGTCGCGCTTGCGCATGCGGTCGAACACTTCACGCGCGCGGCGCGCCATGGCGCCGTGCCTCCGTTGCTGCGCCGGCGCCTCGCCAGCGCCAGCGGCCAGGTGGCCGCGCAGCGCGAGTCGCTGGCCCGCGCCACGGCGGCACTCGACCGCGCCATCGAAGTTCTGATGCCGCGCGAAGCGCCGGCGCTGTATTCGTCGCTCGGCGCCGCCGATCGCGGACCGCGCGGCGGCTCGGTTCAGGCCTGAGGCGTCAGCCCCCACGTCGCTTCGCTCCTGCCCCCCGAGGGGGCGCCACGCCTGGGCCCGGGAAACCCGTGCCCGGCGCGTTGCTTGAGGGGCACTTCGCTTTGCTTGTGCTGCCCAAGCGCTCAGCCGGCTGAGCAGCGGCTCAGCGCCACACGATCACGCGACGCCTGCAACGCCGTGAGTGGCAACTGCACCGACGAGGATGCCGGCGCAGCGGTCCGCGAGCACCGTGCGCAGGTCGACGGTGCCGCGCTCGAGTTCGAGCACGGTGACGCGATCGATCTGGACAAAGACGAAATCGCCCGCGTCTTGCTGACCGTGGCTCACACCGACCAGCGAACGCTGGTCCCCATCCTTGGCAATGACGACGCGAGCGTCGCCGCATTGAAGAAGGGTTTCCTCGATGGTGATGAGGTGCATGGTGGTCTCCGTCTCGGCCTCGGTTGTGATGTCGAAGCACGAGCGCAAGATCCGCGCCCGCCGCGGCCACCGGCGCCAGCGCATTGCCACCCCGGCTCGCGCCGGAAGAAAACGACGTCAGCCAACGAACGCCGACCTCGCCTTTTGGGCAACCCCGCTGTCGTGGCTTCGAAAAGCCGTAGACCGGAAGCTTTGCGACCCCGGCTTTCGCTCGGGTGTGCCTTTGTCATCAATGGTCTCCAATGTATCCAATGGAAACCAAACCGGGAACACGTTTTGTCGCAGATTGCCTGCGCACGTCGTTTCTGCGTGCAGGAATTGGCATGAGCGGCGGCAACGCCGGCCGGGGCATCGCCCCGCCACGGCTGCCGTCAACGCGACACACTTCGCTCGGGGATCACGTGCGAGCGCTTTTGCAGCGCGATCCATTCGTCGACCCGCGTCTCCAGCACCGTCAACGGCAGTGGGCCATCGTCGAGCAATGCGTTGTGGAAGCTGCGAATGTCGAAGCGCGTTCCCAACTCCGCGCGCGACCGTGCGCGCAGTTCCTTGATCTTCAGTTCGCCGATCTTGTAGCCCAGGGCCTGACCGGGCTGGGCGATGTAGCGGTCGATCTCGCTCGCCGCGAACGCTTCGTGGATCCCGGCGTTTTCCATCATGTAGCGGATCGCCTGCTCGCGCGTCCAGCCGAAGGCATGCAGCCCGGTGTCGATCACCAGGCGGCAGGCGCGCACCATCTCCCAGCTCAGCGCCCCGAAGCGCGAGTACGGGTCCTTGTACAGCCCCAGCTCCGACCCCAGGCTTTCGGCATACAGAGCCCAGCCCTCGCCGTAGGCGTTGTACCAGGCGGTCCGACGGAACGCCGGCAGGCCCTTGATCTCTTGCGCACGCGCGCCCTGCAGGTGGTGGCCGGGCACGGCCTCGTGCAGGAAGGTGCTCTCCATGACGTACTTCGGCCGCGTGGCGAGGTGCAACACGTTGGCTTCGAAGTAGCCGGCCCGGCTGCCGTCGAGTGCACCCGGCGTGTAGTGCTCGGCGTTGTCGCCCTCGTGCGCGTCCATCGCGCGGATGCCGTAGGGCAGGCGCGGCAGCTCGGCAAACAGCTTGGGCATTTCCGCGTCGACGCGCTTGGCGATGTCGCGGTAGGACTTGAGCATCTCGTCGGGGTCAGTGAAGTAGAAGCGAGGGTCCTTGCTGATCGATTCGATGAATTGCGCGCGCGTGCCCTCGAAGCCGACCTGTGCAATCAGCCGGTCCATCTCGCCCTGAATGCGCGCCACTTCGCGCGTGCCGATCGCGTGCACCGCCTGCGGCGTCAGCGTGGTGGTGGTGCCGGTCTTGACGGCCAGCGCGTAGTACGCCACGCCGCCCGGCAGCGCCGAGACCGCAAGCGCCGTCGGGCAGGCCGGGATGTACTCGGTTTCGACGAAGCGCTTCAATCTCGCAAAGGCCGGATGGACGGCGCCACCCAGCAGCTTGCGGCCGGCCGTCGCGAGACGCAGCTGCTCGTCGGCCGGCATGTCCACGGGGAACGATTTGAACGGCGCAAACAAGGGACTCGCGGCCACGTCGTCGCCGGCGAAGACTTCGAGCCGTGACGACACGCGCGACATGGCCTCGCGCGGCGGCATCCAGCCCGAGTTCATGCCCGTGCGCATCAGCGCGGTGGCTTGTTCCAGGGCCAGCGGCACGGCCGCGAGGCGCTTCAGATAGTCCTCGTAGTCGCGCAGGTTCCGCAAAGGCGCAGCCTTGGCCAGCGCGGCATACACATCCTGCGGTCCGTCCACCGGGCCCACCTGCAGCCACCCGCCCAGGCCCGAAAAAGGCAGCGGGCCGTACAGGGCGTTGAACGCGTCGGTGAGGCGCAGGTCCTCGAGCATGAGGTCACGCGACAGTCGATCCTGCGCATTCAGCCGCCGCGCATCGAAGCGCTGCAATTCGGCGATGACCGAGCGCAGATGCGCCCGACGCCGCATCACGGCGGCAGGCGATTGGTCGCTGAGCTTGTCGTTGTAGCCTTCCACGCCGAGGAAGGTCGCGAACTCCGGCGATTCCTGCAGGCTCAGCTTGAACTCGCGTTCGAACAATGCCTGCAGTGCCTTGTCGGGCGCAGGCTGCTTGACCTGCGCGCACGCCTGCGAGCCGAAGACGACGAGCGACACCAATATCAGACAACGAAGCATCGGGCGTTCCGGTTGTTATCGAGCGCGCAGCCTACCCGTTACGTTGTCGATTCGCCACCCGGCCTTGCGAACGCCGCGCGGCGTTGCCGCCGATCAGCCGGTGCGCAGCGGCAGCACCGGACCCGCCCAATCGTCCCTGCCCGCGCGCTCGTATTCGGAAATCACCTGCGCACCGAACAGCAGCAAGGTGGCTGCGATCTCCAGGCTCAACAACACGACGATCGCCGTCGTCAACGAACCGTAGACCACGTTGACCTGCGACAGCGTGGCGAAGTACCACACGAGCACGTGACGCGTGACTTCCCACAACAGTGCCGCCGTGACCGCACCGATCAGCGCGTGCCGCAGCCGCGGCCTGCCGACCGGCATCACCATGTAGACCGAGGTCAGCACGAAGACCTCGCCGGCCACGCCGAGCAGGTACAGCAGCACGCCCGACACCCCGCCCAGAGACCAGCGCCGGCCGAGGAATTCGACACTCTCCTCACCCATCGCCTGCAGGCTGCCCGAGACCAGGGTCACGAGCAGCAGGCCGAGCCCGAGGCACAGGATGTAGCAGTAAGGCAGCAGCGCCGACACCAGGAAACGGCGCCGGCGAATGGCCACGCGGTGAATGAAGATCACCGACATCGCGTTTTCCAGCACGGTGAATGCGAGCGAGCTGAAGAACAGCATCGTGGCCAGCAGCAGCCATCCGATCACATCGCGGTGGTCGAGAAAGTTCGCAAGCTCGCCGACGATCGCGCTGGACTGCCCCGGCACCAGCCACTCCAGATAGCGGCCCAAGGTTTGCAGCAGCTCCGATTGGTCGATCAACTGCGACAGCGCAATCACCGTCAGGATCAGCAGCGGCACGATGGACAACAGCGCGTAGTAGGCCACCGCACCGGCCAGCAACAGGCCTTGATTGGCGCGAAAGGCCTTCAGCGTGCGCAGCGCAAAGGCGCCCGGGTGCGCCAGAACCGTCGCTGCCTGGGAGCCGATGACGCGCATGGAATCGAAGCCGGTCGTGGAGGGCTTGCGCAGTCTGGCGCCCCGGCCTGCGCGACGCAAGGCCGGCGCCGCCGCGCCATCCGGGCAGCGTCACGCATCGGGCCCACGACCCGATGCAGTCCTGAAACGAGGCACGCTGGTGCTAACGCCAGCGGCGGTGCCCGCCGTAGTAGCGGTATCCGCCGCCGATCCAGATCATCGGGCCGGCGTAAGCGCCGTAGTACACCGCGGGCGCCGGCAGCCAGTACGTCGCGGGCGGCGCGTAGTAGGTTTGCGGCGCATAGTAGGTTTGCGGCGCATAGTAGGTTTGCGGCGCGTAGTAGGTTTGCGGCGCATAGGCCGACGGCGGGTAAGCCTCGTCGCTGCGGGCCACGGGCTCGGGATAGGCATCGACCGAACCGCGCCGCGGCGCTGCTGGCGGCACCGGTGTGCCGACCCGGCCCGGCCGGGCTGCCCCGACCGGCGCCACGTTGACTTCGAGCGCAATGCGCGTGCCCGGTTCGCCGGGATCCTGCGCCAAGCGGGCCGTGTACCGCGCGCCCGCGTAGTCGTAGACGACGTCGTAGCCCACGAAGCGGTCTTCGTAGCGGGTGGCAACGCCGCAGCGTTGCGCCAGGGCCGT
The DNA here is from genome assembly GCA_041496605.1 of Piscinibacter sp. Taxonomy (GTDB): domain Bacteria; phylum Pseudomonadota; class Gammaproteobacteria; order Burkholderiales; family Burkholderiaceae_C; genus Albitalea. The sequence goes on from JBGQEX010000014.1 coordinate 26,053, forward strand.
CGACGGCGGAATCGATTCTGCTTCGGCGCGGTCGCCGATGGCCGCACCGGTGATGACGCCCAGCCCCGTTGCCGCGGCCCGACCCATGCCCGCGCCGACACTGTTGCCGATCGCGCCGCCAATCAGCGCGCCGAACAGCGCGCCCGCCCCCGATGCCCGCGGCGCCACGTTGACCTGCTCGTCGGTGCAGACGCGCTGCGCCACCGGCACCTGCGCCGTCACCGGCGTTCTCGAAACCACGGTCCCGTATTCGGTGGCATGCGCGAGCGTGGCCGCGGCCCACAGCACACCCGCCAACGGAGCAAGTACGGGTTGAATGTGTTTCATCGTTGGCCCTTCGAAAGCGCGTGGTGACCCCCTTCGAAACAAGAATAGCGCGGCGACGGGCACCGCGGCGGCCACCGTTTGTAAAGAACCGTGCGCGTCGCCGCTACGCCGGCTGGCGTTTGCGCCCGCGCCACGCGCCGACGAGCGCGATCACCCCGGGCAACAGGATCATCGTCCAGATGATCTTGTCGAGGTTCTCCTTGACCCATGGGATGTTGCCGAACAGGTAGCCCGCCAGCGTGATGCTGGCGACCCACAGGCTGCCGCCGCTCACGTCGTAGAGCGTGAACTTGCGCCGCGTCATCTGCGCCACGCCCGCCACGAAGGGCGCGAAGGTGCGCAGGAACGGCATGAAGCGCGCCAGCACGATGGTGATGCCGCCGTACTTCTCGTAGAACGTGTGTGCCTGCTCGAACGCGTGCTTGTTGAAGAAGCGCGAGTTCTCCCACTGGAACACCTTCGGCCCGAAGTGGCGGCCTATCGTGTAGTTGCTCTGGTTGCCGAGCACGGCGGCCGCGGTCAGCAAGCCGATCGACAACGACAGGTTCATCAGGCCCACGGCGCACAGCGTGCCGACCACGAACAGCAGCGAGTCGCCCGGCAGGAACGGCATCACGACCACGCCGGTCTCGACGAAGATTATCGCGAACAACAACGCGTAGACCCACGGCCCGTAGGCATGCACGAAATTGGCAAGGTGCACGTCGACGTGCAGGACCAGGTCCCAGAGCGCGGTGATGACTTCCATGGAAGCGGATTATCGCGGCCACCCCCTGCCTACAATCCCAGCCCATGAACGCCGTGTTGAGCGCAACCCCGCGCCGCCCCATCCGCGAACTGCCCGATGAACTGATCAGCCAGATCGCCGCCGGCGAGGTGGTCGAGCGGCCGGCGTCGGTGGTGCGCGAGCTCGTGGACAACGCGCTCGATGCCGGCGCCACCGAGGTCACGGTGAAACTCATCGGTGGCGGCATCCGCGCCATCGTCGTCGAAGACGACGGTCACGGCATTGCGGGCGACGAACTGCCGCTGGCGCTGCGCCGCCACGCCACCAGCAAGATCGCGTCGCTGCCCGAACTCGAGAGCGTCTCGACGATGGGCTTTCGCGGCGAGGCGTTGGCGGCGATCGCGTCGGTGGCCGAGCTCACACTCGCCAGCCGCACCGCCGATGCCGCGCATGCACTGCGGCTCGACGCGCGCTCCGGCGAATTGACCCCGGCCGCGCGCGGCGTGGGCACCAGCGTCGAGGTGCGCGAGCTGTTCTTCAGCACGCCGGCGCGGCGCAAGTTCCTGAAGACCGAATCCACCGAGCTGGCGCATTGCATCGAGGCGCTGCGCCGCCATGCGCTGACGCGGCCCGACGTGAGTTTCGCGCTGTGGCATGAAGGCAAGCTGGTGCAACAGTGGCGCCGTGCCACGCCCGAGGCGCGCATGCGCGACGTGCTGCACGACGACTTCGTCGAGCAGAGTCGCCCGCTGTCGCTCGACCTCGGCGTGCTGCGCATCAGCGGCCGCGCCGGCACGCCGGAGGCAGCGCGTGCGCGTGCCGACCAGCAGTACGTCTACGTCAACGGCCGTTTCGTGCGCGACAAGCTGATCGCGCACGGGGTGCGCTCGGCCTACGAAGACGTGCTGCATGGTGGGCGGCAACCGGCCTACGCGCTGTTCATCGAGATCGCACCGGACCGCGTCGACGTCAACGTGCACCCGACCAAGATCGAGGTGCGCTTTCGTGACTCGCGGGAAGTGCATCAGGCGGTGCGGCGCGCGGTGGAGATGTCGCTGGCGGTACCGCGTGCAGGTATTGCTCCCTCTCCCGACCCGGGAGAGGGTCGGGGTGAGGGCGGGATCGTTGCAGGCGCGGGCCCGGCCGCCACCGGCACCGCCCTCACCCCCGCCCACTCCCATGCTGGGAGTGGGAGTTGGCAAGGCTCGCTCGGGCTGCAACAAGCGGCGCTGCTGTACGCACAGGAAGCACCCGCCGCCTGGGCCGGGCGTTCCGTCGACGCGAGCCCGGTGCTGCACACCGCCGCTGATCGAGCGATGGCGGCGCACGACGAGTGGCCGCTGGGCAAGGCCGTCGCGCAGATCGCCGGCATCTACGTGCTGGCCGAGAACGCGCAAGGCCTGGTCATCGTCGACATGCATGCGGCGCACGAACGCATCGTCTACGAGCGCCTGAAGGCGGGCCTGGTCGCGGCACGCCTCGACGCGCAGCCGCTGTTGATTCCCGCGACCTTTGCCGCGACGCCACAGGAAATTGCCACCGCCGAAGCACAGGCGGCGAACCTGCACACGCTGGGGCTCGACATCGCGCCGCTCTCGCCGGCTGTGCTGGCGGTGCGCTCGCAACCTGCGGCCCTGGCCGGCGGCGACGTGGTGGAGCTGGCGCGCAGCGTGCTCGCCGAACTGGCGCAATACGACGCCAGCAGCGTGATCCAGCGCGCCCAGCACGAAATCCTGTCGACGATGGCCTGTCACGGCGCGGTGCGCGCCAACCGCCAGCTCACGATCGACGAAATGAACGCGCTGCTGCGCGACATGGAACGCACCGATCGGGCCGACCAATGCAACCACGGCCGGCCGACTTGGCGGCAAGTTACTCTTCGCGAACTGGACGCCCTGTTCTGGCGCGGCCGCTGAAAGAACCCTGATGGCCACGCTCAAACTCAAGCCCAAACCCCGCACTGCCGCCACCGAGCCGCGCCCGGCGCGCGCGCCCGTGCGCGGTGCCGGCTCGGCGCCACGCAAGCGGCCGACACTCTCGGAAGCGCAAGTGCAGCGCGCCGAGCGCGAGGCGCGCTATCAGGAGCAACTGCGCCAGCGCTTCGGCGACCGGCCGCCGCCGGCCTTCACGCGCCGCAACGAGCCGGCCAGGACGCCTCAACCCGCGCCGAAACCGCGCCGGGCCAACACCGCGTTCGAGTCCCGGCCGCCCACACGCGAGCGCGCACCCCGCGACGAACCCGCGCACGCCGAGATCCCCGGCAGCATGCGCCTGTCGAAGCGCATGAGCGAACTCGGCATCGCGTCGCGTCGGGAGGCCGATGAATGGATCGCCAAGGGTTGGGTGCGGGTCGACGACCAGGTGGTCAGCGAACTCGGTTCACGGGTGGTTCCGGGCCAGCGCATCACCGTCGATGCGAAGGCCAAGTTCCAGCAGGCGCAGAAGGTCACCGTGCTGCTGAACAAGCCGGTGGGTTACGTCAGCGGCCAGGCCGAGGACGGCTACGAACCGGCGGTCGTGCTGGTCACGCCGCAGAACCTCTGGCGCGAAGACCGCTCGGGAACGCGCTACCTGCGCGAGCACCTGCGCGGCCTCGCGCCGGCAGGCCGGCTCGACATCGACTCGGTGGGTCTGCTGGTGCTGACTCAAGACGGCCGCATTGCCAAGCAGCTGATCGGCGAAGACAGCGAGATGGAGAAGGAATACCTGGTGCGCGTGCAGACCGTGAGCGGCGACGCCCTGCCCGACAGCAGCCTCGAGTTGCTGAGGCACGGGCTCGAGCTCGACGGCGAGGCGTTGCGTCCGGCGCAGGTCGAGTGGGTCAACGATGACCAGCTGCGCTTCGTGCTGAAGGAAGGCAAGAAGCGGCAGATCCGCCGCATGTGCGAAGCCGTCGGCCTGAAGGTGCTGGGTCTGAAGCGCGTGCGCATCGGCCGCGTGATGCTCGGCGACTTGCCGCCGGGACAGTGGCGCTACCTGCGCTCCGACGAGAGCTTCGCTTGACGGCTTAGGGCCTGTTGCAGCACGGCGTCGGTCTGCGCCTGCCAGGCCGCGTCGCCGACGCCTTGCGCCTCGCGGGCAGCCGCGACGGCGCCGCCGGTGTCGCCCAGTTCGAGCAGCGTGCTCGCGAGATTGATCCAGGCCGGCGCGCTGTGGTGGCGCAGCGCCGCCGCCTTGAACGCGTCGGCCGCAGCGTGCATGTCGCCGGCCGCGTAGAGGCTGTTGCCCAGGCCCATCGCCAGGCTCAGGTTGCCGCTCCAGCGGTCCAGCGCGCTGCGGTAGACGGCGACGGCTTGCGCCGGCGGCGCCACGCGCTCGAAGCCGACGCTCGCATCGACCACGGCGTTCTCTTCGGCGCCGGCCGGCCACTGCCCGGGCGCCAGCGCGACGAAGGCCCACGCGCCGGAGCGCGTCCAGGTGTGTTCGAAGGTGCGCATGGGCATCACTTCGCGGCGCGTGCTGCCCGAGCGCAGCAGCACGTCACCGGCATCGATGTCGTAGCCGACGAGCACCGCGTAGTGCCACACGCGATACCACGACAGCCCGAGGTTCTGCAGCACGACCACCGGATGGCCTTGCTGCACCTCGCGCAGCAAGGCTTCGAGCGTCGCCGGCACGCGTGTCGCGACCGCGCCCTGACGCCGCGCGCCGGCCATCATCTCGATCTGCAAGGTACCGGTGCGCGCCGGCAGGAACACCTGCTGCGCCAGCTCAGCCGGGTCGGCGGGCAGGCCGGCGGCGGCCAATACCGTGGCCAGCGCGGCCGGGCCGCACTGGTACTCGGTCTGCGGGAAGAACGGCGTGGATTCGAGTTCGACCGTGCGCTGAAGATCGGCCGGCGGGTGCTCGCGCAGGGCGCCGGTCTGCACAGCACATCCGCCGAGCAGGATCGCCGCCAGCAGCAGCGCGGCACAACGCGTAGGCCGCGCAATTTGGATCAGGGGCATCAAATGCCGTGCGACTCGCGCGAAAGAAATCCCGTTCGGGCTGAGCCTGCCGAAGCCTGCGCGCGTCGTGCAGACCCTTCGACAAGGTCAGGGCGAACGGGGGATTCGTTGTTCAGCGAATGGTTCGCGTGAACGGGAACACCTTGGTGAAGCCGAGGATGTCGGTGATCAGCAGGATCACGAAGATCGTCACGATCACGCCGAGCACATCGCTGGCGCCGGCCGGAGCGGTGTCGAGCGTCTGGGCCACGATGGCCACTTCGTCGTCGGTCAGGGCGGCCACCCGTGCGCGCGCCTGTTCGACGCTGACGCCGCGTTCCTGCAAGCCGGCCGCGACATCGGCGCGTGCCAGCGTGGTGTTGACATAGTCGCGCTGCGCCGTCGCGCTGTGCACGCCGACGCTTGCCGCGACCTGTTCGGTGGTCACGAGCGTGGCCTGGGCGGTCTGCATGAAGCCGGCGAAGCTCAAGCAGGCAGCGACCAGGCTTGTCGTCCAGCGAGTGGTGCGTTTCATGGGGGAATCCTTTCTGAGGTGTGGATTGGTTTTGTCTGCGCCGCCTTATTTCCCAACGGCACGCCGCATCGTAACAACCCCGCGGGACCATGACGTCACGGTTTGAAACACTCTGCCCAGCCGCAGCAACGGCGCCACAGAGAGCCCCGGAAGGCCCCGCGATGGGGGCCTGCTACGCTCCCGCCATGCCGTCTTCGTCCGCCGCCCCAGCGCGCCCTGCGGTGTCGCAGCGCACCGCCATGAGCTCGCCGGTGCTGGTGTTGATGCTCACGCTGCTGCTGGGCATTCAGCCGATCACCACCGACCTGTACCTGCCGGCGCTGCCCACGCTCGCGCGCGAGCTGGGTGCGAGCGTGGGCGCGACGCAGCTCACGCTGTCGGCGCTGATCATCTGTTTCGGCGTGGGGCAACTGCTGTGCGGGCCGCTGGCCGACCGCTTCGGGCGGCGGCCGGTGCTGCTCGCAGGCATGGCGCTGTATACGCTGGCCAGCCTGTTGAGTGCGGCCAGCCCCAGCATCGAATGGCTGATCGGTTGGCGCGCACTGCAGGGCGCGGCGATGGCGGCGGCGGTGACCTGCGGGCGCTCGATCGTGCGCGACCTGTTCCATCCGCACGAAGGCGCGCGCGTGATGTCGCGCGCCCTGACCGGCCTGGGCGTGATCGCGATGCTGAGCCCGCTGGTCGGCGGCATGCTGGTGCAATGGGTCAACTGGCACGCCGCGCTGCTGGTTCTGGCGCTGTTCGGCGCCGCCACGCTGGCCTTCGTCGCGTGGCAGTTCGAAGAGACGGTGCCGCAACGCAACCCGCACGCCACGCAGCTCGCCTCGCTGCTGCGCAACTGGGCCGGCGTGGTGCGGCATTCGTCGTTTCGCGCCTGGGTGGCGCTGCTGTCGCTGACCTACGGCGGCCTGTTCCTGTTTCTCGCCGGCTCGTCGTTCGTCTTCATCGACGTGCTCGGCCTGTCGCGCGTGGCCTACGGCGCGGTGATGGCGACCAACTCGCTCGCCTACATCAGCGGCACCTGGCTGTGCCGGCGCTTGCTGGTGTCGCGCGGGCTGCTGCGCACGGTGAAGCTTGCCGGCGCCTTCACGCTCACCGGTGGCCTCGGGATGGCGGCGTTGAGCCTGGCCGGCGTGCACACGGTGTGGGCGGTGCTGATTCCGCAGTGGCTGTTCTCGATCGGCCACGGCATTCACCAGCCCTGCGGTCAGGTCGGCGCCGTCGCTCCGTTCCCCGAGAAAGCCGGCACCGCGGCGGCCTTGTCGGGCTTCGTCATGATGGTGACGGCGTTCGGCGCCGGCCTGTGGCTGGGGCGCCATCTGAACGGCACGGTCTACCCGCTGACGCTGGGCATCGGCGCGTTCAGCATCGGCACCGCGGCCGTCGCGTGGTCGCTGGTGCAGTGGCACGGCGAACCGCATCCGGCAGCGGCATGAGCTTGGGCACTCCCACGCTGTGCCTGGCCGGCCCGACCGCGTCGGGCAAGACCGCTGCCGCGCTGGCGATCGCCGACGCGCTCGCGACGATCCGGCCGGTGGAGATCGTCAGCGTCGACTCGGCGCTGGTGTATCGCGGCATGGACATCGGCACCGCCAAACCCAGCGCCGCAGAACGCGTGCGCGTCCCGCACCATCTGATCGACATCATCGAGCCGACGCAGGCCTACTCGGCGGCGCAGTTCGTCGCCGATGCGACGCGCCTCGTCGCCGAGATCCGCGCGCGCGGCCACCTGCCGCTGCTGGTCGGCGGCACGATGCTGTACTTCAAGGCGCTGTTCGAAGGGCTCGACGAGATGCCCGCGTCCGACCCCGTCGTGCGCGCCGCGCTCGACGCCGCAGCGCGGCACCGGGGCTGGCCTGCGCTGCACGCCGAACTCGCGCGTGTCGACCCCGTCACCGCGGCGCGCCTGCCGCCGGGCGACGCGCAGCGCATCCAGCGCGCGCTCGAAGTCTGGCGCATCAGCGGCCGGCCGCTGTCGTCGTTCCATCGCGCGAAGGCGGTGCACGACGCGCCGCCGTTGATCTCGCTGGAGCCACAACACCGCGCCTGGCTGCACGAACGCATCGCGCAGCGTTTCGCCGCGATGCTCGATGCCGGCCTGGTCGACGAAGTGCGGCGCCTGCGTGCGCGCGGCGATCTGCACGCGGGCCTGCCGGCGATGCGCTGCGTCGGCTACCGCCAAGCCTGGGAGGCCTTGGACCGCAACGACCTCACGCCGCTGCGCGACACCGGCACCGCGGCCACACGCCAGCTCGCCAAGCGCCAGCTCACCTGGCTGCGCAGCATGCCGCAGCGCGACGTCATCGCTTGCGACGCGCCCGATGCGGTCGCGCAAGTCGTGCAACGCGCGCTGACGCTGGTGCAGCGCGATGGCCATGCTGCTTGAGGTGGACGGCCTCGCCAAGCGCTACGGCGACACGGCCGTGTTCGCCGGCGTGGACCTGGCGGTGGCACCGGGCGAATTCATCGCCATCCTCGGCGAGTCGGGCGTCGGCAAGTCCACGCTGCTGAACTGCATTGCCGGGCTCGACACCGTCGACGCCGGAACGGTGCGCATCGAAGGCACCGCCATCACGTCGCTCGCCGAACCGCAGCAGGCGCTGTTTCGGCGCGTGCACCTCGGATTCGTGTTCCAGGCCTTCCACGTGCTGCCGCACCTGAGCGTGGCGCAGAACGTGGGCTTGCCGCTGCTGCTGCAGCGCCGCCCCGATGCAGCGCGCGTGCAGGAACTGCTCGCTGCCGTCGGACTGAACGGTCTTGCGCCGCGGCTGCCGCAAACCTTGTCGGGCGGGCAACTGCAGCGCGTCGCGATCGCGCGCGCGCTGGTGCACCGCCCGAAGCTGATCCTCGCCGACGAGCCCACCGGCAACCTCGACCCCGCCACCGCCGAGCGGGTGATGGACCTGCTGGGGCGCCAAGTGCGCGAGCAAGGCGCGGCCTGCGTGCTGGTCACGCATTCGCGCATGGCGGCGGCACGCGCCGACCGCGTGTTCACGCTCACCGCCAGCGGAATGCAAGCCTGACGATCATGTTCGCGCTGCTGCGTCAGCTGTCCTGGCCCGAACTGCGGTACCACCCCTGGCGCCACCTCGCCGCGTTGCTGGCCGTCACGCTCGGCGTGGCGCTGGCGTTTTCGGTGCAGCTGATCAACCAGTCGGCACTGAGCGAATTCAGCGCGGCGGTGCGGGCCGTGAACGGCGAGCCCGACTTCGAATTGCGCGGCCAGCGCGGCGGCTTCGACGAAACGCTGTACCAGCGCGTCGCCACGCACCCGCAGGTGGCGATCGCGAGCCCGGTGGTCGAGCTCGACACCTACGCCTTCGATGCGCAGGGCCAGCGGGTGGCCTTGCACGTGATGGGCATCGACGCGCTGGTGGCCGCGCCGCTCGCGCCGGCCTTGTTGCCGCGCCCGGACGCAAGCGCGGATCGGCTCGTGCTTTTCGACCCCGGCGCAATCTTCCTCAACGCGCAGGCGCAGCAACGCCTCGGCGACGCGCGCAGGCTGCGCCTGCAAACCGCCGGTGGCAGCGTCGAGCTTGCGGTGCATGGCAGCGTGGCCGCCAGCGGCCTGCCGCTGGCGGTAATGGACATTGCCGGCGCCCAGGCGAGCTTCGGCTGGCTGGGCCGGCTCAGCCGCATCGACGTGCGCCTGAAGGCCGGCGCCGATCGCGACCGCGTGTTGCGCGAGTTCGCGCTGCCCGAGGGCGTGCGTGCCGCCGCGCCCGACGAAGCAGCGCAACGCGTGGCGAACGTCTCGCGCGCCTACCGCGTGAACCTCACCGTGCTGGCGCTGGTGGCGCTGTTCACCGGCGCCTTCCTGGTGTTCTCGATCCTTTCCTTGTCGGTCGCGAAGCGCCAGTCGCAGCTGGCGCTGCTCGGCGTGCTGGGCCTCGGCGCGCGCGAACGCTTGAACCTGGTGCTCGCCGAATCGGCCTTGCTCGGCCTCGCCGGCAGCGTGCTCGGCCTCGCGCTCGGCACGGCGCTGGCGGCGCTCGCGCTGCGGATGCTGGCCGGCGACCTGGGCGGCGGCTATTTTCCGGGCGTGACGCCGGCCTTGCAGTTCCATGCGGTGCCCGCCGCGGTGTACGGCTTGCTCGGCGTCGCCGCGGCCCTGGTTGGTGGCTGGCTGCCCGCGCGCAGCGCGCAGCGGCTGGCGCCGGCGCAGGCCTTGAAAGGCCTGGGGTCGGCCGAGATGCATGCCACGTCGGCGTGGTTCGGCCCGCTGCTGCTGGCGGCCGGCGTGGGGCTGTCGTTCATGCCGCCGGTGGCCGAGATTCCGCTCGCCGCCTACGCGTCGGTCGCGTGCCTGCTGCTCGGCGGCATTGCCTGCGTGCCGGCGGGCGTGGGCCTGCTGCTCAAGGGCATCGGGCCGACGACGAATCCGCTCGCGCTGCTCGCCGTCGAACGGGCACGCCATCAGCGCCACACCGCCACCATCGCGGTGGCCGGCGTGGTGGCCAGCCTGAGCCTGGCGGTCGCGTTGACGGTGATGGTGGCGAGCTTTCGCGACTCGATGACGCGCTGGCTCGACGTGGTGCTGCCCGCCGACTTGTATGCACGCGCGGCCACCACGGCTGCCGCCGGCGACGTGGTGAGCCTGCCGCCAGCCCTCGTCGCCGGCGCAGCGAAGTTGCCCGGCGTGCTGCGCATCGAAACGCAGCGCGTCACATACGTCGTGCTCGACCCCAAGCGCCCCGCCATCGCGCTGCTCGCGCGCGTGATGCCCGACCCGGCCATGGCCTTGCCGCTGGTCGGCGAGCTGGTGAACGCGCCGCCCGGCGAGACGCCGGCCTACGTCAGCGAAGCGATGGTCAGCCTGTACGGCGCCGCGCCCGGCCGGCGCTTGCAGTTGCCCTTGCCGAACGGCCGGCGCGTGCCGGTGTTCGTGCGCGGCGTGTGGCGCGACTACGCGCGCCAGCACGGCGCCGTCACGCTGCACGCAGCCGACTACCAGCGGCTGAGCGGCGACGAGCGGGTCAACGACATGGCGTTGTGGCTGCAACCCGGCGCCGCGCTCGCGTCGGTGCAGCAGGCGATCCGCGCGCTCGCCAACGCGCAAGGCATCGACGGCGCGCTGATCGAGTTCGCGTCGCCGGGCGAGATCCGCGCGCTGTCGCTGCGCATCTTCGACCGCAGCTTCGCGGTGACCTACTGGCTGCAGGCGGTGGCGATCGCCATCGGCCTGTTCGGCATCGCCGCGAGTTTTTCGGCGCAGGTGCTGGCGCGGCGCAAGGAGTTCGGCCTGCTCGCCCACCTCGGGCTCACCCATCGTCAGGTGCTCACCGTGGTGGCCGCCGAGGGCGCGGTGTGGACGGCCGCCGGCACGCTGCTCGGCCTGCTGCTCGGCATCGCGGTCAGCGTGGTGCTGGTCGACGTGGTCAACCCGCAGAGCTTTCACTGGACCATGGACCTGATGCTGCCGTGGGGCCGACTGTCGCTGCTGTGCGCCGCCGTGATGCTCGCCGGCACGCTGACCGCGTGGCTCGCCGCGCACAGCGCCGCGAGCCGGCAGATGGCGCTGGCGGTGAAGGAAGACTGGTAGCCGGCGCAGGCTTTTCCACGAGAATGGGCATCACGCCAACGCCGCTGCCCATGAAATCCTCCGAGCTCATCTCCCGCGTCGCCGACCGGATCGAAGCCGTGCTCGATGCCAACCGGGCCTCGCAGGCCAACCCGGATGCCATGTCCCAGCTGCTCGCGGCCGCCGCCGAGCTGAAGGGCAGCGACCCCTACGCGTCGGGCAAGCTGGTCGAATTGATCGGCAAGGCGCAGGTCTTCTATGGCGCGAGAAGCCGATTCAGGCTGCCGGGGCGAGCGCAGGGCTTGTGGAATGAGATGCACGAGGGCCTGCTCGATCGGCTGCGCATGCGCGCGCGCGTTCTGGCCTCTCAAGGCGACTGAGGCCGGGCGCGCATGACAAGCATCGTTTCCGTGCCCTTGTGGCTGGCGCTGGCCGTCGGCGGACTCGCCGCTTGGGCGCTGCTCGACCGCTTGCTGGTGCCGTCGGCGCGCTGGTTCATTCGAAGCCGCGCCAACAAGGTGCTCGACGAAGTGGGCCAGCGGCTGAAGATCCACATCCGCCCGTTCCAGCAGGTCAGCCGCCAGGCGCTGATCGATCGCCTGGTGTTCGACGAGAAGGTGCAGCACTCCGCCTGGGCGTTCGCCGATGCGCGCAGCATGCCGCGCGAGGTGGCGCTGGCCCAGGTGCGACGCTATGCGCGCGAGATCGTGCCGGCGTTCAACGCCTACATCTATTTCCGCGTTGGCTACTGGCTCGGCAAGAAGCTGTCGCAGTCCTTGTACCGCGTGCGCATCGGATTCACCGACGACGCGGGCCTGAACGCGATTCCCGAGAATGCCACCGTCGTGTTCGTGATGAACCACCGCAGCAACATGGACTACATCGTCGCGTCGTACCTCGCGGCCGAGAAGGCCGCGCTGTCGTACGCGGTGGGCGAGTGGGCTCGCGTGTGGGGGCTGCAGCAGCTGATCCGTTCGATGGGGGCGTACTTCGTGCGCCGCAACTCCAAGGACGAGCTGTATCGCCGCGTGCTCGAACGCTACATCGCGATGGCCACCGAGGCCGGCGTCACGCAGGCGGTGTACCCCGAAGGCGGGCTCACGCGCGACGGCACGCTGGGCGAGCCGAAGTTCGGCGTCATCGACTACATGCTGCGCGGCTTTCACACCCACGGCGAACGCGACCTGGTGTTCGTGCCGCTGGGTCTGAACTACGACCGCACGCTGGAAGACCGCACCCAGCTGTTGAGCGGCGGCGTGCCGTCGCGGCGCAGCGGCCGCGGGCGCGCCCTCGCCAACACGCTGGCCTTTGCCGGATCGCAACTCGCGTTGATGCTGCGCAGCCGCTGGTATCGCTTCGGTTATGCGTGCGTCAATTTCGGCACGCCAGTGTCGGTGCGTGCCTATGCGGCCACGCGCGGCATCGATTTCGAGCACCTGACCCGCGACGAGCGGCAGGCGCAGGTGGCCGCGCTCGGCCGCCACCTGATGGCGCAGGTCGGCCTCCTGATTCCGGTGCTGCCGGTGCCGCTGGTGGCCACGGTGCTGCTGGACAATCTGGCGCGGCCGATCAGCGAACTCGACCTGAAGTCCAGCGTCAGCGCCAGGGTGCGCGAGCTCGAAGCCGGCGGCGCGCGAATCTACGTGCCGCGCGGCGATTGGGACTACGCCGTCAGTGCCGGCCTGCGCATGCTGACGCTGCGCCACCTGGTCGATGAACGCGACGGCTTGTTCGCCGCGCGAGCCGGCGAAGAACCGCTGCTGCGCTACTACGCCAATTCAATCGCCCACCTGCTCGCGCCGCGCCAAGTCATTGCGCCGGGCTGACCGAAGATTCAGTTGAGGCGCGCGTCGCTGCCGCCCAGCCAGCGCTGGATGTTGAGCGCGTCGAGCGTGCGCTGCGATGGCTTCACCGCGCCCATCAGCACCACGAGGATGCTGCGCCCGGCCGACTGCAGCCGCATCGTCATGCAGCGGCCGGCCTCGTTGGTGAAGCCGGTCTTCGACAGCGTGATGTCCCAGCCCGGCTTGCCCACCAGTGCATTGGTGTTGCGGTAGACCCGGCGGTGCCCGTTGACGCTGACCGCGTCGCTGCGCCGGCTGGTTGCCTGCGCGATCTCGGGGTAGGCGGCAGCCGCCTTCACGATCTTCAACATGTCGTGTGCCGTGGCGTGGTTGGCCGGCGACAAACCGGTGGGCTCGTCGAGGGCGGTGTCTTCGAGCACAAGTTCCTCGATCTTGCGTCGCGTCGCGGCGAGGAAGGCTTCGAGGCCTCCCGGATAGGTGCGCGCGAGCGCCGCCGCTGCGTGGTTGTCGGACGCCATCAGCGCCAGCTCGACCAGCGTGCGGCGTGGCAGCACCGCACCAACCGGCACGCCGCCGTGGGTGTGCTTGCGGCTGTCGAGGTCGGCGCGCTCGATGCGGATTGCCTCGTCCGGCGACAGGCGGGCATCGAGCACCACCATCGCCGTCAGCAGCTTGGTCATCGATGCGATCGGTGCGGCGGTGCTGGCGTCTTTCTCCAACAGCACCTCCCCGCTGTCCTCGTCGACGACCAGCGCGTGTGCCGACCCGAACGACACCGTGGCAGCCTGGGCACAGCCGCAAATGAACAACAGGGCGAGCAAGGCATTCTTGAGCATCGGTCGGGCGCGCGGTAAACACGGATCGGGCAGGCAAGCCTGCCGGCGCAAGTGCGCCAAGTAGAGCAACGCGCGCGCCGCCGATTCCGACGACAAACTCTCACGGCGATTGCAAAAAAGTCTCCCGGCACCGCCCTGCCGACCGTGATTGCCCGGTCAGTCGACCGCAAAGCAGTACAGCCGCCCCGCGCCACCCGTGCTCTTCAGCGCGTCCTGGCTGCAGCCGCGCGACGGATGCGACGAGTTCCACGACTTTGACGGCTCGTCGTCCTGCAATCCGAGCCGATCATGGTGCCCGACCATCGCGGTGCCGTCGCCGCTGCGGGTCCAGTTTCCGCAGGTCATGTCACTGTCGCCCGCAAAGGCACGGCCATCGGGCTGCGAGCCGGTGAGGATGTCGTGCGTGTTGGGCGTGTCGCCGCGGCCGTTGGACACTTCGCCCTTCTCGGTCAATGCCGTCTGCTTGTCGAGGTGGTTGGCCGCATGCAGCTGGTCGACATCACTGGCAATGACGACACCCTTGGCGTTGCGCCACGGGCCGCGGCCGATGCGGTCGCGCGCGTTGACCGCCGCAGCGGCGCCGGCCGCGCTGTTGCTCAGGTAGGCATGCCAGGTGTGACTTCCGGCGCCCGCCGCCGCCGCCAGCGACTGACAGTGCTTGTCGGCACCGGCCAGTCCGCCGAGGTCGGCTCCGTTGCCGGGCCCGGCGCTGGTGACGAAGAAGGTCATGCCGGTCTGCGCGCAGCCCGACATCAATACGACAGCCGCCGCCGCGAGCACGGTTCCGCACAATCCGAAGCGCATGATGTTTCTCCTGACTTTTGTTGTGGTGATTCGCACCCTAGGCGAAGCATGGATCCGTTTCAAGACCCGAACAACCCGCAGCACGCTGCGACTCACGGCATCCGCAGGCGCACACTGCTGTGCTCGGCAGCGCTGGCCTCGGCCGCCTGGCCGGTTTACGCGGTGCCCGCCGGTGTTCATCCGAGACCGCTGGAATTTCCCGCCGACTTCGGTTCCCACCCCGACACCCGCACCGAATGGTGGTACGTCACCGGCGCGCTGCACGCGGCGGGCCAGCTGCACGGCTTTCAGATCACCTTCTTCCGCTCGCGCACCGGCGTCTCCGCCACCCACCCGAGCCGCTTTGCCGCCAGCCAGCTGGTATTCGCACACGCCGCGGTCAGCGACCTGCGGCAGGGCCGACTGCGCCACGACCAGCGCATCGCGCGGGCCGGCTTCGGCATCGCTCAAGCAGCCGAAGGCGAGACGGCGCTCAGGCTGCACGACTGGCAGCTGCGCCGCGACATCGGGCGCTATCGTGCGCAGGTCGCGAGCGAGCTGGGCGGATTCGGTCTCGACCTCACGCTGGCGCCGACGCAGCCGCTGCTGCTGCAGGGTGACGCCGGTACCTCGCGCAAGGGGCCGATGCCCGAACAGGTCAGCCACTACTACAGCGAGCCGCAGCTCGCCGTCGACGGCACGCTGACGCTCGATGCCCGGGCGCTGCCGGTGCGCGGCAAGGCCTGGCTCGACCATGAATGGAGCGACAGCCTGCTCGACGCACAAGCCGTAGGCTGGGACTGGATCGGCATGAACCTCGACGATGGTGGCGCGCTCACCGCGTTTCGCCTGCGCCGCGCCGACGGGTCGGCACTGTGGGCGGGCGGCAGTGTGCGCGCCGCCGGCCAACCGGTGCGCAACTTCGCCGCCGACGACGTGCGCTTCGCGCCCGGGCGCCGCTGGACGAGCCCGGCGTCGCGTGCGGCCTATCCGGTCGAGTGGCGCGTCGACACGCCGGCCGGGCAGTTCGGCGTGAAGGCGCTGCTCGACAACCAGGAGCTCGACAGCCGCGCCAGCACGGGAGCGATCTACTGGGAAGGCCTCAGCGAGCTGCTCGACGCGAGCGGGCGGCGCGTCGGCCTCGGCTACCTCGAAATGACCGGCTATGCGTCGGCGCTGCGCCTTTGAGCGCGAAGCGACGGGCGAGGGACTGGGCCTCAATGCCCCACGACCGAGATCAACGGTGCCGCCGCAACGATCGTCATCCCGACGAAAGTCGGGATCCACTGCCCCAAGACGCGAGTCCGCTCGCACGTTGACGGCGAACAGTGGATCCCGGCGTTCGCCGGGATGACGAGGTCGACCCCACTTGTCGTTCGTCAAGTGTTCGTCAATTCCGACCGCTATGCTGCACCGCAGGCACAACGCCGCGCCACACCATGAGCATCCGCAACCTCGATTCACTGTTCGACCCGGCCTCGGTGGTGCTGATCGGCGCGTCGGCGCGACCCGGCAGCGTCGGCGCCACCGTCTGGCGCAACCTGCGGGCCGACGGATTCACCGGGCAGGTGTTCGCAGTGAATCTGAAACGCGGCGAGCTGGACGGCCAACCGGTGATGGCGCATGTCGCCGACCTGCCGGTCGTGCCCGACCTGGCAGTGATCTGCACGCCGCCAGCCAGCGTGCCGGGCCTGATCGCCGAACTCGCCGCCTTCGGCACGCGCGCTGCGGTGGTGCTGACCGCCGGCCTCGACGCCGCGCAGAAGCAGGCCATGCTCGACGCGGCGCGGCCCAAGTTGCTGCGCGTGCTCGGGCCCAACTGCATCGGCCTGCTGTCGCCGCACATGCGGCTGAACGCCAGCTTCGCGCACACCAACGCCGCCGCCGGCGAGCTCGCCTTCGTGTCGCAATCGGGCGCACTGGTGACCGCGGTGCTCGACTGGGCGCGCGGGCGCGGCATCGGCTTCTCGCATTTCGTGTCGCTCGGCGAGCATGCCGACGTGGACTTCGGCGACATGCTCGACTACCTGGCGAGCGACGCCAAGACACGTTCCATCCTGCTCTACATCGAGTCGATCGAGTCGCCGCAGAAGTTCATGTCGGCGGCCCGCGCGGCAGCGCGCAACAAGCCGGTGATCGTCGTCAAGGCCGGACGCTCCGCCCAGGGCCAGAAGGCCGCGGCATCGCATACCGGCGCGCTGGCCGGATCCGACATCGTCTTCGACGCCGCCATCCGCCGCGCCGGCATGCTGCGCGTGGACACGCTGGAAGACCTGTTCATGGCTGCCGAGACGCTGGCTCGCTTTCGCGACAACCGCGGCGAGCAGCTCGCCATCCTCACCAACGGCGGCGGCGCCGGCGTGATGGCAGCCGACGCGGCCGCGCAAGCCGGCATCGGGCTGTGTGAACTCGGCGCCGCAACCCTCGAACGCCTGGACAAGCAGCTGCCGGCCAACTGGTCGCATGGCAACCCGGTGGACATCATCGGTGACGCACCGGTCGAGCGCTACGTGCAGGCGCTGCAGGCGCTCAACGACGACCCTGCCGCCGGCGCGGTGCTGTTCATCCACGCGCCGACCGCGATCGTGCCGAGTGCCGACATCGCCCGCGCGCTGGTGCCGCTGGTGCAGACGCCGCCGCGCATGATGGGCTGCTGGCTGGGCGACGCGGCGGTGGCGGACGCGCGCCGGATCTTCCGCGACGCCGGCATTCCCACCTACTTCACGCCCGAGGAAGCCGTGCGCGCGTTCGCGATGGGCGTGAGCTACCGGCACAACCAGGCCCTGTTGATGGAGGCCCCGCCGGCCACCCCGGCCAGCGCTCCCGCCGACATCGCCGGCGCGCGGGCGATGGTGCAGCGGGTGTTGGCGGCGGGCCGCGAGTTGCTCACCGAGCCCGAGGCCAAGGCGGTGCTGACGGCGTTCGGCATTCCGGTGGCCGCGACACGCAGTGCCGCCGCCGACCCGGACGAGGCCGCCGCGTCGGCCGAAGCAATCGGTTTTCCGGTGGCGCTGAAGATCCTGTCGGCCACGATCACCCACAAGTCCGACGTCGGCGGTGTCGCGCTGAACCTGGCCGGCCCTGCGGCCGTGCGCGACGCCGCGCGCGCCATGCTCGAACGCGTGCAGCGCGAGCGGCCCGACGCGCACATCGACGGCTTCACCGTGCAGGCGATGGTGCGCCGTGCCCATGCGCAGGAGCTGATCGTCGGCGCCAGCATCGACCGCGTGTTCGGCCCGGTGATCCTGTTCGGCCAGGGCGGCACCGCGGTCGAAGTGATGGCCGACCGCGCGGTGGCGCTACCGCCGCTGAACGAACCACTGGCACGCGCGCTGGTCTCGCGCACGCGCGTGTCGCGCCTGCTCGACGGCTGGCGCGACACGCCGCCGGCCGACCGAGGCGCGCTGCATGCGGTGCTGCTGGCGGTGTCGCAGCTGCTGGTCGACGTGCCCGAGCTGGCCGAGCTCGACATCAACCCGCTGCTCGTCAACCACGAGGGCGCGATTGCGCTGGATGCGCGCATCCGCGTCAGCGCCGCGGGCCCGGCCGGCGCGGCGAATTTCGCGGTCCTGCCCTACCCGTCGCAGCTGGTCGAAACCATCGAATGGCAGGGGCGCCGACTCACGCTGCGTCCGATCCGCCCCGAGGACGAGGCCCAGCATCTGGAGTTCCTGACCCACCTCGACCCGGAGGACATCCGCATGCGGGTGTTCTACAGCCGGCGCAGCATCGAACGCAGCGAGCTGGCACGCCTGACGCAGATCGACTACGCGCGCGAGATGGCCTTCATTGCCTTGGCGCCGGGACCCGACGGCGCCGAGCAGACGCTCGGCGTGGTGCGCGCACTGGCCGATCCCGACAACATCGATGCCGAGTTCGGCATCGTGGTTCGCTCCGAACTCAAGGGCGGCGGCCTCGGCCTGATGCTGATGAACAAGATGATCAACTACCTGCGCGGGCACGGCACGCGGCGGCTGGTCGCCACGGTGCTGCGTGAAAACGACCGCATGCTCGCACTCGCACGCGACCTGCGCTTCGAGGAATCGGCCACCGACCCCGCCAGCGGGACACGCGAAATCTTCCTGACGCTCTGACGCGAACCGGGCACCGCCGCCGCAGTTGCGTTTTGTCAAAACCCCCTTGGGTGTGCGGGTGCTACACCCACATTTGCAAGCAACGAGCACGGAGACCGTCATGGACAAGGTCTGGTTAACGAACTATCCGCCGGGGATGCCGGCCGAAGTCGACGTCAACGCCTACGCCTCGCTCAAGGAAGTGGTGGAGCAAAGCTGCCGGCGCTTCAGCGAGCTGATCGCCTACAGCAACATGGGCGTGACGATGACCTACCGCGAACTCGACGAGGCGAGCCGCGAGTTCGCGGCCTACCTGCAGAAGTCGCTCGGGCTGCGCAATGGAGACCGCGTCGCGATCATGATGCCCAACCTGCTGCAGTATCCGGTGGCACTGTTCGGCGTGTTGCGTGCCGGCCTGGTAGTGGTCAATGTCAATCCGCAGTACACGGCCAGCGAGCTCGAGCACCAGTTGAAGGACTCGGGTGCCGGCGTCATCGTGGTGCTCGAGAACTTCGCCCACACGCTGCAGGAAGTGCTCGAGCGCAACCCGACGCTGCACATGACCGTCATCACCACCGAGGTCGGCGACATGTTTCCGGTGGTCAAGGAGCTGGTCACCAACGTGGTGGTCAAGTACGTGAAGAAGATGGTGCCGCAATGGCACATCGCGCAGGTCACCGAATTCAACGCGGCCTTGCGCGCCGGCCGCTCGCAGACGCTGGACGACGCGGCGTTGACGCATGACGATGTGGCGTTCCTGCAGTACACCGGCGGCACCACCGGCGTCGCGAAGGGGGCGATCCTGACGCACGGCAACCTGGTGGCCAACGTGCAGCAGCTGTCGGCGTGGATTGCGCGCGACCTGCAAGACGGCAAGGAAACCCTCATCACGCCGCTGCCGCTGTACCACGTGTTTGCGCTGACGTCGACGCTCGTGTTCATGAAGATCGGCGCGCACAACGTGCTGATCACCAACCCGCGCGACTTGCCCGCATTCATCCACGAGCTCAAGCGGACCCGCTTCACTGCCATGATCGGCGTGAACACGCTGTTCAATGCACTGCTCAACACGCCGGAATTCGCGCAAGTGGAGGTCCACGGTCTCAAGCTGGCCTGCGCCGGTGGCATGGCGGTGCAGCGCGCGGTTGCCGAGAAGTGGAAGCAGGTCACCGGCGTGCCGATCGTCGAGGCCTACGGCCTCACCGAGACATCGCCCGCGGCCACCGCCAATGCGCTCGACATCAAGGACTGGACCGGCACCATCGGCATGCCGATCCCCTCGACGGAAGCCGCAGTGCTCGACGACGACGACAAGGAGCTTCCCATCGGCGAGGTCGGCGAGATCTGCATCCGCGGCCCGCAGGTGATGCGGGGCTACTGGAACCGGCCCGACGAGACGCAGAAGGTGTTCACATCAGACGGCTGGTTCCGCACCGGTGACATGGGGTTCATGGACGAACGAGGCTACTTCAAGATCACCGACCGCAAGAAGGACATGATCATCGTCTCCGGCTTCAAGGTGTTCCCGAACCAGATCGAGGACGTCGTGATGCTGCATGCCGGCGTGCTGGAAGTGGCTGCCGTCGGCGCGGTCGATCCGAAGTCGGGCGAGATCGTCAGGATCGTCGTCGTGAAGAGGGACGCCACGCTCACCGAAGAGATCTTGATCGAGCACTGCAAGAAGCACCTGACCGGCTACAAGATTCCGAAGATCGTCGAGTTCCGCACCGAGCCCTTGCCGAAGAGCAACATCGGCAAGATCCTGCGCCGACAGCTGCGTGAAGCGCCGCGAGCCGACAGCAACGCGGCCGCCGCGCCGGCGACGGCACACGCCTGACCTGAATCCAAGGAGCTCGCCATGCCGAGCCTGCTCGTGCCGGTGGACGGATCGGACAACTCGATGCGTGCGTTGGATGTTGCGTGTCGGCAGATCGCCCGTGGCAAGCCGATGGAAGTGCTGCTGTTGAATGTGCAGGCGCCGAATCATTCCGGGGCGGTCAAGAAGTACCTCAGCCAGGACCTGATCGACAAGTTCCACCAGGAGGAAGGCGAAACGGCCTTGCAGCCGGCCCGTGCCAGGCTCGACAACGCGGGGATCACTTATTCGTCGCATGTCGAGGTCGGCGACGTGGCGCAGACGATTGCCCGCTATGTGCGGGAGAAGCACTGCGACCAGGTCATCATGGGAACCCGCGGGCTTGGCACCGGCGGCATGGCGGCCATCTCCGGGCTACTGATGGGGTCGATCGCGACGAAGGTGTTGCACCTTGTGGATGTGCCGGTGACCTTGGTGAAGTAGGTATTGCGTTGTTCGGTGCTTCTTCTGGGTTCGTTGCACCGCGCCGGGTCCCGGCCCGGCGGCCGGGTAACTTTCTTCTGTGGGCCCAGAAGAAAGTCACCAAAGAAGAGGGCCTCAATACGATTTGGCCAAACACCTGGCTACAAAGAGCTCACCACTGGGTCCCACCGA